>JAPXNL010000096.1:0-8116 GCA_033808535.1 Clostridia bacterium
GATCTTATCCCCCCGCACGCATCCCCTATAACTATAATGTAGAATATAGCTTCAATTAAATTGTATCGACGTCGACAGCCGCACGGCGCTGGGCGGAGAGTTCAACAGCCTCTATTATCTGCGAGCACTTGACTCCGTCGTAGAAGCTGGGCACCGTCGGCGTATTGTTTACTATTGACCGTACGAACTCGTATATCTCGTGCACGAACGTATGCTCGTAGCCGATGACGTGTCCGGTCGGCCACCACGCCGTCATGTACGGGTGTATGCCCTCGCTTGCCTGGATCAAGCGGAATCCCTGCGTGCCGGGTTCGTCTTTCGCGCTGTAATACTGCAGCTCGTTCATGCGTTCGAACACGAATTTTATGCTGCCCTTGTCGCCGTTGATCTCGATGGAGAGGTCATTTTTGTGCCCCTGCGCAAAGCGCGTCGCCTCGAACGTGCCGAGCGCGCCGTTCTCAAACTCGGCAACAAAAACTGTGCCGTCGTCAACGTCAACCGTGCCGCGCGGCGCGTCGGTGCTGGCTTGGGCAGAGAGTCCCTCCATTTTCTGAACAATAGGACGGCTGGTGATAAAGGTCTTCTGCATACCCATGACGGTTTTGAAATCGCCGCACAGGTAGCGTGCGAGGTCAATGAAATGCGCGCCCAGATCGCCGAGCGAGCCGGAACCGCAGATTTTGCGCTGCAGCCGCCATACAAGCGGGAACTCGGGGTCGATAATGAAATCCTGAAGGTACGAGGCGCGCACATGGCGGATGGTGCCTATTTTGCCTTCGTCGATAAACTTCTTCGCGAGCACGACCGCCGGCACGAATCGGTAGTTGAACCCTATCTGGTGCTTGACTCCGGCACGCTCCGCAGCTTCCAGCATCTCGCGCGCGTCATCGGTTGTCAGCGCCAGCGGCTTTTCGCAGAATATGTGCTTGCCGTTTTTCGCGGCGGCGACCGCGACCTCTTTGTGCGTGTCCGACGGCGAGGTTATGTCGATAATGTCGATATCATCGCGCCCGACAAGCTTCTCCCACGATGTTTCGTAGCTTTCCCAGCCGTACTTTCTCGCAGACTCCGCCACCCACTTCTCGTCTCGCCCGCAAATCGCACGCCTGCATACTTCCGCGCCCGGATCGAAGAACATGCCCAGCCGCGCATATGCGTTGCTGTGCGCCTTGCCCATGAACTTGTAACCGACCAGCCCTACGTTAAGACGCATATTATTATACCTCCGCAAAGTTATTATAAGAAAGCGGGATGTGCGTGGGTGAAAGAGATCCCACACACCCCCGCAATTTGTTTGAATTTATTGTTTGGTGTGCCGAGTATGACTTTATATGCCCTTCATGATGAAAAGCAGTCCTCGTCACCGTCGCCATTGGCGGGACGGATGACAAGTATTTCGGAATTGAGTTGTGCCTTTTACGAATAAACTGTCTAAACTGATTGCCCTGCAATGCTCAGTCCATAATGCCGACCGGGAGATCGGCGCGCATGGGAGCTTCGCGCTCGTATTTGGTGGAAAGCTCGATTTGCTTGCCCGACTCATAGCTGCGCTGGAAGCCGGTCATAACCTCGAGCACGTGCAGCGTCTGCTGATACGAGGCGCGCGGACGGCGGTTGTGGCGGATTGCGGAGCAGAACTCTGCAAGGCCAAGTCCGCGGCTGTTTTCGGGATAACCAAACTCAAGCGGCAGTTCCTGTGCCGGCTTACCCGGGAGATGCAGCACGACAGGTCCGCCGAAGCAGTTGGGGTCGGGCACCGACAACGTACCCTTGGAGCCGTAAACTTCGATTATCGGCAGATGCGCGCTCCAAACGTCGAACGAGGTGAAAATCGAACCGATAGCGCCGCAGTCAAACTCCATAATGCCCATGATGTTTGTGGGTACGTCCACGTCGATAATCGTGCCGTTGAACGGCTGGCTGGTGATAAGACGCTGCGGGAAGCTGATTTTTGTCATGCCGGTCAGCTTCTTCACGCCGCCGATGAGGTTGATTATCGCTGTAATGTAATACGGGCCCATGTCGAGCATCGGGCCGCCGCCGAACTTGTAGTAGAATTCGGGGTCGGGATGCCACGACTCGTGACCATGGCAGGTCATGTTGGCAGTGACGCCCACAATGTCGCCTATCATTCCGGAATCGATAACCTTGCGGCAGGTCTGGATGCCCGCGCCCATGTATGTGTCAGGCGCGCCGCCTATCCACAGTCCCTTTTCCTTTGCGATCCTGACGAGTTCCTGGCCTTCTTCCCACGACGCGCCAAGCGGCTTTTCGCTGTAGACGTGCTTGCCAGCCTCAAGGGCAGGCTTGCTTACGCCGTAATGCTCATACGGGCGGGTGAGGTTGAGCACAACCTCAACCTCCGGGTCGGCAAAACAGTCGTACATGGTGTCGTAGATTTTGCGGATATTATACTTCTTTGTGGCGTTCTCGGCGCGTTCGCGTACCAGGTCGCAGACGCCGACGATTTCAAGCTCTTTGTTGAATACATTTGTAATATTATGCAGGTAAATGCCGCTTATGTTGCCGATTCCTATTATGCCGATCTTGGTCATATGTTTGTACCTCGCTATATTTTTAAATTAATACATCTTTGCGTTATTCAGGAACGGCTCGTCGGTAAGTCCGCGCTGCTGCGCCCATTCTTTGCCTTCGGCTGCCCACAGCATGCCGCGGCGCATGATTTCCTGTGCGGTCGGCGAGTTGTCGAACACGCTGTCCTGATGGCCGAGCGAGCAGTAGAAAATGCGGCCAAGCCCCCAGTATTTTGTCCACGCGACAGGCATATCGACGGGTTTATTGGAAATATTATAGTAGTGCACGGTCGGGAAACGTGTTGTCGCAAGCACTTCTACCGCAGGGTCGACATGCATATAGTACTGTTCGCTGCGAACCGGGAAGTCAACAAGCCCCTCGGTAATCGGGCTGGAGTTCGGGATTACGTTCACCATATAGTCAACCTCTCCGCCGGGATGGCTGACCCACTGTCCGCCGGTCATGAACTGCCATTCGGTGTCGACACGGAATGCGTCGCACATACCGCCGTGGCAGCCTGCCATTCCGACGCCCTTGCCGACTGCGCGCGAGATGTTGCGGGTATGCTCGCCCTTGATGTTTCCGCCTGTCCAGCAGGGAATAATCAGGTCGAGCGTCTGCAGGTACTCGCCGTCGTCAAGACAGTCCATGTTGTTTTCGATGCGTACATCAAACCCCTCGGCTTCGAGTATGCGGCCAAACCGTTTTGATACGAGTTCGGGCGTATGGCCGTCCCAGCCGCCCCAGAATATAAGCGCTTTTTTCATATCAGGTTCTCTCCCTAACTTGTCGTTGAAATTACCTTGATTATATAACACTATTATCCATACGTCAAGCGATTTGGGAAAATAACGGACGACTCTGCATCAGCAGCCTTTTATACGATTTCCCTTGACATCACGCCGGCCTGAGGGTAAAATAAAAATCAACCAGATTTTACGGGGGTGCGATATTATGCTCTTAACCGCTAATTTCCGCATAAACCTGCCTGAAAATCCCGCACCTGCGCTTGTTACGGCACAGGATGAACTGCAAAAATACCTGTCCGCCATTTTCGGCACAGGTAATGCCGGAACTCCGGCTGAAATTACGCTGTCCGTTGACGACACTCTGCCCGAGGAGGGCTACAGGCTGAATGCAAAAGGGCAGACCCTTTCGATAGCCGGAGGCTCGCCGCGCGGCACGCTTTACGGCGCGTATGCGCTGCTCCGCGACGTGTGCGGCTGCCGTTTCTTTGCAGCTGACACCGAAACAGTGCCGTCTAAGCCGCAGCTTGAGCTTGACGACGGCTTCGAGCTGACCGGCAAGCCGGCCTATGAGTACCGCGACGCTTTCTGGACCTGCGCTTTCGACGAGGAATGGTGCGCCAAAAACGCAGTCAACAGCAACGCCGGCCGGTTAATGAGCGAGAAATACGGCGGGGGCATCTCTTATGCGATCTTTGTGCACACTTTTGAAAATCTTCTGCCGTCCCGCAAGTATTTTGCCGAGCATCCTGAGTACTACGCCCTGACCGGCGGCGAGAGGAAAACCACCCAGCTCTGTCTGTCAAACCCCGAAGTGCTAGAGCTCGTGACCGAAAACGTGCGGAAGAAACTGCGGGAAAAGCCCGGATGCCGCATTATATCGGTATCCCAGAACGACTGCGCCGGATACTGCGAATGCGATGCATGCCGCGCGGCTGACGAACGTGCCGGCTCGCATATGGGCACGCTGCTCCCGTTTGTCAACGCCATCGCCGATGCGATAAAGGACGAATTCCCCGACGTGGCGGTCGATACCCTCGCATATCAGTACACGCGCCAGGCGCCGAAAGACATTGTGCCCCGTGACAACGTGCTTATCAGGCTGTGCTCGATAGAGTGCTGCTTCTCGCACCCGCTTGGCGAGTGCGACGACTCGGGCACAAGCTGGTCGTTTTCCAAAAAGCAGTCGTTCCGCTGCGATCTGCTGGACTGGAAAAAGATATGCAAGCGGCTTTATGTATGGAACTACACCACCAATTTCGCGTACTATCAGGCGCCGTTCCCCAACATACGCACGCTTGTGCCGAATATACGCTGGATGTATGAAAACAACGTCGTCGGGTTGTTCGACGAGGGCTGTTATCAAACCCCGTCTGGTGAATTCGGTGAGCTGCGCGCCTATCTGCACGCAGCGGCAATGCGCGACCCGTATATAGACTGGAAAGAATACTATAATGAGTTTTTGGCCGCTTACTACGGCGGCGGCTGGCGTCATATCGACGAGTACATAAACCTGACCAGCGATATAGCAGAGCGCATCCACATGGGCATATACATGCACCCGTCGACGATTATACCGCCAGATGCGGAGCTGGTGAAGAAGTTCGACGAGCTCTGGGACGCCGCCGAGTCTGAAGCGGGCGACGAGCGCTCGCTTGCCCACGTCCGCCGCTCGCGCATACAGGTAAGAGTATACAAGAGCATCTGCGGCTTCTCCACGCCCGAAGAAAACGCGGCATTGCTTGAAGACATACGCGCGGCGGGGATCACGCACATGCGCGAAAGCAGGCCGATACCGGCTGACGCCGAACCGTCTGCCGCTGCCGATAAATGGGTATAAGTGCCTTGACAGATGGTAAAATGCAGGATTGTTTTTGCGAATTTGCATTCCTGTCTTGAATCGTTAATAATTATAGTTTATAATAGTTCATAGAAAGATCAGGACGTTTTAAATGGAAAGAACTCTAATCAGGGATATTTATGTTGCGCCGGAGGGTTTTGGCGGCAAAACACTGACTGTGGCCGGCTGGTGCCGCTCGATTCGCGCATCAAACAAATTCGGATTTATCGAGTTAAATGACGGAAGCTATTTCTCAAACCTGCAAATCGTGTTCGAGGCTGACAGTTTAGACAACTATGCGGAGATAGCCGCGCAGAATGTGGGATCGGCAGTTATAGCCACGGGCGAGCTGGTGCTCACCCCTGAGGCAAAGCAGCCGTTCGAGCTGAAAGCGCAAGCTATAACCGTTGAAGGACCCTCGACACCCGATTACCCGCTGCAGAAGAAAAGGCATTCGCATGAGTTTCTGCGAACTATAGCGCACCTGCGACCGCGCACCAACACATACAGCGCGGTATTCCGCGTGCGCAGCGAGGCAGCGTTTGCGATTCACAGCTTCTTTAACGAGCGCGGATTTGTGTATGTGCACACGCCGATTATAACGACCAGCGACTGTGAGGGCGCGGGCGAGATGTTTCGCATCACGACGCTGGATATGGACAATGTTCCGAAAACCGAGGACGGCGCAGTTGACTATTCGCAGGACTTCTTTGGCCGTTCGGCAAACCTGACGGTTTCGGGACAGCTCAACGTCGAGTGTTATGCGATGGCGTTCGGCAAAGTTTACACTTTCGGGCCGACTTTCCGCGCGGAGAAATCGTATACGCCCCGCCATGCCGCCGAGTTCTGGATGGTGGAGCCGGAGATGGCGTTTGCCGACCTGTCAGACGACATGGACGTGCAGGAGGCGATGCTTAAATACATCATCCGTCACCTGCTCGACAAATGCCCGGCGGAAATGCAGTTCTTCAACAAATTCATCGACAACACGCTGCTTGAGCGGTTTGACAATATCCTAAATAACGATTTCGCTAGAGTCAGCTATACAGAGGCGATGGAACTGCTCGCCGCAAGCGGCAAGAAGTTCGACTATCCTGTCGGATGGGGTCAGGACCTTCAGACCGAGCACGAGCGCTATCTTACCGAGGAGTATTTCAAGCGCCCGGTGTTCGTGTACAACTGGCCGAAGGAAATCAAAGCGTTTTACATGCGCCAGAACGAAGACGGCAAGACTGTCTCCGCAGCCGACCTGCTCGTCCCGGGCGTCGGTGAGCTTTGCGGCGGCTCGCAGCGCGAGGAGCGCATGGGGCTGCTTGATGAGGCGTACAAGCGCTTTGGTCTGAATCCGGACGACTATTGGTGGTACAACGAGCTGCGCAAATACGGCGGCTGCAAGCATTCGGGCTTTGGTCTCGGATTTGAGCGTCTGATCATGTACGTCACAGGCATAACGAACATCCGCGACGTTATCCCGTTCCCGCGCACCACAGGTACGGCAGAGTTTTAAATGCTGTGGCGTGCCGTTGAAATGCAGAAATAAAGGAATATTACCGGCGGTGTGCCGCAGATCGCCGCACACCGCCAAAGTTATGCTTAAAAAAATCGCAAAGGACAGTCTATCATTTATGGAATATCGGAACATGACGCGCGGCGAGCTTGAGAGCCTGCTCGCGCGGCAAAAAGAGAAATTTGCCGCAATAAAAAGCGCGGGGCTGGCGCTCGATATGTCAAGGGGGATACCCGGACGTGACCAGCTCGACCTATCGCAGGATATGATGGGCATGCTTATCACCGCAGAGGACTGCGTGGGCGAGGGCGGGCGTGACTACCGCAGCTACGGTTTGCCGGACGGCACGCCGGAAGCAAAACGCATGTTTTCTTTATTGACCGGAGCACCGACGGAAAATATCGTGGTTTGCGGCAACTCCAGCCTGAATATCATGTTCGACACCATGGCGCGAAATATGCTGCTGGGTGTTTCCAAGACTGCAGAGCCGTGGTCACGGCAGGGAAAAGTCAAATTTTTGTGTCCGGTACCGGGTTATGACAGGCATTTTTCGATATGCGAGACCCTGGGTATTGAGATGATAAATATACCGATGACGCCTGCCGGCCCTGACATGGACGCAGCCGAAGATGCGGTGCGTGATCCGCTGGTCAAAGGTATATGGTGCGTGCCGAAGTACTCTAACCCCGAGGGAATAACATATTCTGATGAAACGGTGCGCCGGTTCGCGGCGCTGAAGCCCGCGGCGTCGGATTTCCGCATATTCTGGGACAACGCATATATTGTGCACGGCTTATACGACGAGGGCGACAGGCTGCTCGATATTTTCGCGGAATGTGAAAAACACGGCAATGCGGACATGGTTTATATGTTCGTGTCGACCTCAAAGATCAGTTTCCCCGGCGCGGGAGTCGCCGCAGTGATTTCAAGTCCTGCCAATACCGCATACATAAAGTCGGTGATGGCGATGCAGACGATATGCCACGACAAGCTGAATCAGCTCAGGCACGCGAGGTTTTTCGACTCGCGCGAGAAAATCGAGGAGCACATGAAAAAGCACGCGGCATTGCTCAGACCCAAATTCGCCGCGGTCTGCGACGCGTTTGAGCGGGAGCTTGGCGGCACGGGGATAGCCGAATGGAATACACCGCGGGGCGGCTATTTCATCAGCTTTAATGTGTGCGACGGCTGCGCGAAAACTGTCTATAAGCTTATGGCTGAGCTTGGCATAAAGCTTACGCCTGCCGGCGCGACATTCCCGTACGGGCGCGACCCGCGCGACCGCAACCTGCGAATCGCGCCGACCTACCCGCCTATCGACGAGCTTAAAAAAGCCGTCGACGCGCTGTGCGTTTGTGTAAAAATCGCCTGTATAGAGAAGTTGCTCGGATAATTTGTAGGTTGTTCTTTAATTAAAACGAATAATGAAGATGCGTGTGGGGGGGGATAAGATCCCCCCTCGTCACTACAGGGTAAAAAGAGATACGT
>JAPXNL010000097.1:0-8105 GCA_033808535.1 Clostridia bacterium
CCAAGGCTCCGCCGCAAGGCAAAGTCGTTTTGCGGGATATAATAAAAGCAGATCTTTAATACAGCAAACATACAACAGGCGGAGGACACTTTGAAATGTCCTCTCGCCTGTTGTATTTTTCGGGCGTCAGATTGTACCGACAGCGCCGTGGAGCGGCGGCAGCGGATGCGGACGCACAATCTCGCCGCCTGATTCGTATGAATCGATTGCGGCAAATATGTATTCCATCGTAGCAAGCGCGTCGCGGCCGCTGGATCTCAGCAAATCAAGCGGCACGCTGTTTGATATATCCTCTAAAAATGCATGTATGCGGCGCGGGAATGTGGAGTTGAAGTCGGTGATGCCGGTGTTCAAAACCTCAGGCTGGGTGCCTGCTTTGAAATAAGTCAGCTGCTCCACGCAGTTTTCAATGACAAACGTGCCCTTTGTTCCGGCAAGCTCAAAGCTCCACCAGCCGCCAAGGCCGAACGTTGCATCGCCGCGCTGTGAAAGCAGATAGCCCACACAGCCGTTTTCAAACTTCATATGAATGCTCTGGATGGACAGCATTAAATCGCTTGCAGAGCGCCTTACGCCAGGCTTATCCATGAACGCCTGGACATGGGTCACGTTGCCGCAGAAATAGCGCATGACCGAGAACGGATGAGTCAGAAACGCCTTTGCGTGCGAGTACGGCCGGTTCCAGCGCGGAGCGCCAGGTCCGCCGTAGCTGTCGGACGTGCCGTTGAAACCGACTTTGTTGATGCAGTAAACCTGCTCGCCGATCTGGCCGTCGTCCATATACTTGCGGGCGCGTTCCGCCGGGATGGAGAAGTAGTGGTTGAGGTTGCAGCCGAGGTAAAGACCCTTTTTCGCTGCATACGCAACCATCTCACGCGCCTCGGTTATTTCATTGGAGATCGGCTTTTCCACGAGTACATGTTTTCCGGCATCGAGCGCCTGCATTGTAGGCTCGTAGTGCCAGCTTCCGTTTTCATAACCGGATGTAGTCACGTCGACAATGTCGAGCTCAGGGTGTGCTATGAGCATTTCCTTCAGGCTGTAGTATGCGGGTACTTCGAGCCGTTGTGCTGCGGCGTCGGCACGCTGTTTCACGACATCGCAGACAGCAACCAGCTCGGCCAGCTCGTCGGCTTTATGGCAGTCGGCATGCAGATTGCCTATGCCGCCCATGCCGACGACTCCTACTTTCAGCGGTGCTTTCGACATAGCTTTTACCTTCCAATATTAAAATTTTTATTTGAAATCAACCGTGCGCACGCTGCCGTCGCTTCGGTTGTACAATACGTATTGCGATTTTATGCCGGTGCCGTTTGCATATGCGGCTTGCGGGTTTGTCGCCTTTGCCAGCACATACTGCTCGGTTACGGCATATATCGCCGAAAAATCGAGTTCAGAGCCTTCTATAAGCGTTCCGGCGTCCGGCTCTCCGTTCAGCTTTACAGCCGCGACATTGCCGGTGGTTCGTGAATAATAGTCCGTGTATGCTCCCTCTGACTCTATCGAGCCATAGTAGCTGAAGTTCCAGGCGGGCAGGTAGAGAAATCCGTCCGCACATAAACTGCCCGTTGTCGCCTGTACGCCTGACACTACAAATTCAGGTTCACCGCCCTCTGCGGAAATGCGCCAGTAGTCGTGGCAGTTAACCGCTACCGCGACTTCCATCGCCTCGCCGGTTGCATCTGTCTCGGAGCGTCCCGGCAGATATTCATATTCAGGCGCATCAGCCGTTTTCACGGGATAGTATATATAGCCGCCGTATACGAAAATGCCGGTGGAGACTTCGCCGGTCACGATGAGCTTAACAGTGACTCTGTCGCCGTCGGAATCTGCGCGGAAGACGCTGCCGTCCTCACTTAATATGAACATTACGCCGTCTTCCATGCCGAGCATCAGTATATCCTTACCGTCATTTTTGATATACATTCTCGGAGTGCCGCCCGACTGCGGCATGACCCAGACATCGCGCAGGCCGTCCGCGTTCTTTGACAGGAAATATATGTCGCCCTTGTACAGCAGCAGCTGTTCGATCACATACTGCCAGTCCTGAAGCAGTGTAGCTGTGAGTCCAGTCGAAACGTCGAGCTTTGCAATAACATTGTGGCGAGCGCCTTTATGCGTTTCGGGGTCAATATATGACCGCATCTGCGCATACCACAGCAGGTCGCCGCGCTTGCCCGACTGCGGCACCCAGCAGGTGAGTCCTCGTATATAGGCGGGGCAGCTGTCGTCGGTGTGTTCACAGCCCTGGACGTAACAAGGCACAACGGGATCAAGTGTCGATGTATCTGACGTCCTGTCGAAGTCTATATACTGAAATGTGTCTGAAATCTTCGCCGCGTGATACACTCTGCTGCCTGACATCGCTGTCTCGGCTGAAAGGATGCCCCTCTCTTTTTTGGCTGCGCAAGACGAGAGCACCAAAACTGCGGTAAACAAAACCGCGGAAAGCAATAGGCGGAGAATAACACGCATTTATTCGGTCACTTCAGCAACCTTAACCGGTATGCCGCCGTTGTCAAGCGATTTAATTGCTGCGTGGATCACGCGCTGGGCTTCATATCCCTCGACTCCTGAGCCGTCGATCTCCTCGGGCTTTGCTCCCGCGTCCACCTGATCGACAAACGCTTTTATCCGCGCGCGGAAAGTGTCGTCAAAGCCCAGATATCCGCCGAAAACCGGGTTTGTATATACTTCCTTTAAGTCGGTTTCAGCCGGATACAAAACTGCCTCGCGCCACATATCCTCGAAAACGAAACGCCCCTTTGTTCCCGCGACTTCGCAGCGTTCCATCGGGTGGCCGCGCCTTATGTCATATGAGCTTGTCAGATGTCCCACTGCTCCGCATTCAAAGCGGATGTTTATCGATGCCGTCGACCAGATGTCACGCCCGGTCGCTTTATAGGCAAAGCACGAAACCTCTGAAATCGGCCCGCAGAAATGCTGCATGATGTTGACGCTGTGAGGGTTCAGCGCTTTGAGGTGGTAATACGGCGAATCGAGCGGCATGAACTTGCCGATCCAGAGCGCCATGTTGCAAAACAGCAGCTCGCCGATGCGTCCGTCTGCCATCCACTTTTCGGCCTGACGCGCCGCGGGCGTAAAGCGGTGGTTGAAATCGATTCCGTAACAGCGGTTCAGCCGCCGGGCGGTTTCAACCATCTCGCGGGCATGGCACAGCTTGTCGGAGATAGGCTTCTCGCCGAGCACATGGCAGCCGGCTTCAAGCGCCTGAATTGTGGGTTTGTAGTGGTCGGAGGAATACTCGCGTCCGCCTGTCGCTACCGAGCAAATATCGGGCTTAAGCGCGTCGAGCATCTCTTGTGCGTCAAGGAAATACGGCACGCCCGCCTCCTCACCGGCAGCCTTTGCCCGTTCAGGGATTATGTCGCAGACACCCACCAGTTCGGCGTTGGGAAGTTCGCGGTATATTTTTGAGTGGAGCCGTCCTATCGGCCCCATTCCGATAACACATACGCGCTGCATGGCAATAAATCCTTTTCAATTTATACGGATGCGCCGCCGGCCGGGCGGTCACTTCGGGCTTTCAAAACCCGCGGCGCCGCCCTCCGGCGATGCGATCCTGCAATTTTAGTAACTTCTTGCAAGGTATTAAAAGAACCTGCGCAAATATCCCGTCTTGTTATCCGGGTACACGCGGTGACAAAAACATTCAGCCGCGCACGGTATTATTGGCCCTTGCGCTTCTCACCCAGCTCCTGCAGGCGGCGCGCCGTTTCGGGGTCGCCGATATGCAGGGAGTTGTACGCATCGTCGGAGCTGGTGAAGGGGCGCCCGAACCCGTTCCATTTGCTTGCGTTGGAATATATGGGAGCTTCTCTGCCCGTCTCGGCGGTGCGCTTTGCAATATGGGCGTTGATTTTGTCCGTATAAAGCTTTACAACATCGGGATACTGGTCGGCGACGTTGTGGTTTTCGCCGGGATCCATGATCAGGTTATAAAGCTCAACGGGCGGTTTGTAATGGAAGTCGGGTTCAAGCGCCAGTATCAGCTTCCATTCGGGCGTACGCCAGCCGTGCTTGCGCATCCAGGTCGCCTCGGTGATATACATTTCAGGCTCCTGAGGCGCCTTGCCCGTCACAACGTCGAACAGGTTGCGTCCGTCGAACTTGATGTCGGTATCGATGCCCGCAAGATACAGCAGCGTGGGCATTACGTCCTTGAGCTGGCATATATCCTCGTAGCGCTTGGTCAATCCCTTGAGCTTGCGCGGATATTTGATCGCGAATGGCACCACAAGCGTGCATTCATAGAGGCCGTGGTGGTCATAGTAACAGTCGTGATCATAGAGCGTTTCGCCGTGGTCAGAGGTGAATACTACTATTGTATCTTCGGCGATGCCCAGATATTCCAGCTTGTTGAGTATTATCGATATCGACGCGTCCATGTACGCGATCGCAGAGTCATACTGCGCGGTTATGTAATCCGCGTCGGTGCATCCCGGCGGGAACCAGGTGCGGAAATAATCGCAGAACGGTTTAAAATTGTAAACCGGGTTGAGTGAGTGGTTGTTGGGATCGAACTCATCGCCCGAATAGAACATGCGCTCGAAAGGCTCGGGCGCGAGATAAGGCGAATGCGGGTCCATGTGGCGCATGAACAGGAAGAAAGGCTTGTCCTCGGCCGCGAGTCTCTCAAGCTCGGGGATTGCGACCTCGTTCATGCTCTCCGCCTTGCGTGAGCGTCCCTGTTCCCAGCCGCCCCATGTTACCTTAACGTCGAGCATGCGTTCGAAGGGTATCTGGTTATAGCTTATCGCCGTTGTGTTATACCCGTTCTCACGCAGCACTTCCTGCAGCGGCTTGCAGCCTGCGGCCACCTTGCCCTGATGGCGAAGCGCCACAACATCGGTGGAAAAGCAGTCAAGACCGGTCAGCATGGAAGCGTATCCCGGAGTTGTGGGTATCGAAGGGCTGAACATCTTGAAAACGGCGCTGTCGGTTGACAGATAGCGATCAATATGGGGTGTGGTGAGCTTCGGATAGCCGTACAGGCTCATATGATCGCGGCGCAGACTATCAATGCCGAAAAACAATATGTTTGGCTTTTTGGCGGGCATCTTATCACCTCAATATGATTTTATTTAGATGACGGGGATTTTTATTTTGACCTCCTGATGTTCTGCAGAGGAACGGATAATGCCGTCAATGATCGCCTGATTATAAATAATCTGGCTGGTGGGAATGGGAGCGGGTCCGCCGGTCTTTATCGCGTCGACAAACGAGCGTACCTTGCGCTCAAACAGGTTCTGCTTGCCTTCCTGCTCCAGCGGAATATCGGTGTGGGTGGGCTTGCCGTCTTCGTCGTCGTGCATCAGCGTGATTGCGCCGATCGGGCCGTCCCACGCACCGCCCCACAGGTGATAGTTGGGCTGGCGGACTTTCAGACCTGCATCAGTGCCGAGGAATATGAAGTCGCCGGTGGTGTCCATGTGCATCGCCCAGCTCATGCGGAAATCGAGCACGCAGTTGCCCTCAAGACGTATGAACGCAGCGGAAAAGTCGTCGACCGAGAAGCGGTTTGCTTCGGGATAATACTTCGGGTTTTTGCCGAAATAGTCGTATGCTACTGCGGAAACCGTGAGGGGTTTGGGATATCCTATTGTGTTGAGCGCAAAGTCAAGCGCGTAGCAGCCTATATCGGCGAGCGCGCCGACGCCCGCTTTTTCGCGGTCGATAAATGTTCCGCCCGGGATACCGCGACGGCGGCCGCCGCCGGTCTGAACGTAATAAACGCTGCCCAGCTTGCCCGACTGAACAATCTCTTTAACCTTGCGCGAGTTCACGTCATAGCGCGGCTGGAAGCCGATCGTGACGATTTTGCCCGACTTTTTCTCGGCGCGTACAATATCAAGAGCTTCTTCAAGCGTGATTGTCATCGGCTTTTCAAGCAGAACGTGCTTGCCCGATTCCAGAGCCGCAACCGTACACACGGCGTGCGTGGAGTTATAAGTGCATACGCTTACCGCGTCGATATCGTCGCGTTTGCACAGATCCTCTGCGGTTTCATATGCCGCGGCGTCTGTCCAGCCGAATTCGTCCAGGAATTTGCGTGCCTTGCCGGGGATTATATCCGCGCCTGCCACAACCTCAACGTCGTCGAAGTTTTTGTAGCAGTTGGCATGTGCGTGCGCAATTCCTCCGCAACCGATAATGCCTATACGTAATTTTTCTGCCATTGGGTTAAAATCCTTTCTTTATGCATCAATTTTTACAGATTTTTTAAATATTAGTCAACCTTGATTATTATAACTCTCGCGGGTTTGATTGTCAACAGAATAAAGCTTTATATCATACAAATATATCATATTACAATAACATAAAAACAGCTTATTTCCCTTTAAATATCGACTCCCAGCCATTTTTTGACAAGTATGCCGACGCCGAAAGCCAGCGCCGCAATACCGAGCGAAATTCCTGTCATTTCGGCGAACCGGCGCAGGAATTTTTGTTCCTTTGCAACGGCTATATAATAATTGAACGCGGCAACAATCAACACGACCGCGGCAAGCATGAATACAAGCGCAGTCAGATATTTACCTTCTGGCAAAACCAGATACGGCAGCGTCAGAAGTGCAACCGTCGCCACATATGCGGCACCGGTGTAAAGGCAGGATTTGAGCGCGTCGCCACGCCCCTCGCTTTTAGCCGATAAAAACTCGCTGGACGCCATCGAAAGCGTCGCCGATATACCGGTTATAAGTCCCGACAACGCGACCAGCCGCGTGTTCTGCAGCGCAAACGTCAGGCCCGCAAGCGTGCCGGTCAGCTCGACCAATGCATCGGAGAGCCCCAGAACCATCGAGCCGACATAGCGCAGCCGCTCCTCGTCGAGCATGGACAAAAGCTGTCGCTCGTGCTCGTCCTCCTGCTCTGATATCTCTGCAGCTTCCGGCACTTCTTTGACAAGCTGCGCATACGCCGGGCCGGCGATATTCTCGCGGCTTTCCATGCGCTTGACGGCAAAAGTGAAGCCGAAAATTTTCGCGGTCAGCACAGTTAAAAATATTTTTAGCCGGCGCGGTTTCAGCTCTCTGTCGGTGTAAGTCTTCCACACCTCATAATGCGAGCGCTCGTCGGCGGAAATGCGCTCGAGCACGCTCCGGTTATTCTCATCTTTTACCGTTCGCGCGATTTTCGAGTAAATTATAGATTCGTCAAGCTCGTCCTGCTGCATGGCAAGCAGATATGCCAAGGTTTTATCATTTATCATTCTTACTCCCTTTTTGTAATCAGCCCGTTTTTTGTCTGCTATAAGCCAATTATATCATAATATCGCGGACATTCAAGAGCTCATGCGGTTTTTACACAAATTCGGAATGCTACTACATATAATAATATTAAATTTTATTAAAATTGCAGGATTGATATTGAAAAATTGCATCACATGTGTTATAATAACAAATATTATACGCATTCACGCCCGCAAATGAAAGAGAGTGTATATAAATTATGCAATTATCACCCAAAGACAATCCGGAACTCTATTTTTCAAAATCAACAAATCTGCTTGAACAGTCCGCATACCGCTACCAGCTTCAGGAGCGCGCGGAACCCAATCTCTACCGCGGTCTGTTTGATTACGACTCTGTGCCGAAGATTTCATTCAACCACCGCACAGTACCTGTCTGTATGCCTGCGGAAATCTGGATGACGGACACGACGTTCCGCGACGGGCAGCAGTCGACATCTCCCTTCACGGTCGATCAGATTGTGCACCTGTATAAACTGCTTCACAAGCTCGGCGGTCCGAAAGGACTTGTCAGGCAAACCGAGTTTTTTATTTATACCGAGAAGGACCGCCGTGCGGTTGAAAAATGCCTTGAGCTGGGATACGAGTTTCCCGAGGTGACAAGCTGGATTCGCGCGTCTGAAAAAGACTTCGAGCTGGTCAAATCGCTGGGCATAAAGGAAACGGGCGTGCTTGTGTCCTGCTCCGATTACCATATATATAAAAAGATGGGGCTTACCCGCGTGTCGGCAATGGAAAAATATATGGGCGTCGTGCGGCAGATTCTCGAAAAAGGAATAAAGCCGCGCTGCCACTTCGAGGACATCACGCGCGCGGATTTCTACGGCTTTGT
>JAPXNL010000098.1:0-8094 GCA_033808535.1 Clostridia bacterium
GCCCGCACGCTTGTTGTTGAGCATTTTAACGCGCAAGGCCGGGTCGGTCGTATGCACCGATATGTTCAGCGGCGAGGTGCGCATGAGCAGTATCCGCTCAATGTTGTTCTCCGAGATGTTTGTAAGTGTGATGTAATTGCCCATGATAAACGACATACGGGAGTCGTCGTCCTTGAAATACAGGCTTTCGCGCATGCCGGGCGGGAGCTGGTCGATGAAGCAGAATACGCACTTGTTGCGGCAGGTCCGCTTGTCATCCATGAGGAATGTGCGGAACTCCAGTCCGATATCGTCGTATTCCTCTTTGTCTATGGTCACCTCGAACAGTTCCGGTCCGCGGTGAATAGTCAGTGTCACCTTTTCCTCGGCAAGATAAAAGCGGTAGTCGAGCACATCGTTTATCTCGTGCCCGTTGATGGAGATAAGATAATCTCCGCGGCACAGTCCGGCTAAATCGGCAGCCGAACCCTGCTCGACTCCGTATATTTCGACCACTGGAATACACCGCCTCTCAGGAAACCAATCTGCGCAGATTGCAATTTTAATATGAATGTAACGTCAAAACAGCCGGCTGCTAACAAAGGCGTGTACGATACTCGATCGATACACGCCCGTTAACCGGCAACCCGGCTGGATATGTAGCCGAACTCGTCCGGTACGGAACTGTCCGGCATTTGTTCCTTATGCTTCGATTTTGAGCACTTCCTTGCCGTTGTAGGTGCCGCAGGCTTTGCATACCCTGTGCGACAGCCTGTACTCGCCGCATTTAGGGCATTTGACCATTCCGGGCATCTCAAGCTTCCAGGTGCTTGCACGCCTTTTATCGCGCCTGGCTTTTGATGTTTTCCGCTTCGGAACCGCCATTTCCGTGATCCTCCTTCTGTATACGCGTCATCATTGATTATATTTCTCGCTCCACTTTGAGAGGATCGCGAGCCGCGGATCGGGTTCGCGCTCCGGGCAGGAGCAGGGGCCTTCATTTAGGTTTTTGCCGCATTTTGGACAGAGGCCGCGGCAGTCCTCCGAGCATAGCTCGCGCATCGGCAGACCGAGGTAGATTTCCTCCACGACCAGCGGCTCAAGGTCGAGCACTTCGCCGTCGATGATAAGGTATTCGTCCGTATCGTCGTCCTGCAGCTGACCGCGAATTGCAACGTCACGCTCTACCTTGACACGCAATGTGCGTTCGAGTTCTGCAGCGCACCGTGCGCAAGCGGTACGATAGCGCAGGGTCAGCTCTGACTCAAGCACGATGTACCCCGCGTTATTGGTTAGACGGCCTTCCAGAACTGCGTCGCCTTCGGGCTTGATGTCCGAAAATCCGGCGTCGGGCTTGAAGCCCTTGTACCGGTATTCGAACGGCAGAGTTGTTATCTCTCCCGCAATCAGGCGGCGCAAATCTATGGTTTCGCCGTTTGTCAATATGACTTTTTCACTCGGTAATGCCATAACAGGTATTATACACAAATTGTCGTGGTTTGTCAAGCGTCGTGGCGGATATTATAGAGTCAGGACATGCGCGTTCACCGATTTTTTACATTTTTCAGGACTGCGCTTTGCCCAGTTCATACTTTCGGCTCATCCAAAGCGAATACGGTGCCAGGAAAGCGGACGCCGCGGCGTTTAACATTACAAGAAACGGCACGCCGCCCAGCGTCGAGCCGAGTATATTCATCGAAAAATCAGGCAGCAGCGCAAGAAAAGCCGTGCCGAACGCAAGCCCCGCCAGATTGCCCGCGTTTAAGGCAAACTGATAAAACGATGTATATGTTATTCTGTCACCGACGGGTATGAAAATATACTGGAAATTTGCGTAACAGATGTTTTGACCCACGCCAATGAAATGCTGTGTGAATCGCGCGATGAGCATCAGCGGCACATAATTGCCCGGAGAAACGAATGCGAGCGCAAATTGAGCCGGTACATTAATCAGCATTGTCAGGCTGTATACCCGAAACCAAGACCGGCGCGAAATCATCCGTTTCCAGAATCCCGAAAAGAAGATGAAGAACAGCGAGTATGTCGCGATTATGATGTTAAAGAACATGTACGAAACGCCGATGCTGTTGAGCAGATATACGTTGAACAGCGAAGAATATGCGCTCGCTGAAAATTGCCATACCAGCACAATCACCATTGTCAGCATGTACGGCTTGTTGCGCAGCGGCGTTGAAAACACATGCGAAATTCTATATTGCTCAGTATCTTCGTATGGGTATTCTTTCGGACGCGAGAGCACAAATACGTTTGCCATTCCCACGGCGAGCGCCGCAATTCTCAGCCCGATGATAATCTGAAGCTGGTACGGTGAGCCGGAGAGCGAGTCGGCGACAGCGCTGGAAGTGAGTATCACAACGCCCGGGATAAAATACGACAGGAAAATCGATGTGGAAAAATATTCGGCACGCAAATGCTCGGGCAGATAATTTACATACCAGGCATTATAGCCTGCGACCGAAACAGTATTTATCAGGTTCGAGACAAATATTATCGCCGCCATCCAGCCGAGCCTTGCGCTGTTATCCGTCACAAATTCAGGCAGCAGCGTTATGCCGAGTATGTTTATCAGAAAGTACGCAGCCCGCGATAGTGTAATTATATCCTTGCGCTTCTTAAATCGGCGCAGCACGAGCGGTGTCAGCGGCAATCCGAGCATATTTGCCATAAACGGTATAAAGGTCAGCACGCCGATGTTGACAATGTCGAATTTATAGCCGACCAGAAACCCGGTATAGAAAATACCGCCTGTGAGCTGCAGGATCAGGTTATCGCCCACCGCCGCAAATAACAGCGCTGCGCGTCCGCGTCCGCCCTCATCTTTAAGCGAGAAAAGATGCAAAATGTTTTTCAAAAACATATGTTAAGCGGGCACTCATGCCCGACCGTGGTTATTGTGTTATCGGAGTAACTCAGTAATCAATATTGCGCGCAAGCACGGCGCTTTACACGTTGTAGCAAGCGCATTTTGCGAACGATGCTTTGTATAGCATTTTGCTTTACAAAGCAATTATAATGTAAAGTCTTTTGTTTGTCGGAGAAATATCAGGGTAAACAGTTCGCTTTACATCACAGCGGCATGAGCCACGGCGAGAGCGGCATAGTCGCCGATCGCCTCGCCAAGTGCTGCCGGAACAACGCGGCAGACCGCGCGAGAACGCGGCAATGCTTCCCTCTCGATTTCGCGCTCCATTGCCTCGCGTAACAGGTGTTCGCAGCGCGCGAATATGCTGCCTATGACTATAAGCTCCGGGTTCAGAATGTCGATCAGCACCGCAAGCCCGCGCCCGAGCATTTCGCCGCAGCACCTGTAAACCTCAATCGCCGCCTCATCGCCTGCATTAGCGGCGTCGGCAATGTTTTTTGCGGTGAGCGTGGCTAGCGAAGCGATATCCGGGCAGAATGCCGCTGGAGTGCCGCGCTGAATGTGCTCCAGCGCCATATCGCGACCAAGCTGCGCAATGCCGCCGCCGCTGCAAAAGCCCTCGAAGCTGCCCGATTTGCCGTATCCGACCGGCCCATGCGACGACATCCTGATATGGCCTATTTCCCCGGCCATATCGTTTTTGCCGCTGTATATTTCACCGTTTAAAATCAGTCCCGCGCCCATTCCGGTGCCGAAGGTCAGGAAAATCATATTTTTTGTGCCCTTCCCTGCGCCGAAACGGTGCTCAGCCATCGCGCAGGCGTTGGCATCGTTTTGAATCGCAGCAGGGACTCCGAACCGCTGTGACAAAACGCGGGTAATCGGCACTTCATCCCAGCCCGGCAGATTGGGCGGCGACAGTATAACGCCCGCCACGCTGTCGAGCGGCCCGCCGCATGATATGCCTATCGCTTGAACCGCAGGGTCAAAAAGCTGTGTTATTTCGTCGCACAGTCTGTCAAGCAATGCGTCACGGTCAAGCCCCAGCGGTGTTTCAAACCGGCGCTTTGCGGTGATTTTTATGCCGTCGGCGCAAACTTCACCCGTTGTGACCGCGCATTTTGTACCGCCAATATCAAGTCCGAGCAGCATATCTCAGTCAAGCTCCGTGATAAGCGATTCTTTATATTCGCCGTTCTCAACTCGCAGGGTGCGCACCTCGTGCGGCGAGAAGGCGACGTCGGCATCAAGCCCAGCAAGCGGGCATGTGATATGCGCGGTAACTGCTCTGCCGTCGGTTTCGTAAGCGCGGACTATCATGCCGCGCCCGTCCTCCGCAGCCTTGACGGCAGAGATGATAACATTTGGTACGTCAATCGACACACCCGAGAAAGACGCGGCAAGTCGTCCCTCGTGTCGGTTTTCGGCGATATATGTCAGTTTTTTGTTGAGCTGGCGTGCACGTCGGATAATATCGCCCCAGCCGGTATCGGCTGCAAGCGGCATGAGCTCATACTCAAACGAGTGCTCGCCCTGGTCGGTGTACTCGCTCTCCATCGAGCGCACATTCCCGTGGTCGCCGTAGATCGGACTGCGCACAACCGTGAGGTTTAGCTCACTCTGCTTTATCGAGAAGCTGTATTTATTGCTGTTGAGCAGCGCCATTCCGCCGTCGTCTCCGCGTAGCGCTATCCACTGGTGGCCGCACTCCTCCTCGCCGTCGCAGGGGCGCTCGATCCAGCCGAACGGCACCTCATAGAATGCGCGCGGCGCATTGGCTGCTGCCGGCCAGCGCAGCTTGAGCATCTTGTGTTTTTCATGCCAGTCGATTTTCGCCTCTACCGACAGTGTGCGGGCTGTGTAATCGAGCGAGAAATACTGCGTGAGCGTGGATTTGTTATATCGGCTGACTACTTTGACAGTCGCGCGAACCGGACCGTTTTCGACAACGCTTATAGATACATCGGAAAAACGCGCGATCTCCTTGTCAAAGAAGTTCTTGCCGTGGCTCCATGTGTCGTGATAATACTCGTCGATGACAACCGGAACCGCGCCCATTCCCGCAAGTAGCTCGCGCCCCGTGGTTTTGTCGCGCATTGAGCGGACATATCCCGTGTGCGGCTCGAATTCCACGCGCAGATATGCGTTTTCTAGCACGTTGCCCTCAGCGCGGGAAGCGCCGTCTGCCGGCTGAGTATCAGGTTCGCCGTAAACATCATACACCGCAAATCCGTATGCCGGTACCGTCGCCACAAACAGCAGGTCAGGCTGCCCGGTGCATGATTCGGTCGACGAGCGGATGTACTGCGCCGGTATGCGCGTGCCGTCGGGAGCAGTCACGCCGCCTCGGTAGCGGTGATTGACGCGCACCGTCTGTGTTATCTCCCACGGGTGGGGGTTGAACACAAATACGGGAGTGTGGAATCCCGTCGTATCGACAGCCCACGATATTGTCTGCAGCGTGGTGTTTTCGATTCTCGCGGCAATCGCCAGCGATTCACCTGCGAACAGGCGCGCGTCGTCATATACCTCGCGGATGCTGCAGCCGCCAAGCGAATCGTGGAACTGATTGAAGCATATATTGCGCCATGCATGCTCAAACTTCTCGGTCGGAATCTTTGACCCGATGAGTTTCGCGGCAAGGGAGGCGTATATCTCGGCCGCAAGCAGGTTCATCTCTCCGCGTCGGTTGAGGTTCTTTATCTCCGACACCGCAGAGTAGCAACCGCTGGCGTGATGCTGCAAATCCTCCGTATATACCGGAATTTCGCCGCCGTACAGTTTTTCGGCGTCGGCGAAAAACCTGTCGGGACCGCAGAATATAACGTCGGCATTGCCCGACTCTCGCAGTCTGCGCAGCGACTCAATGTTTTTGATAGTCGGCCCGCCGCCGTGGTTGCCCACGCCGTAGAAGAACATGCGCTCGGGATGGTCGGGTCTGTGGTTTGCGTCGCTGCGGGCAAGGCAGCGGTCGCGCTCCTCATCGGTGTTGAAGTTGGCGCAATACGGGTCGCCGAGCCGGTATGTAAGCACAGAGCTGCCGTCCGGCGAGGTCCAGCGGAACAGATCGGTGTCTAGGTGCTTTTCATGCTCGCCGGGACGCATGAAAACATAATAGTCCATTCCGCTCTTTTTGAGTATCTGCGGCAGCATATAGTTGTGGCCGAATGAGTCTACATTGTAGCCCACACGCGCGGTGACGCCGAAACGCGACTTGAAATAGCGCTGCGAATACAGGCTGTGGCGCGCGTATGCCTCACCCGACGGCTGATTGCAGTCGGGCTGAACCCACCAGCCGCCGACTATAACCCAGCGCCCCTCCGCAACACGCGCTTTGATCTCCTCGAACATCTCGGGCGCGCTTTCCTCTACCCACGAGTAAACGGATGCAGACGAACAGGTGAACACGAAATCGTCAAACTCCTTCATCCTGTCGAGCGCGGAGCGGAAAGTGGCCTTCGCCTCTGCATAGCCTTCTGTCCAGCGCCACATCCAGACCGGGTCAAGATGCGCGTTGCCGATTGCATAATACATTTTCTTGCTGTTATCCATAAGCCGCCGCCTCCGTATCAGTTTATGATTTTATATTAACACAGCTGTTGTGTATTTACAGCACTGTTTTATCTTCTATGGCGGGTTCGGTGCGACTATATCTTTGCAAGCGACTCCAGTCCCTCGCGCAGCGCACGGGTAAATTCGAGTATATCATGCTCCGTCGTCACGTCGGAAAAGCTAACGCGAATAGTGCGGTCGGCGGCGTTTTCGTCCAGCCCGAACGCAAGCAGCGTACGGCTGATGCCTCGATGCCGCGACGAACATGCGGAGCCGCTTGACACATAGATGTCACGCCCCGAAAGGTAGCGCAGCATGACCTCGCTCTTCACGCCCGGCAGCGTCACGCTCGCGATATTCGGCAGATATTCGCTGCGCGGGGTGTTGAGCACCGCCCCTTCCGGCAGGTGCTGATCAAGCAATTTGCGAAGGCGAGCCGCGTATTTGCAGAAATTCCCGCGCATGCCGGCATTTATATGGTATTCCGCAGCCGCGCCGAACCCGGCAATTGCCGCGACATTTTCGGTGCCCGAGCGGAAGCCGTCCTCCTGCCCTCCGCCGTAGACGAGCGGTACAATCTTCTTTGCGGTCAGCACCTTTTTTGAAATATACAGCGCGCCGACGCCTTTTGGCCCTCCCAGCTTATGGGCGCTGACCGTCACGGTATCCGCGCCCAGCCTTGCGGGCGATATGTCAAGCTTGCCGAATCCTTGAACGGCGTCGCAGTGCGTCACCGCTCCGGGATGGGCGCGCCTGACAGCTGCAGTTGCGTCTGCGACCGCATACAGTGCGCCGGTCTCGTTGTTGACAAGCATAAACGACGCCAATATAACATTTTTATGCTTTGCAAGCGCTTCGTCCAGCGCCTGCATGTCGAGGACTCCGCCCACAGTTGGTATACGCTCGACCGCAAAGCCGTCGCGTTCCAGCACCCGGAGCGGCTCCTCAACCGATGGATGCTCGCTGTCGGTGGTGATTATCGCCGGCTGTGACCGCCAGCGCTTTGCGCGCGCGACGCCGAATATCGCCAGGTTCGTCGCCTCGGTGCCGCTGCCGCAGAAAATCAGCGAGCCGCCGTCGCCGCGCCCCACGCCGAGCAGCGAGAGCACATTTGCTCGCGCTTTCTCTATTTCGGCGCGCGCAGCCATGCCCATTGCGTGTACAGATGAGGGATTGCCCCAAACGCGCGCGTAAATATCCGCCATCACCTCCGCAGCCTGCGGCAATGTGGGGGTGGTGGCGGCGCAGTCAAGATATATACCGCGATTTATATCTGAAACATTATTCAAAACCAGTTGCTCCCCGGTTCACGATATAAAGCTGAAATTCGTCAGAATTTCCTCCACACTCTGCAGATGCGTATCGTATTTATCTGCTGTGGCTGTATAGGTGAAAATATAAACTGTGCCTTCTTTGATGCAGATTATCTGCATAAACTTATACGGCACGCTCGATGCGTTAGCCGTGTAGACATATTTGCCTGCAGCGACGCCGCCGAGTAGTGTCGATTCACCTTCGGTTTCAAACTGCATGTCCGTGAAAAACGAGGTAAACACCTCTTTATTTTTATCCCAGTACTGCTGCACGGTCTGGTTCGGGTCGTCGAGGTCAAATGCGGTCATGCTGATGGAAGTGCGGTCAGACGAGCTGACATAAGCGGTCACGACTCCCGTCGAGAT
>JAPXNL010000099.1:0-8063 GCA_033808535.1 Clostridia bacterium
ATTTACTGCCTTTACGACAGTTCAGTAGCTGCCGCCGTGTAGAAAAAAATCAACTCCCCCACCGTCAGAAAAATATAGCGCAGGCCACGCATTTGCGAAGCCTGCGCTTTTGTATCATATACGATATCCCGCATAATATGTCAGCTTTGCACCGAGCTTATAGAGCGGCACGACCACGTTCCGGCGGCGCGCATTGCGTCGTCGGCGGCGTCAGGGCGCCTCGATTATGGATCGCAGCGCACCGACAAACGTGCGGATCTCGTTTTCGTTGTTATACATCGAAAACGATACGCGCACGGCGCCGTTCGGCCCGGTTTTAAGCGTCTTGTGAGCGAGTGGCGCACAGTGAAAACCGCTTCGCACGCAAATGCCATGCTCAGCCAGCGCGTCGGCTATGTCGGAGGAGGGCTTGCCCTTTACGTTGAATGAAAGCACCCCGCCGCCGGGTCTGGTGTATGATGCAGGGGGATGATACAGCTCAACTCCGGGCAGCTCGCCAAGCAGCTCGCAGAGCTTTGACTTCAGCATGTTTTCGTACTCCGCGATCGCGGTCGGCCCGACACGGCGTATCTCGCGCGTGCCGGCCAAAAGCGCCGCGATAGCCGGCACGCAGAGTGTCCCGGCCTCGAACCGTTCGGGCGGCATGGTCGGCATTTCGATATTGAGCGAGTTTACACCGCTGCCTCCTTCGATTATAGGCGCGAACGGCAGCTTGCCATCCTTATACTTATCATTGAAAATTAGCACGCCGCAGCCCGCAATGCCGTAAAGCCCCTTGTGACCGGGGATGCAGAGCGCGTCGATATTGCAGGTGTGCATGTCTATGGGCAGGATTCCCGCGCTTTGTGCCGCATCGACAATAAACTTGATATGCCGCGTTGCACAATATGCGCCGATCTCGGCGAGCGGGAGCACCATCCCGCAGACATTTGAAACGTGCGTACAGATTATTGCGGCGGTGTTGCGCCTGACAAGCGACTTTATGCTGTTGACTGTCTGTTCGGCAGTGCCGGACGCATCGAAAATATCGTAGGTCACGCTGCGTGAGGCCAGCGACGCGACAGGCCGCAACACGGAATTATGCTCGAAGTTGGAGATAAGCACATGGTCGCCGCGTGACAGCAACCCTTTAATTGCCGTATTTAGCGCATATGTTGCGTTGTAAGTAAAAATCACGTTTTCGGGCGCGGAGCAGCCGAAAAATTCTGCAAGCTCGCAGCGGCAGTCGTATATTATACTGGCGGCCGCCATGGAGAGCTTGTGTGCGCTGCGTCCGGGATTTCCGCCCGCCTCGGTTATCGCGCGTATCACAGCATCGTAAACAACGCGCGGTTTCGGATATGTTGTTGCAGCGTTATCAAAATAAATCATATACAACCCTTTTCACAACCGGCTACAACCGGTATATATCTTTGATTTGTATATCGCCGCGCCGTAACAGCGTGGCGATGGAGTCGGTGTTCATGCAGTCGAACTCCAGCCCGTAGGCGCAGCCGCCGGGGGTACCGGCAGAGCGCACTTTTACAATTTTTGAATCGATGTTATAGCTGGAGAGCATGCGCTGTCCTTTCAGCGCATATGTGACCGAGCCGATAACGGCGCAGCAAGAAGTCATAAATTATACACCCTTTACTTTAAAAAATAACACCTCTGTGACTGTTTCAGTTTGTCACTGTTACAGAATATGCCGTGCGCACCGTCACTGTGATTACAGGGTTTATGACATAAAAAAACGCCGCCCCGATTGCCGGGACGGCACACTGTTAATTCTTATTTATTTTCAAACTCGGGCAGCACAGGTTCTGCTGCGCTATGCAGCCGGGTGTTATTGCGGTGAATGTTCGGCTGAGGCGGTGACGGTATCTTTTGTCACGGGTTTGTCCTCCGGCAGTTTGCCATCGCCGAGCCCGGGCTTGTCCTCCGCCGGCTTGGATTCCTCGGAACGGGGCGCGACATCAGGAGTGGCTGCGCCGGCGGTTTCGGACACATCGCTTGCGGTATTGTTATTTTCGATATCGCCGCTGTCTGCAGGCGCAGTATCGGCAGAATCTGCGGCACCGTCAGCCGGCGAGTCAGCCATAAGGAAAGGGGGCAGCCCGATGTCAAGTCTGGTGGGGTCAGGCTTGGGTATCGGCGGCGGCATTTTCGGCTCGCGTTTGAGCGGGTCATACGAAAACTTGCGGCAGCAGTAATCGGCGAGCACAATGCCGCGAACCGAGCAGAGCACATTCTCCTCGTCGCTTATCAGCGTCGCACGCTCGCAGAAGCGGCAGACGCGAGGCAGGTCTGCGTCGTCGAACTCGCTATTTTTATTTTTGCCAAACAGTTTGAGTAACATTTCCCGCACCTTTATATGTAGTTGCTTACATTATACCGCAAGATTGTTAATATTTCCACAGTTTATGCGCAAAAATGTATAAATGTATGGATGTATTTATGAAAATTCAGCAAACTACTTAACCAAATTAAGAAAACGTCAGACACCACTGGCTGTGTCCGGCGGAAGGCAGTTGCTGATCTATTAGCAAGGACAGAAAATTAAACGGGTGCAATACCGCCGGTGGCGTCCGTCGGTATCGCTGTCCGACAGAGTATCTGCCTGCCCGTCGGAATAAACGCTGCGTAGCATCCCCATGCGGCTAATCAAGTACCAATGTAAGAGTTTGGGGGCGTCATACGCCCCCAACATATTCCACGGTCATATCAAATTATGCAAACGCCATACTTACCGTCGAATAACGCTCCACGCCTGCACGAGCCGGTCGAGCGACCAGGCGGCGTTGGCGGGGCTGGTTGAGGGCAGGTAGACGGCGCTGCGTCCGGTGACAGGCAGGATGAACCGGTTATAAAGCTTTTCGGCGAGCCGCCCGTTGACGTAGATGGAGTTTATCGGCGCTGTCTCAAGTATCGGTATGATGTCGTTCGGTATCACACTGGTTATTGATGCGTCGGCGCTGCCTGATACCTCGCACTCGGCAATCACATCCCACAGTGCGAGTCTGTGCACGAGCAAAAACCTGCGCTTATCGGCGACCGTTTCAGGCACCCGCTCGCCGTATACCATTGCAAGCACCTTCCAGAACCGGTTTTGCGGATGCCCGTAGAAAAACCCCGCCTCACGCGATGCGGGTGAAGGGAAGGTACCCAGTATCAGCTGCTCGCACCTCTCGTCATAAACCGGATCGGCAGTGTGCCTGTACTTCACTTAAACCTCGACCTCGCCCTCGAACGCGATTTCGGCAGGCCCGGTCATATAAACGGCGTCAGGTGTATATTCGATCGAAAGCTCGCCGCCGAGCAGCTCCACGATAATCGGTCTGCCTGCGTCGCACAGCCCGTTTTCAGCCGCAGCTACTGCAGTCGCGCACGCTCCGGTACCGCAGGCCATAGTCTCGCCGCTGCCCCGCTCCCACACGCGCATGCGCAGCCGGTTGTCGCCGGTCACCTCCGCAAACTCGGTGTTGACCCGCCGCGGGAAAATCGGGTCGCGCTCGATGGCAGTCCCCAGCTCCGTTACAAGCTCGGGCGATTCAAACAGCACGCAGTGCGGGTTGCCCATGGATACCAGCGTGATTTTATACACCCCGCACGAGAGCGCGACCTCGCGCCCCACAACACGCTCCCCGTCCACCAGCGCAGGCAGGTCTGCAGGATTGAGCGACGCTTTGCCCATATTGACGCGCACGGAATGCACCTTGCCGTCGGCGCCGGGGAACAGCGTCAGAACCTTCACCCCGCTGTTGGTTTCAAGTATCACTGTCATCGACTTAACATATCCGCGCTCGTAAAGATATTTACCGATGCAGCGCGTCGCGTTGCCGCACATCATGCCCTCGCTGCCGTCGGCGTTGAACATGCGCATGCGCGCGTCGTTTCCGCTGTCTGAGGGCGGCATGATAAGCACTATGCCGTCGCCGCCGATGGAGAAATGGCGGTCGGTCAGCCGCACAGCCAGCTCCTCCGGATTTTCGGGCACCGCCTGCGCAAAGCAGTCGAAAAATATATAGTCGTTGCCGCAGCCATGCATTTTGGTGAATTTAAGTTTCAAAGCAATACCCCGCAAAGAGAGAATATTTTAATAAAATAAAGTTTACCACGGCCCGGGCGTGATGTCAAGTCGACGGACATGAACACTATATGTTTGAGATACCATTAGGGCATCCGGCGGAGACCCAGTGGTGGTTTGGGATAACCCCCCGCCGTCAGCCGTAGAACTCTGCACCGCTTATCAGACGCAACACATATAATTCCCTTGACATAACAGGAAAAATGGAATAAAATATACTTAAATAACAATAACATACAGTCGAACTGTACCATTATATGAAAAAAGCCGCCCATGGACGGGCGGCATGCGGAATTGCAGTCTTCACAGCCGGCAGCGGATAAGTTTTGCTAAGACGCACAGAGCTGCGCAGCCGGCAGCGAGCAGTCCAAGGTCCACAAGCGATATCATAATATCGCTGTTTATTGTCACCGAGTGAACGGGGGTATCAGGCGCATTTTTGGTGCAGAGCATGATTTCGGCGCTGCATTTGCGCCTGATCTGCTTGTAGTCGGAGTTTTTGTAATTTGTATACCAGTTCCTTACACAGTTTATGGCGCCTGACAGCTCGGATTTTACGGTATTCCATTTATTTGTGCGTGTCTGGTTATCCATAATCATTTCTCCTTGCAGTATATATTAAGTATTAGTAATAGTAGCTTTATTATCCGTGTAAAACAAGCGAATTTATGTAAAATAATGTTAAATTTCAAATCGCCGGTCAAATATCTTCCCGGGGTCGGGGAGGTGAGAGCGAAGCAGCTTGCGAAACTGGGCATCACCGACGTGGGCGGGCTGCTCCGCCATTTTCCGCGCGCTTATCAGCACCGCGGAAATGTGCGGCTGCTCTCGGAGGTCGCTGAAGGCGAGGTGGCGGCATTCGTCCTCACCGTCCGCACACAGCCGGTGACCAGAATGGTCAAAAACCGTATGACAATCACGAAGTTCACGGCTTTTGACGACTCGCGGACCTGTGTGATAGTATTTTTCAACCAGCGCTATATTGGCGATATTTTCGGCGTCGGCGATACATTCCGCTTTTGGGGCAAGCTGACCTATGACGGCGGAGTCGCGACGCTCATCTCGCCCGCGTTCGAGCAGGTGCGCGAGGACAAGCCTTTGCCCGAGTTTGTGCCTATATACAGGCTGACGGCAAATCTGTCCCAAAAATACCTGGGCGGGCTGACGGGTGCGGCGCTCGAGCGCATGAACCCCTCCGCTTATCCGGAGCTTTTGCCGCGCCGGGCGTATGAGGAGCACGGGCTGTGCTCCCCGGCAGAGGCGTACCGATTTACACATTTCCCGCAGACGTATTCGGAGTTTGAGCGCGGGCGCAACTATTTTGTGTTCGAGGAGCTGTATATTTTCGCGCTCGGTCTGACGCGCGCTCGCAGGTCGCGACCGACGGGCGGCGCACCGAAGCTTGAGCGCGTTGACCCGCGCGAGTTTCTGGCTGCACTGCCGTTTGAGCTGACCGGCGCGCAGAAGCGCGTTATAAACGAGATATACGCCGATATGACGTCGGAGTCGCGCCGCCCGATGGCGCGGCTGGTGTCGGGCGACGTCGGCAGCGGCAAGACGGTATGCGCGGCGGCCGCGGTGTATTTCACAGTCAAAAGCGGCTATCAGGCGTCGCTGATGGCGCCGACCGAAATCCTCGCCGCCCAGCACTACGCCGACCTGTCGGCGCTGTTCTCGCGGCTGAGCATAACAGTGGCGCTGCTCACCGGCTCGACCAAACCCGCCGAAAAGAAGGCGATAAAGGAAGGGCTGGCTGCCGGCAGCATCGACTTTGTCATCGGCACTCATGCACTTCTGACAGACGACGTTGAGTTTAAAAATCCGGCACTTGTGATAACAGACGAGCAGCACCGCTTCGGCGTTATGCAGCGCGCGCGGCTGGCGGAGAAGGGGCACGACCTGCATGTGCTCGTCATGAGCGCCACGCCGATACCGCGCACGCTGGCTATGATAATCTACGGCGACCTCGATATGTCGGTGGTCGACGAGCTGCCGCCCGGCAGACAGAAGGTCGGCACTTACGTTGTGGACGAAAGCTACAGGGAGCGGCTGAACAGGTTCATCGCCAAAAATGTGGCCGAAGGCGGGCAGGTGTATATAGTATGCCCCACGATTGAGGAACAGGACGAGGACGACCCGGGCGACGACGAACTGGGCGAGGGTCTTACAATCTCCGACGGCGGCGTAGTAGGCTTCGATTTCGACGGCACACGGGAGAGCGAGGAGCATATAAAACTTAAAAGCGCCGCAGGATATGCGGAGAAGCTGCGGAGCGAAGTGTTCCCGGGTCTGCGCGTCGGGCTTATCCACGGCAGGATGCGCGGCGCCGAAAAGGACGCCGTCATGCGCGACTTCGCGGCGGGCAACATCGACATTCTCGTGTCGACCACGGTGATAGAGGTGGGCATAAACGTGCCGAATGCCTCGCTGATGATAGTCGAGAACGCCGAGCGGTTCGGGATGGCGCAGCTTCATCAGCTGAGGGGGCGCGTAGGACGCGGGACACGCAAATCGTACTGCATACTCGTGTCCGACACCAAAAACGAGCAGTCGAGAAAACGGCTCGAGGTGCTGCACGAAACCTCAGACGGATACAAGGTAGCGCAGGCAGACCTCGACCTGCGCGGGCCGGGCGACTTTCTGCCGCGCGGCTCCGACTCGACGCGCCAGCACGGGGAGCTAAGATTCAGGTTCGCCAGTTTGTGCAGCAATATGGAGCTGCTCAAATCGGCGTTTGACCTTGCAGCCTCGTGTGAGCCGACCGGGGCGGCGCTTGAAGCGGTGCGCGAGTGGTTTGATACTAAACTGTAAGCCGGCGGTCCGGCAATGCCGCGCCAAAGCCGCGGTTATTTAACGGGAGAATGAGATGGCACAACAATTTTATAAGATTCTGGCGATCGGCGATGTTGTCGGTCCGGCTGCGGCGGAGGCGATGTGCAAACGCCTGCCTGCGCTGAAAACCGAGCTTGGCGCCTCGCTTGTGGTGGTCAACGGCGAAAACGCATGCGCGGGCAACGGTCTTGACCCTGCCACTGCGAGAGCCTTCTTCGGCGCGGGCGCAGACGTTATAACCTCCGGCAACCACATCTGGCACAAGCGCGACATCAGGCAGTTTCTCGACGATTGCCCGACTCTCCTGCGGCCGGTCAACTACCCTCCGGTATGCCCCGGACACGGCAGCGTCACAGTCGAGCGCGGCGGAAAGCGCGTGCTTGTGATAAACGCGCTCGGCACGGTGTTTATGGATCCGTTCGACAGCCCGTTCGACGCCGTCGATCGCGTGCTTGAGCGCGAAGCCGGAAAATATGACTATTCCGTGCTCGACATACACGCCGAAGCGACCTCGGAGAAACTGGCGATCGCAAACTATCTCGACGGACGCGTGAACGTTATATTCGGCACGCACACGCATGTTCAGACCGCGGACGAGCAGATACTGCCGAACGGCAGCGGTTATATAACAGATCTCGGCATGACAGGGCCGCCCGAATCGGTGCTTGGCATAAAAACAGATATTATAATCGAGAAATTCCGCACGCATATGCCGGTGCGTTTCGAGCTTGCGGAAGGACCGTCAGAGCTTCAGGGGGCATTGTTCACGCTGGGTGTCAACACAGGGCGCGCGATCGGGATAAAACGCATTAAGCTCGCGCTGTAAACCTATAAATCGACTGAATATAATATCAACGGAGGTACAGTCATGGAAATTTTGAAGGTATCGGCGAAATCCAGCCCCAATGCGGTGGCGGGCGCGATTGCAGGCTGCATACGCTCGGAAGGGGCAGTGCAGCTCGACGCCGTCGGCGCGGGCGCAGTGAACGTCGTGGTAAAGGCGATAATCATCGCGCGTGGTTTTATGGAGCCGGTAGGTGTGGAACTGGTTTGTGTGCCGTCGTTTATAGACATAAAAATAGAAGGTGAAGAGCGAACGGCGGTCAGATTTACGGTACAAACGAAATAAGCGATGAAAAGCAGCCGTGTATGCAGATTTTCCGTC
>JAPXNL010000100.1:0-8043 GCA_033808535.1 Clostridia bacterium
CATATATACACGCCGGCTCCGTTCCCGGTGCGGGCGGACTGCCGTACGGGACAAACGGGCATGCGCTGCTGCTGCTGTCAGGCGGAATCGACAGCCCCGTCGCCGGTTTTATGATGGCGCGCCGGGGCGTGAGAATCGACGCCGTGCATTTTGAAAGCTATCCCTACACCTCCGAGCAGGCGCGCGAAAAGGTGCTTTCGCTTGCAGGCATACTCTGCGAGTATACGCGCACGATGTATGTGCATGTCGTGTCGGTGACGAAAATCCAGGAGGAGCTGCGCAGATGCTGCAACAGCGATTATTTTACGCTACTGTTGCGCCGTTCGATGATGCGCATCGCCGAGCGGATAGCGCGCAAAAACGGCATGATGGCGCTGGTAACAGGCGAGTCTTCGGGACAGGTCGCGTCGCAGACGATGGAGGCACTGGCCGTCACCGATTTGGTTGTGAATATGCCGGTGCTCCGGCCGTGCATAGGCATGGACAAAGAGGAAATAGTCGTCCGTTCGCGCCGGATCGGCACATACGAAACCTCGATTCTGCCGTATGAGGACTGCTGCACGGTGTTCACCCCGCGTCATCCCAAAACGCGCCCCGAACTCGAAAAGGTTATAGCACAGGAGAATCAATACGATTTCAAATCGCTCGAGGATGAAGCCTTTGCTGCTGAAAAAGCCTATCAGGTCGGGCGAAAAGTCTGAGAGTATAAATAAACCGCATTAAAATGAGCTTAACTTATTTGCTTAAGTCGCGCCCGGCTTGCTGCGCGGCAGCGGGGTTTGCAGCCGTATCCTTTATCGGCTATTTCGCGGCTGCAGATGCGGACCCGCATTTTGCGGGTGCGGTAAAACTCGCTGCCGCGGCACTATTCACCGCGACGGCAGCTGTATTTGCCGTGCTTGGATTACGCGCCGCGCGCGCGGGAAGCGATATAACCGGAGCAAAGTCGACTGTGGCTGCATCCGGCGAAACACAAATGAGCGGAGCAGCGCGCAGGCGACGGTTATACGCGTCGATTGCGGCGCTGCTTTTTGCGTGCGGAGCGGCGGCCATGCTCTCACACCTGCATTTCGGCAGGCCGGCGCGTCTGCTTGAAAAATACGGCGCCGGCACTCATGCAGTGACTTTTACCGCAATTGATATCGAGCGCATCAGCGCATATGACGCGTTGTATTATGTCGAGGTTGCGGCAATCGACGGCGAACATATCGGCGGCATGGGCAGGGTGTATGCCTTGCTCGAGGCGGACTACATACTCGACCTTGAGCTGCACAAGATATACACGCTTGACGGCCTGACCTGCGCCGAACCGCAGTACAGCACTTCGGCGGAGGCGGCGTACGGCGCGTCGAGAGGCATAATGCTGACGCTGCATTCCGCTGTTGACCCCGGCGGCGCACCGGCAGCGCAGGGTGAGGGCGCAATGCTGCGCTGGTTTTTCAGACGGATCAACAGCGCCATGGCGCAGCGGCTGACTTTGGGGCTTGGCAAGGACTCGGGCGGGCTTGCCGCATGTCTTTTGCTGGGCAGGTGGGACAACCTGACCGGGACTGTTTCGCGCGACTTCCGTGCGCTGGGCATTTTGCACCTGCTTGCGATAAGCGGCGAGCATTTGACTATACTGCTCGGCGCGCTGGAGATGCTGCTTCGTGGGCTCAACAAATACTTGAAATTTGCGATACTCGCCGCGGGCGCGCTGCTGATACTGGCACTGACCGGAATGTCGCCTGCGGTGGCGCGTGCGGCGCTTATGTCGGTGCTATATTATGGCGCATTCATACTGAGGCGGCGCGCCGACGGTCTGACCTCGCTGTTTGTCGCGACGGTTATAATACTTGCATTCAGCCCCGCAGCCGCAGCGGATACAGGGCTTATGATGTCGCTGCTCTCGACGCTGGGCATTATAACGCTGGGAAGGGAACTCTCCGCCCGCAAAAAGCCGCGCCTGCGCGCGCTTGCTTTCGTGCGCGAGAATTTTATCGATTCGCTGTGCGCGACGCTTTTCACTTTGCCCGTGTCATGGCATATGTGCGGGGAGCTGGCGCTCGTCTCGCCGGTCGCAACGCTTGTGTTTGTGCTGCCGGTAACCGCGCTGCTGTATTTAACACCGCTTGCGCTTATTTTATTCGGCACGCCGCTGTTCGGACCGGTCGGGTTTGCGGCCGACGCGCTGTGCGAGCTTGTAAGGGAAATGGCACAATCGCTCGCCCGCCCGCTTTCGGGCACGGTGATTTCTCTGAGATACCCTTTCGTCTGGGCAGCTTTCGCTGCGGCTCTGGCAGTCCTCTGCATCCTGCCGCATATTAAACCTGTATTTGGGGGCAAAGCGGGATTTTTCGCGTCGGGAGCGGTGTTTGCGGCAGTGTTTGCCGTGTCGCTTGGCATCTGGAACCTCAGCGAAGCCGGAACATCGCGGGTGATATATAACAGCGGCGGCAAAAACGAAATGCTCGTGCTGAACTCACAGGGCGCGTCGATGATATGCGACATAAGCGACGGCACATACACGCCGCTGAAAAATGCGGCGCGGCTCGCCCGGTCGAGGTTTTATGCGACAGGAATTGACGGGTATATGCTGACTCACCTGCACCGCCGGCATGTTATGCAGTTTATGCGGCTGGCGTCGCGGTATTTCGTGCGCACGCTCATGCTGCCGTCACCGCAGACCGAAGCCGAGCGCAGCGTGGCGCTCGCGCTCGAGAAGGCGGCAAATGAGTATGGCGCGGCGGTGATATACTACGACGCCTCGAAAAATTCGCAGGTTGAGATGCGCGCGTTGACGCTGACACTTCCCGCGCGGCTTTATACAAAACGCTCGACACATCCGGTGATCGCGATGTACATATCGGGAAGCGGCGCACAGCTGCTATATCTCGGCGGCGGCAACGGCGATGTACCGGACGATCGCCGGGTACTGCTTGAAAGCTGGGCGCGCGGTGCAAAATGCATTATATTCGGCGCGCACAGCCCGGCGTATTACAGTGTGCCCGACCCCGCGTCGTTTGCGCTGACAGAATTGGCGGTATACCCGACAAAGGAATTACGGGATGCATACGGCATCACGGGTGCCAGCGGTACCGGGGTATTGACGCTTGAGGAGACGGGTTACAACAGTGTAGAATTAAAATTCAGTTTAGTAAATTAAATGTTGAATTGTATAATTTCACTTGCACCCTGGTTGTAAAAGTGATATAATAATTGGTAATATTATCAAATTACAGATGATATAGACATCCGGCATAGAACGGAGTGTTTGAGATAAAAATTTTTGATATTGTAAGCACAATCGGATACGGCAATATAGACCCCTGCTCGTTTTCCGATTATAAAAAAATAATAGCTAAAGCCAACCTTAAAACGCTGGTCAACGTATCGGTAACAGGAGCCGTGCTGACAGGCTTGGAGGCGCTTGTACTATTCTTATCGCCGGGTCTGAGATATGCTTCGATTATTTACATATCCATTTTCAGCGCCTGCTTTATAGCCGCCGTGCTTTCCGCGACGGTGCTGAAAGTTAAATTCAATGCCGCCAGGCCTGTGCTTTACATGCTCATCGGAGTAATCTTTACAGCAACAGCGGTGCTTGGCACGTTCCTTTCGCTTGATGAATATGCAATCGCATTTCCGGGAATGATCGCGCTGCTCCCGTGCCTTATACTTGACAGGCCGTGGCGGGTAACACTGTTTTCCGGGTTTTTTGCATTTGCATTTTGCACGATGTCATTTATCGTCAAGCAACCCGGCATAGCGTTTGCTGACCTTATAAGCGGCGCTGCAATGTGTGCTATCGGAATATTTATGATGCGCTATACGGTCAATGTGAAAATGACGGGTATACAGGCGCTCGAGCGCTCCAGGTGGAACGAGTCGCGCTACAGAGCGCTGCTGCTTGAAACAAACGACGTGGTCTTTGAATACGACGCCGAAAAAGACTGCTTTTATATTATCTGCAACATCGAAAAATATCCCGAAACCGATATGTCCGCCAAAGAGCTTGTCAACAGCGACCTGATATATGGCGAGGACAAAGCCCGGTACGCCGAGCTGATAAACCGCATCAGGGGGCTCAGAGAGTCGACGATATATGACGAGCTGCGGTTTTTTTCTTCCGGCAAATACATGTGGTTTTCCGTGTATGTAACCACTCTGAAAAGCACCGAACATGGTTCGCGCAGGGTTATAGGCAAGCTGACGAACATTGACGAGCAGAAACAGCGCGAGGAGCGCCTTCTCGTCATGGCTCAGACCGATCTGCTGACCGGGCTTTACAATAAAACTACTACCGAGCGCCTGATAACCGAGTTTTTATCCCGTGGCACCGAAGGCTGCCATGCGATGATGCTTCTGGATCTGGACGATCTGAAATACATAAACGACACATATGGCCATACTATGGGCGATGCGGCTTTGCGTGAGGTTGCGAAAACGCTGAAATCCAGCTTCCGGCATGCGGATATAATCGGACGGGTCGGCGGCGACGAGTTCATGGTGTTTCTCTGCAGCTGCGGCTCTCCTGCGCAGGCTGAAAAGCTGGCAGAGGCGCTTCTGGATAAAATTGCAAACCTCTCGGCAGACGACACTGTCAGCATACCGCTTAGCATCAGTTTAGGAATAACAACTATACAGACAAGCCGCGGCAATATAACCGGGGAATCGCCCGATAAATTATTTACGCGGCTGTACTTTGAGGCCGACAATGCGCTCTACGGCGTAAAACGCTCGGGAAAAAGCAGTTATGCGTTGTACGCGCAGCAATCGAAGCCAGACACGAGCGCAGGCCTGTAGGCCCGGGCATACACCGCGGCAAAGCTGACGGATACCAATTCTGTACACAGCCGGAGCCGGCTGTGCCAAAACGTGTTTTGAGGCATAAAATTGATGGTAATTCCCGATTACACCGCAGCAATACTGCAGAGACTTGAGGACGGAGGATTTCCGTCCTATATAGTTGGCGGCTGCGTGCGAGATATACTGCTCGGCATAAACCCGAAGGATTACGACGTTGCCACAAGTGCGCGGCCCGGCGAGGTTCTGGCGCTGTTCGCCGGATACAAAACAGTGACAGCCGGACTAAAACACGGCACTGTCGGCGTTGTGACCGGCGGCGCTGTGACGGAGATAACGACGTTCCGCAGTGACGGCGAGTACACAGACCACAGGCGGCCCGACACAGTCAGCTTTTCCGACAGTGTCGAGGACGACCTTGCGCGTCGCGATTTCACCGTAAACGCGATGGCGTACTCGCCGACGAGAGGGATTGTTGACCCGTTCGGCGGCATGCGCGATTTGCGCGAGGGAATATTGCGTGCGGTAGGCGACCCGGCTGTGCGGTTTTCGGAGGACGCGCTGCGTATCCTGCGCGGTGTGCGTTTCGCCTCTGTGTACGGCTTTGAACCCGAGCCGGCGACGGCAAGGGCGATGACTTTATACGCGCCGCTGCTGCGTGAGATTTCAGCCGAGCGTATCTGCGCGGAGCTGTACGGAGCGCTGCGCGGTGCATATGCTGAAAAGTATGTGTATATGTTCAGGGAGGCGTATGCGCCGGTCCTGCCAGAGCTCACCGCGATGGCAGACCGTCCCAATGCCGCGCGGGGTGATATGCTGCGCAGGTCGCTTGCAGCCGCGGCTGCCGCCGGTGAGCCTGTCTGGCTGACGCTTGCGGCGCTTTTTGAGCATGTCGACCCGCGCGGGCGGGCGGAAAGCGCGCAGGTGGCGTCGGATATACTTTTCAGGCTGAAAACCGACCGCCTAACGCGCGAGAATGCCGTGCGGCTGATACGCGAGCCGGAGCCCGATGACCTTTCGCGGCCGGGGCTGCGCAGGCTTATCGCGCGCCTGACGCCGAAGCTGGCTATGGCGCTTTTGCGGCTGCGGAGCGCGTCCGCTGCGGCGGCAGGTGATGACGGTGCGGCTGAAAAATTTACGTGGGCACTTTTGCTTGCAGATGACATATTGGTGGCGGGCGACTGTATTTCGCGCAAGATGATGGAGCTGGACGGCGACGACCTCGTAGCGCTTGGCGTGCCTCCTGGCAAAAAGCTGGGCGCCCTGCTCGAAACATTGTTTTGTGAGGTGCTCGACGGCAGACTTGAAAATTCAAAACACGCGCTTGCGGCACGTGCTCTGGAGCTTATTTCTTCTGATGCGCAGAAGCAGGAAGCCGCGGAATAAAATGATACCTTTAAATTGCGATATTGGGCACAAAATATTATATTATGAAAGTCTATTATACAAAAAAAGAGCTGATGGCGATACTGCGGCACTATGCGGCAGATATACTCGATTCGGAAGGGATGAAGCGTGAAGCCGAATTTACTCAGCACGGCGAAGTGAGCTGCTATGACCACTCTGTGAATGTCGCCTGCGAGAGCATAAAACTCGCGCTGCGGTTCAGGATGCGGGTCGATGTGCGCGCAATGGTGCGCGGAGCGCTGCTGCACGACTATTTCCTGTACGACTGGCACGACCCCGCGAAATGCTCGAGACTTCACGGCTTTAAACACGCGAAAACCGCGCTTGCCAACGCCGAGCGCGATTTTGAGTTGTCGGATACCGAACGCGAGATTATAAAAAAACACATGTTTCCGCTCAATCCCCAGCCGCCGCGCAGCAAGGAGAGCCTGCTTGTGACGATGGCGGATAAAATCTGCGCGGTGCGCGAGATATACAATGCGATAATTCCGAGATTTAAGCTGAGACGGTATCGCAATGGATTATATTGAATCGTACTTTTTGTGGTTCATGATATACAGCATTGCCGGGTGGGTGTATGAAACTGCCATCTGCTCGGTGATGCAGAAGCGGTTTGTTAACCGCGGGTTTCTCAACGGTCCGTACTGTCCGATATACGGCTGCGGTGCAGTTTTGAATTTGATTGCACTGAGCAGTGTGAGAAGCCCCATACTGTTGTTTTTTGCATCCGCGCTGCTGTCCACGGTTCTGGAGTATCTGACCTCGTGGATAATGGAAAAGATGTTTCACGCGCGCTGGTGGGACTACTCCGATATGAAATTCAACATTGGCGGCCGGATTTTTCTGCTGGGCGCCGTGGTTTTCGGCATCATGTCGGTCGTACAGCTTGTCGTAATACATCCGCATCTGGCGGCTCTGACCGGCCAGATTCCGCAGAATATACGCCAGGCAATAGCGCTCCTGCTGTTTACGGTGTTTTTGACCGACACGGTTTACACCGTAACCAAGATGTCTGAATTTGACGAACTTTTGCGCACAGCAGTCGAAAAACTCGATTTGGCGCTGCAGACCGTTAAATCAAAATACGGGTCTGCCGGAAACGGCTATCATGAAATCTTTCAGGAAGTCTTATCAAAAATAAATAAACAGATACGGCGCACGATAGCCTCGTTCCCGAAATTCCGTTCGACCCGTGACAACGACAAGCTTAAAAAGCTGCGCGAGTTATTGAAAAACGAGCGCAAATATATGCGCGGTAAACGGCGCGAAGAGTGATACAGGCAATATAATCAGCTTGACACGCGTTATGTAGCAGTTTACCGACCTGCCGCGGTGCTCAAGCTGCGGTAAACAGGATGTGTGCCGCTTGATTTTCAGAGCGTTAAATGTGAATAAATTTAACTCCGGCCGGGAAAAGATATTGACAGCGGCGAGTGAAAGTGATATACTATTATAAATATATCTCAAATATATCTTATCGGCTGAGATGGGGAGTAGTACGCGGTCCCTTCGTTTCACAGAGAGCGGCGCGCGTCATGCCGACGTGCTGAAAGCGCCGTATCCGGAGCCCGCAGAAGTCGCCCCTGAGCCTCCGTGAATGAAAACCTCAAAAGTTGACCTGCAAGCTTCGCTTTCATGTCAACTTGAGCTTGAGTAGTTTGCGGCGTCTGCCGGACGTTATACCGGCGCGCAGTAAAGACGCATTTGCTTTTTAATCGAGTTTTGCATAACAGCGTCATGCTGCGTCAGAGCGCGCGGCGTTTTCGCCGCGAAGCAGGGTGGTACCGCGCATAAAAATGCGTCCCGTGTGCTTTTTGCACGCGGGACTTTTTTATTCATCAATACCAAAGG
>JAPXNL010000101.1:0-8040 GCA_033808535.1 Clostridia bacterium
TTATAAGATCGTGGACGCAGAGCGCTTCCCCGAGCTTGCCAAACTCGGCGGATACGGCTCTGGCATTGGCTGGCATGGTCTGCATCCCGACACGATTCCGATCTCGCGCTGCGACTATAACCCGCACAATTACAGCGGCACGACTACAGCGGAAATGTGTAACATGTTCATGCGCGAATACAAGGCACCGGGCGGCAGAACCGGCGCTGCAATCGCCTATTTCGGACCTGTTGAATTCCACTATGACCCGCAGTCGCTTCACTCACAGCGCCCTGTATTCCCCACCCTGCTACGCGAGATATTTGCAAAGTACACAAACACCGCCGAGCTTGGCACCGAGCCGGGCGAACAGGCGCGCGGGTACATTGACGGGAAGCTGTACGCACTGCGCGACGACGGGACAATAGTACCTGTATAAAAGCAACGCTTTATAAAGGGGGGCTATCCCCCTTTTATTTGAAAATATACTTACACCGCCTTGCTTGTCACCTAACCTGCAATCAGGCGCGCGGATACATTGACGGGAAGCTGTTCGCTCTGCGCAGCGACGGAACAATCGTACCGGTATAAAATCATTATAATAAAAAAGGGGGAGCTATCCCCCTTTTTCTATGTTTATATTGATAATATTTTTAACTATAATCCGTACCGGACTTAAAGTCAGATATTTCTCATGCTGCGCTTGCGCAGGTTGTATTCAGAGCGCGGGTTTACTATCTCTCTCCAGTCAAGGTCACCGCGGTCGAGCGCGCGTACAAGAATTTCAGCTGTCGCGATGTTCGTTGCCACCGGCACGTTATGGATATCGCACATACGCAGCAGTGTCATATCCACCTCGCTGTCCTGTGCATCAGGCGTAGTGTCGCGGAAATAAAGCAGCAGGTCGATCTCGTCGTATGAAATCCTCGAGATTATCTGCTGTGCTCCGCCGTGCGTACCGGAAAGCAGACGCTCAATGCGCAAGCCTGTCGCTTCTGACACATACTTAGCTGTTATGCCGGTAGCGCATAAATTATGACCGCTTAAAATGCCGCAGTAAGCAATGCAAAACTGCGTCATCAATTCTTTCTTATTATCGCTGGCCATTATGGCGATTTCCATATATTTAACTCACAATCCCTTCGTATATCGCATATCTTTTCACGGTAATCTACTACCGCCGCCGGGTTATAATACTCATACCGGGGTATGAGTTTCATACCGGGCGTGTCGAACGAATGTGTTTCATCAGGCTTTTTCTGTTTATGCCGCGGAACGATGTGAACAGCGGCACATTTCTGCCTGACAACCGCTGCGCTATGTTGGCAAATGCTGCGGCAGTGTTTGTTTGCGGCAGCTCGTCAATCAATCCGCCTTTGAGCTGGAGCTCCGGCAGACGGTTGTCGAGCGGGATTATCCCCAAAAGCTGCAGATATGTTTTATCAATTATATCAAGTACTGTTGCCTGGCTGGGAGGAGGTTTTGCCGCAAAATCGAAGCAGTTTATTATAAGTCGCTGGCTGAAAATGCCTGCCGCTGCGACTGCCGCGCCTGTGCGCTCGGCTGCTCTGATCGCTGTCGGCTGCATAGTCGATATGATCAGCGCCGACTCTGCCGCAGATGACGCCATCTCAAAAGTTTCGCCTTCGTCCCCTGGTGTGTCGAGCAGTATGTATTCGTATCCGTGTTCTTCCGCCACACGGTTGATTGTCGCACGAAATACCGAAGGCTCGATCGGATCACATTGGCCTGCCGGCGCCGCACAGAAGTCGAGCAGCGGGCTGCGGCGGTCATGTATCACCGCGCGTGTAAACTCCACGCCGCGTTCAGCAACATCGCGGATGTCAAAAACTACACGGTCCTCAGTACCGAGTATAAGGTCGAGCGAGCGAATACCGAAATCGCAGTCGACAAGCAGCGTTTTGTGTCCGTCCTCTGCGAGCCGGTAGCCGAGGTTGGCGGCGATGGTAGATTTCCCCACCCCGCCTTTACACGAGGTTATTATTATTTTTTTTACGCCCATGTGTCACCCGGCTAAAGACCGCCGCGCTGTCCCCCAATACTGATCTGATAATCTGGCTCCGATTGTTAAGATATAATTATTTAAACAATTTACTCGAATCGATTATAACATAATTTCATCTATTTTGTCAATGATATGAATTAATCTTTTTTGTTACAATCAGTCCCGGACGAAAAATGATAATACATCAAACCAATATTCACACTCTATTCATCATTGCACCGGCGTATGTGATATAATCTAAATAATTTATATACAGTTTTATAGATATCGGATATGATTTATCTATGAACATTATAATAGTCGGTGGCGGCAAGGTTGGAACAGAGATCACCGCCGTCCTGTCAAAAGAAGGTCACGACATTGTTGTTGTCGACACAGACCCGAAGGTTGTCAAAAGGCTTACAGACGATTATGACGTCATGGGTGTTTGCGGCAGCGGCGTTATTCGCTCACATCTGATCGAAGCCGGTGCCGAACATGCCCGACTTATCATCTGCACGACCGGACAGGACGAAATCAATGTTTTAAGCTGCATAATCGCAAAAAAGCTCGGCACACGCCACAGCATTGCGCGTGTGCGCAACCCCGACTTCATCGAGCAGTTTCCTTTCATGCAGCATGAGCTGGGCATAAGCTCGCTGATTAACCCGGACTATTTTGCCGCAAGAGAAATTGCGCGGGTGCTGCAAATTCCGTCAGCAATCAAAGTGGACACATTTGCAAAAGGCCGGCTTTACATGGCGGAGCTGAAGATTGGCGATGGCAGCCCGCTTGCGGGAAAAGCACTGCACATGCTGCGGCGTGCCTTCGGAGCGAAAATTCTGGTTTGCGCCGTCAGCCGGGATGATGAAATCTACATCCCGACCGGCGAATTCGTGCTGCAGCAGGATGACCATATCTATATAACAGCCTCGCATCCTGAGCTTATTGATTTTTTCAAGGCTGTGGGACTTGACAGCGGGCGCATCAGGCATGCTATGATAATCGGCGGCAGCCGGATAGCGTTTTATCTTGCGCAGCAGCTGCTTGAAACCGGCGTGTCGGTCAAGATTATCGACTCCGACCACGACCGTTGTTCGGAGCTGTGCAGTCTGCTCCCGAAAGCCTATATCGTGTGCGGCGACGCCACCGATGAGGAACTGCTGCTTGAGGAGGGTGTTGCTAATACCGACGCTTGCATTTCGCTGACGGATATTGACGAGGAAAATTTCATTATATCGATGTTTGCGAAAAAAAGCGGCGCTCACAAAATTATTACTAAAGTTGATAAGTCTACGCTTCAGAATATGATGACCAGCGCCGGGCTTGACACCTCGGTATCGACCAAAAAAATAACCGCCAATATTATACTCCAGTATGTGCGGGCGAAGATGAACACCAAAGGCAGCAACGTTCAGACACTCTACAAGCTGGTTGGTGACCGGGTTGAAGCGCTTGAGTTTATCGCCAGCGAGCACAGCATGACAGTGGGAAAACCGCTTCGCGACCTGAAAATTATGCAGAATGTGCTTGTTTCAGGTCTCATACGCAGAAACAAAGTTATAATCCCCGGCGGTTCCGATATAATCGAACCGCATGACAGCGTTATAATCGTGACGACCAATAGATATTTCACCGACCTCGATGAGATCTTAGAGTGATCTGCCGCTATGAATTATAGATATTCGCTGCAAATCGTCGGCAGGATTATGACGGTCACAGCCGGACTGATTCTGCTCCCTGCGCTCGTTTCGGTTATTTACGGCGACGGAAACGTCCATTGTTTTATAATTACCGCGTTAATACTACTTGCGCTGGGCATGTTGTCGACGCTTATCAAAGCAACCGATAAGAATATCTACGCACGCGAGGGGTTTTTAATCGTCGCCCTGTCATGGGTTGTCATCTCGCTTTTCGGCGCGCTGCCGTATGTTTTGTCGGGCGAAATACCTTCATATATCGACGCTTATTTTGAAACCGTGTCAGGCTTCACGACAACCGGCGCCACCATATTGACCGATGTGGAGAGCATGTCGCACAGCATGTTATTCTGGCGAAGCTTTACCAACTGGATCGGCGGAATGGGTGTGCTCGTGTTCGCATTCGCCATTCTGTCGCAGAGCGGTACGCGCATTGTGCATATCATCCGCGCCGAGGCGCCCGGCCCGGGTTTCGGCAAGCTGGTTTCTAAAACCAAAATAAATCTGCAGATTTTATATGGCATTTATATAGCGCTGAGCGTCATCGAGTTTATACTGCTTGTCTGCGGCGGCATGCCGGTTTTCGACGCTGTTGTCAACACCTTCGGCACAGCCGGAACCGGAGGATTTGCAATCAAAAACGCGAGCATCGCGGCTTATAACAGCGCCTATGTCGATTATGTTGTCGGCATTTTCATGGTGCTGTTCGGTATAAACTTCAACTTATACTTTTTGCTGCTCATGCTCCGGCTGGGCGATGTCTTTCGCAGCGAGGAACTCCGTTGGTATTTCGGCATCATAGTGTTTTCGACCGTCACGATTGCGGCAAATATATATCCGATTTATAAAACCGTGGGCGACTCGATGCGTTATGCATTCTTCCAGGTGGTTTCATTCATTTCGACAACCGGGTATACTGCCACTGACTATAACCACTGGCCTGCATATTCACATACGGTGCTTATAACTCTGTTTTTCATCGGCGCCTGCGTAGGCTCGACAGGCTGCGGTTTCAAGGTTATGAGAGTTATAATCATGCTTAAAACCGCCTTTAAGGAAATCCGCTTCAGCCTGAACCCGCGCTCTGTCAGCACGATTATGTTTGACAAAAAACCCGTAGACCGGTCGGTTGTAACCGGGGTCGGATCATATGTAATCGCGTTTACAATTATCTTTTTTGCATCGGTGCTTATTGTCTCCGCCGGAGGTCTTGACTTTGCATCTAACACCACGGCGGTGCTTGTCTGCCTGAACAATTTAGGCATAGGAGTTGCAGGCGCACAAACCAACTTCCCATCGATGTCTGTTCTGTCAAAACTTGTGCTCTGCTTTGACATGCTTGTCGGGCGACTTGAAATTTTCCCGATGCTTATTCTGTTTACCCCCGCCGCGTGGCGGAAATAAATATTATCAGGTGATAAAATATGGATGAATCAAAAATAATCAAAAAATGCATAGAGCTTGGCGCGTTCAAAGCCGCTTTTGCCGATGTTGCGGACATTTGTTTCGATCCGAAGCTGAGGAAAGCATGCGAAGCCAACTATTGCGGCAACTACGGCAAAAACCTCACCTGCCCGCCCGCATGCGGCGAAGCGGAGGAACTTATCGAGCGCGCAAAAAGATACTCGCGCATACTCGTGATGCAAACGGTGACGCCGCTTGAGGACAGCTTTGATTTTGAAGGCATGGAGGAGGCAAAAATCAGGCATTGCGAGCTGACCGACAAAATCAGCGAACTGCTCGATGTGCCTCACCTGCGGCTCGCCGCGGGCGGATGCTCAGTTTGCGAGCGCTGTGCCGGTTTTGACGGAGAACCCTGCCGTTTCCCCGACAAGGCGACTGCCTCGCTTGAGGCATACTGCATCAACGTCCAAAAGCTCGCCGCCGTCTGCGGCATGAAATACATAAACGGCAAGGATACTGTCACGTTCTTTTCGGGATTTCTGTTCTAACTTAACAAAAGCTCAATAAAAAAGCGCCGTAAGCCGATTTTCCGGCTTACGGCGCTGATTTTTTGCATTAAGTATTTAATGTATTATGCCTGGAATTCCACAAGCCGCTTAAAAAAGTCAAGATGATAGGCGTATTTCTCCTGTGCCTTTTTTACGCCGGTAAAAACCGATGCGGTGGAGACCCGCCTGATGCAGAAGATGGTGTCTTCGGGGAACTTCCCGAACAGCTCGAAATACTGCCCTATGGCGGTATCCTTTAAGTACATACCGTAATCGTCAAACGCAATGTCCGGTTTATAGCCGAGCGCTTCGACAAGCGGCAAAAACCCGTCCTGTTTTCTGACCTGTTCATATTTGCTTGGGTCGAGCATGCAGATAACCGATTCACCTGCGAATATTTCCTGTGAAAAGGCTTTATCCATTTGTATGCTCGAATACTGGTTCAAGACAAGCGTGATGCCTGCTTTTTGCGCTTCCTCCACCGCTTTCTGCATCTGCTCGCTGGTCATTATCGTCATGTTGGCAAGCAGCACGGTTTTTTGGCCGTCGCCGTTATAATCGCGCGGCATCAGCCCGCGGAATATTTCCTCGGCTTCTTCTTTTTCGCCGACCTGGAAGATATACGGACCGGCGTAAATTATGTTAATATCATAATCGACTTTATTTATCACCTGCGGCAGCATTACAGCCGCGGCAAGCACAAAGAACCCGATTATAATAGTACGCCACTTGTAATAATACCAGTAATTTTTAAACCAGTTAGTTATCTTTTTCATCTTTCATAAGCAGCTGTACACAAGCACTTACATACGGTTTACAGTCGTGAAATAGCCGCGCACCGTCTCCGTCTGACTCACTGCAGCGGTTTCATTGTTGGAAACAGCAGCACGTCGCGGATAGATGCGTTGTCGGTCAGCAGCATGACAAGCCGGTCGACGCCGAAACCAAGCCCGCCGGTCGGTGGCATACCGTACTCGAGCGCGCAGAGGAAATCCTCGTCAACCTGAGCGTTTGCGCCCTGCGCTCGCTTTTCCTCGACCTGCCGCTCGAACCGTGCGCGCTGGTCGATCGGGTCGTTGAGTTCTGAGAACGCGTTGCCCATTTCAGAGGCGTTGATGAAGAATTCAAACCGTTCCGTAAAGGCTGGATTGTCCGGGCAGCGTTTTGCCAGCGGCGAGACTTCAACCGGGTATTCGTATATGAATGTCGGCTGTATAAGGTTATCCTCGACGAATTGCTCGAAAAAGGCAGCCAGAACATCGCCGCGCGTTGCATCCTCTGCGCACTCAACGTGATGCTCCTTTGCGCATCTGCGCGCCGCAGCGTCGTCTGCCCAATCGTCGTACGATACGCCGGCGTATTTTTTAACCGCCTCACGCATTGTCAGCTTAGGCCATGGCGTTGTAAGGTCAACTTCCCTGCCCTGATACGGAATCTTAAGCGAGCCGCAAACGGTTTTGGCAAGGTGCGAGTAGAGTTCTTCCACAAGCTCCATCATGCCCCTGTAATCGTTATAAGCCTGATAAAGCTCGACAGATGTAAATTCAGGGTTATGGCGGTTGTCCATGCCTTCGTTGCGGAAAATGCGTCCGACCTCGTAGACGCGGTCAATTCCGCCGACAATTAACCGCTTGAGGTAAAGCTCGGTTTCTATACGCAGGTACATGTCAATGTCCAGCGCGTTGTGATGCGTTATGAATGGACGCGCTGCCGCGCCGATCTCCAGCGTATGCAGCACGGGCGTATCGACCTCAAGAAATCCGCGCGCATCGAGAAACGCCCTGATTTCGCGTATAATCGCCGAGCGCTTTAAAAATGTATCCTTCACTTCGGGATTGACAATCAGGTCGACATAACGCTGTCGATATCGCAGCTCCGTGTCGGTCAGACCGTGGAACTTCTCGGGCAACGGTAAAAGCGATTTAGTTAGAAGCACAATCGACTTCGCGTGCACCGATATTTCGCCGGTCTTTGTCTTGAAGATAAAGCCGGAAACGCCGATTATATCACCGATGTCCCATTTCTTGAAATTGTCATAATCTTCTTCGCCCACATCTTCACGGCGCACGTATACCTGAATCCGTCCCGCGCCGTCCTGAATCGTCGCAAAGCTCGCTTTTCCCATGATGCGGCGCGTAATGATGCGTCCGGCGATGGATGTGTCGGTGCCTTCAAGCGTCTCGAACCCTTCGCGTATCTGCGCGGAGGTATGGGTTACATCGTATTTCGTTATCTTATAAGGGTCGCGGCCGGCTTCGCGAAGCGCCTTGAGCTTTTCGCGTCTTATGCGGAGGATTTCTGATAAATTCTCGGTTTCTTCAGCCTGAGCCGGCGTATATCCTGCATTGTCAGCCATAATTTTTCGTTTCCTTTTCTCTTGTTTTGGTTTTGCGCGGTATTACTT
>JAPXNL010000102.1:0-6355 GCA_033808535.1 Clostridia bacterium
ATTGGATACCGAAACTCTTGGGGAGGTCGTCAATCTCATTAATTTGCGACCACGAAAGTGTCTTAACTGGGAAACTCCTTTAGAAGTCTTTTTTGATCAAAAATTGCACTTGACTTGACAATCGAGCCTTATCATAAAATTCGCGACACAAATGTAACAAAATTCAAGTAATATGATAGACAGACTATGTATACGGAGAAGCGTATAAAATGACCGAAAAAGAGATTCTCGCGTACTGTGAGCCGGGCCGCCGCATTTTCTTCATAGGCGTCGGCGGGATCAGCATGCATGCGCTTGCGCTTATCTGCGCGGACAGGGGCGCGATTGTCAGCGGCTACGACCGGACGCCGACCGCGATTACCGATAAGCTGATAGCACATGGCATAAAGGTGCGGTTCGAGCACACCGGCGAGTTTTACGACGCGGAGCTGGCGGTATACACCTCGGCCATTCATCCCGACAACGAGGAGTGGATTGATGCCGAACGGCAGGGAATTCCGCTCGTGCGCCGTGCGGAGTTTTTGGGCGCGCTCATGAGCGCATACGAAAACCGCATAGGCATAAGCGGCATGCACGGCAAAAGCACCTGCACATCCATGACGGCGCACATCTTCATATCCGCAGGCGCGAACCCGACGGTCATAAACGGCGCAGAGCTGGGCGAGCTGGGCGGCGCGTACAGGCTCGGAGGAGAGAAGTATTTTATATTCGAGGCTGACGAGTACACCGACTCGTTTCTGTCGTTTTGCTCCACGACGGCTGTGGCGCTCAACATAGAGCTTGACCATGTGGACTATTTTACGGGGCTTGAACACATAATGCGCTCGTTTACGCAGTTTATATCCTATGCGCAGCGCGCGGTTGTCAACTTCGACAGCGAAAATGTGCGAAAAGCCGTGGCGAAATTCGGCGGCGAGCTTCTTTCCTACGGCATCGATTCTCCCGACGCGCTTTACACGGCAAAAGACATAACGTATGAACACGGCCTGCCCCGCTTCACACTCTGCGAGCGCGGCAGGGAGCTTGTGCGGATATCGCTTGTGGTTCCGGGCAGGCACAACATCTACAACGCGCTTGCGGCGGCGACAGCGGCTTTGGCTCACGGCATAAGCCCCGATGCCGTCGCGGCGGCGCTTTCCACCTTCCGGGGCGCGAAACGCCGCTTCGAATACCGCGGCAAGCTGCCCGGGGGTGCGGTGCTTTACGACGATTACGCCCACCACCCGACCGAAATCCGCGCCTCGGTAGACGCCGCGCTCGAAGTCGCAGGCGGGCGGCTGTGGATTGTCTACCAGCCGCACACTTACTCACGCACCGCAGGGCTTTTCGACGAGTTCTGCGCCGCGTTTGACGCGCTGCGTCCCGGCGACCGTGTGATATTCGCCGATATCTACGCCGCGCGCGAGGTCAACAGCTGGGGCGTCAGCTCCGCACAGCTTGCGGAGCGCGTTTCGGGGGCGCTCTATCTGGGCGGGTTTGAAAACATCGCAAACTACCTGCGCGAAAACATCGGTCCGGACGACACAGTCATAACGATGGGCGCGGGCGACGTTTTCAAGGTCGGCGACATGCTGCTTGAAAAATCCCGATAACTTGTCTGAGATGCATATTTGCGCGCTTGAAGCTGTAGAATTTTGCCGGATGCGGTTTTCCGCTCCGGCTTTTTTGTATCTGTTGCCAGATTGTTCAAATGGTTAAAAAATTGTTAAGCGCATTGACAGATGTTACATAACGTGATACAATAACAGTGTAAATGTGAATATTAACATTTTAATTTTTGCTAACTCACTTAAATCAATAAATAGAAAGGAAAAATCCGTCGGTTTGATCATCACGACGGGCGACTGATTGGTATGAATACGTTAAGAAGGGCGGCAATCAGAGAGCTGTTGCAGTCAAAACCGTTTGTTTCACTGCGTGAGCTTGAAAAAACCTTTCCCGACGTGTCAAGCATGACCCTGCGGCGCGATATCGAATATTTCGAAAAGCAGGGCGAGGCGATCAAGGTGCGGGGCGGTGCGCGCTCGATGAAGTTTATCACAACCTCCATGGAGGATAACTTCAAGCTGCGCCTTGGTGAGAATACGGCCGCAAAAGACAAAATCGCCCGCTGTGCGATTTCAATGATTGAAACGGGGCGCTCGATGTTCTTCGATTCGGGCACGACAATGCTGCGCATGGCGGAGCTGCTCCCCGACGAGCGGCTGACGATAACCACCACCGGTCCGAACATCGCGCTGGAGCTGCTCAACAAGACGCTGCCGATTATAAATCTGGTCGGCGGCATGGTTAACCGCGACAACATTTCGGTGTCGGGCACACCGGCGATGGAGTTCCTTGAATCGATAAACATTGACATCGCCTTCATCGTGCCGTCGGGCATGTCGGCGAAAAACGGTCTGACCAGCGGCAACTATTCGGAGTGCGAGCTGAAAAAGCTCGTCGTGCAGAAGGCGCGGCGCGTAATCGCGCTGATGGACACCTCGAAGCTCGACAAGAGCCTGCCTTACACTTTCTGCAGCGTAAGCGACCTAGACACAATCATAACCGACGCACCTCTGCCCGAGGATATAACCCGTCAGGCAGAAGCTGCCGGCGTACATGTGAAAATAGCGTAAAATCCGACTGACGGCAAAAGCCGCCGGGCAGCAGTCTAACTGCATTTAACATCACTGTTTGGGGGAATTTTTCATGGCAACATTAGTTATTATGCCGCGGCAGGGACAGAGCGTCGAGTCCTGCGTGATTACGGAGTGGAAAAAGAAAAAGGGCGATAAAGTCGCCACGGGCGACATTCTGTTTACTTACGAGACCGACAAATCCTCGTTTGAGGAAGCGGCAAAAGCTGACGGCACACTGCTCGAGATATTTGCGGAGGAAGGCGACGACGTTCCCTGTCTTGACCCTGTCTGCGTGATAGGCGAGCCGGGCGAAGATATCTCGTCGCTTTTGCCTGCGAAAGAGCAGGCAAGTCCTGCCGCCGGTCAGGCTGAGCCTGCCGAAGCATCCGCGCCGGCAGTTAGCGCCGCTCCCGCCGCAGCGGATGTGCCCGCGGCGAAAGTGGCGGACGTTTCAACTCTTAAGATATCGCCGCGTGCGCGCAGGCTTGCGGAGAAAACCGACGCCGACCTGTCGCGCGTGGTACCGACCGGGCCGAACGGCCGCGTTATCGAGCGCGACATCAACCGCCTGCTCGATGCCGGTCTGACAAAGGCAGGGGCAGCCGCAGAGCCGGCTGAGTCTCCCGCCGCCGCACCCGCAGCGACACCCGCTGCAGCTCCCAAAGCGGAATATACCGACGTCAAGCTGTCGCCGGTGCGCAAGGTTATAGCCAAGTCGATGCACATGTCGCTGTCGACGATGGCGCAGCTTACGCTCAACTCGTCGTTTGACGCGACAAAGCTGCTCGGGCTGCGCGCGTCGCTCAAGGAGCGCGCCGAAAAGCTCGGGATGCCGAATATAACTCTCAACGACATGATACTCTTTGCGGTGTCGCGCACGCTGGGCGCACACCCTGACCTGAACGCGCATTATCTCGAAGAGCAGGGCGTAATGCGCCGGTTTGCGAGCGTCAATCTGGGCATCGCGGTCGATACCGAGCGCGGGCTTTTGGTTCCGACGCTGTTCGGTGCTGAAAAACTTACGCTTTCGGAGCTGTCCGTCAAGGCTAAGGAGCTTATATCGGCGGCGCAAAAGGGCTCGATTGCACCGGATCTGCTGCGCGGGGCGTCGTTTACAGTCACAAACCTCGGCGCGCTGGGCATCGAGAGCTTCACTCCCGTCATCAACCCGCCGCAGACAGGCATACTCGGCGTCAACACGATCACCCGCCGCGCAAAGGAAGAGGACGGTAAAGACGTATTCTACCCCGCAATGGCGCTTTCGCTTACATTCGACCATCGCGCGCTCGACGGGGCGCCGGCTGCGCGCTTCCTGCGCGACCTTTGCACAAACCTCGAAAACTTTGACCTGCTGCTGGCAAAATAAACGCCGGGCAAATACGGGTTGCCGGACAGCATAAAAGATAAAGTCATGCGAACCTGCGTCCGCGCAAAACGGACGCTGCCATACATATATATAAAGAAGGGCAAATGACATGTACGATCTGATCATTCTGGGCGGTGGTCCTGCGGGCTACAACGCCGCAGAGCGTGCCGCTCACGCAGGTCTGAAAACCCTTGTGCTCGAGGGCAGGGCGCTGGGCGGCGTCTGCCTCAACGAGGGCTGCATACCTACAAAAACACTGCTCTATTCCGCTAAAATCTTTGATTACGCAAAACATTCCGAGGAATACGGAGTCAAGTTCACCGGCGCGGCAATTGACCAGGGCGCCGTTATCGATCGCAAGGAGCGCGTGGTCAAAATGCTGGTCTCGGGCATCGCCGCACGGCTGAAAAAGTCGGGCGTGGATGTGGTGCCTGAGTTCGGCCAGATACTCGGCCGCTCCTCCGACGGATTTGCCGTCAAAGCGGGGGACAAGGAATACAAGGGCAAAAAGCTGCTTGTCTGCACCGGCTCGTCGGCTGCGGTGCCCCCGATCCCCGGGCTGCGCGAGGCGATAGCGTCGGGCTTTGCGATGACAAACCGCGAGATACTCGATATGCGCATAATCCCCAGGCGGCTCGTGGTAATCGGAGGCGGCGTGATAGGGCTTGAGATGGCGTCGTATTTCAATTCCGTCGGCTCGAAGGTGACGGTTATCGAAATGCTCGACCATATCGCCGGCGCCACCGACAGTGAAATATCGAAGATCCTCTATAAAAACTATGTAAAAAAGGGAATCACATTCCTTCTGTCCGCAAAAGTCACATCTGTCGGAGCCGACTGCGTCAACTTTGAATCCGGTGGCAAGGCCGATTCGGTCAAAGCCGACGCCGTGCTGGTTTCGATCGGGCGCCGTCCGGTGACAGAAGGTATCGGACTTGAAAACCTGGGCATGCTGACCGAGCGCGGCGCTATCGTGACCGACGAATACTGCCGCACAAGTGTTGCCGGCGTATGGGCGGCAGGCGATGTCAACGGAAAATCCATGCTCGCGCACACAGCCTACCGCGAGGGCGAGGTTGCGGTATCAAACATGCTTGGCGGAAGGGACAGAGTGAACTATAACTCCATCCCGGCGGTTATATATACAAATCCTGAGGTCGCCTCTGTCGGCGAGACGAGCGAAACTGTCAAGGCAAAGGGGCTTGACGCGAAGGTCGAGTCCTACACGCTCAAATACAGCGGCCGCTACGTTGCCGAAAACGAGGGCGGGGACGGCATTGTGAAGCTGATAGTCGAAGGCGCCCACCGCCGCGTAATCGGCGTGCATATGATAGGAAGCTACGCATCGGAGATTATCTACGGCGCGGCAATGATGGTCGACCGCGAGATGCGCGTCGAGCAGGTTCAAAAGCTCGTGTTCCCGCACCCCACGGTCGGCGAGGTCATCCGCGAAGCCATGTTTATGATATAAGCGCACGGCTTCAAATAAAAAATAATTGACAGGAGATATATCAAAATGCCTAAAAGCCAACCAGTAATGCCCGAACAGGCATTCAAACCTGAGTATATCAGGTTTACCGACATCCCGGTCTGCCAGTACAATAAGACGCTTGAAGAAGAGAAGCAGCTCTATACCAAAGACGACTTCATGCGCATCTACCACGACATGCGCACGATCCGCGAGTTTGAGCACATGCTCAATGAAGTCAAGACAAAGAGCGCCTATAATGGCATAGAGTACAACAACCCCGGGCCTGCGCACCTTTCCATCGGTCAGGAGGCATCCGCCGTCGGCCAGGCGTACAGCCTTGATATAAACGACTTTTCGTTCGGCTCGCACCGCAGCCACGGCGAGATAATCGCAAAAGGGCTTTCGTCCATCCATAAGCTGGACGACGATAAACTTTACAATATAATGAAGGAATTCCTCGGCGGCAGCGTGCTTTCGGTTGTCGAAAAGCATATGCCGGGCGCTGCAAGTGTCAAAGCGCTTGCCCAGAACTTCCTGCTCTACGGCGCTCTTGCCGAGATATTTGCGCGCACCACCGGTTTCAACCGCGGGCTGGGCGGCTCTATGCACGCCTTCTTTATCCCGTTCGGACTTATGCCCAACAACGCCATCGTCGGCGGCTCCGGTCCGATTGCTGTCGGCGCCGCGCTCTACAAGCGCTGCAATGGCAAGCCGGGCATCGTCATCGCCAACCTGGGCGACGGCGCGCTGGGTCGCGGACCGGTGCTCGAGGCCATGAACTTTGCCTCGATGGATCAGATTACAAAGCTCTGGGGCATGGACGGCAAATACTCCGACGCCGGTATGCCCATACTCTTCAACATATTCAACAACGCATACGGAATGGGCGGCCAGACC
>JAPXNL010000102.1:6365-8020 GCA_033808535.1 Clostridia bacterium
TCGACTACGCGGCGCGGCTGGGCGCAGGCTTCAACCCGACCCAGATGCACGCCGAGCGCGTCAACGGTTATGACCCGCTGGCGGTTATCGACGCGGTATCGCGCAAAAAGCAGCTGCTCGTCGAGGGCAAAGGCCCGGCGCTGCTCGACGTTGTGACCTACCGCGTATCCGGCCACAGCCCGTCCGACTCGTCTACTTACCGCACGCAGGAAGAGATCGATGCGTGGATAAAGGCTGATCCTATTGCAGCATTCCGCCGCAAGCTGGTTGAGGGCGGAGTTGCGTCCGACGACGAGTTTGAGACAATCGACGAGAAAATCATAGCCCGCATGACAGAGATAATGAAGCTGGCGATAAACGACGATATTTCGCCGCGCATGGATCTTGCAAAAGAGCCTGATGCCATCGCAAATATCATGTTCTCCAACAATCACGTGCACAGCATGGATCCCGGCCGCGAGGCGGAAATGCTCATGCCCAAGGACGAGGTTCCGCGCGTCAAGGAGATAAAGGGCAAAATCCGCTCCTCCGTCGACGAAAACAGCAAGCCGGTTTCCAAGATGAAGCTCTACAACATCCGCGACGGACTGTTCGAGCCGATCATCGACAAGTTCTACGACGACCCCACGCTGATAGCATACGGCGAAGACAACCGCGACTGGGGCGGGGCGTTCGGCGTCTACAAGAAGATGACCGAAGCAATCCCGTATCACCGCTTCTTCAACGCTCCTATTTCCGAGTCGGCTATCGTAGGCTCGGCGGTAGGCTATGCAATGTGCGGCGGCCGCGTTATTGTCGAGCTGATGTACGCAGACTTTATGGGCTGCGCGGGCGACGAGATATTCAATCAGATGGCAAAATGGCAGTCGATGTCCGCGGGCATACTCAAGATGCCCATCGTGCTCCGTGTGTCGGTCGGCTCCAAGTACGGCGCGCAGCATTCGCAGGACTGGACGGCGCTTGTGGCGCATATCCCGGGTCTGAAAGTCGTGTTCCCCGCAACGCCGGCTGACGCAAAGGGGCTTATGACCGCCGCGCTCGAGGGCACTGACCCGGTCGTGTTCTTCGAATCGCAGCGCATCTACGACAAGGGCGAGGATTTCCTGCCCGGCGGAGTGCCCGAAGGATATTACGAGGTCAAGATAGGCGAGCCCGACGTCAAGCGTCCGGGCAAAGACGTGACAATCCTTTCAATCGGCGCCGTGCTCTACCGCGCGCTTGAGGCCGCGGATATACTCGAGAAGAAGTACAACATCTCCGCGGAGGTTATCGACGCGCGCTCTATCGTGCCGTTTGACTATACAAAGGTTATCGAATCGGTTAAAAAGACCGGCCGCATCATAATTGCGGGCGATGCCTGCGAGCGCAACTCCGTTATGAAGGATATGGCCGCCAACATCACCGAGCTGGCGTTCGACTACCTCGACGCGCCGCCCGTAGCGCTGGGCAGCCGCAACTGGATCACGCCGGCGCACGAGCTTGAGAAGTTCTTCTTCCCGTATCCCGAGGCTATAATAGACTGCATCCACCAGAAACTCCTGCCCCTCGACGGTCATGTGCCGACGCATGACATGGGCGATCTGACCAAGCTGGATCGCAGCCGCCGCGGAGTTTAGTTTAACCGACCGTGTTCGAGCCCTGCCCCCGGGCGGGGC
>JAPXNL010000103.1:0-6284 GCA_033808535.1 Clostridia bacterium
GGTTTAGGCGTGATAAGCGGGTTGGTGTTGCCGCTGTTATAGTTCTCGTAAGCTATACCATTGACAAATGTGAGAACAGAAGCATCATTTGTAGATGTCTGATAGATGTGCTTCGGATCAAGATTTGTCGAGATGACCCATGTGCCGTCAGTCTGCTTTGCACCGTATACGAGGCCCGGGACATCAGCATTTTCATTATATATCAAGCCTTCAAGCACTTCAAGACCACCGAAGTAGTTGTAGCTGATTGCAGGAATGCCATTGATATTCGAGATGTTGATAAGCTGTGCGGTACCGGTGTTGTCGATCACGTATGCACGCAGGCCGCCGAATGTAAACAGGCTGGTGAACTCAATGTCTGTTACAACGAGCGGAGTGGCAGCGCTTACATTGTCGAATATAGCAATGATATTGCCATCATGCTCGTCATCGACGATGTAGGAAACGTACTTGTGAAGCAGCGTGTAGCCTACGCCGATCAGAGCCTCGGTGCTGTTCGCACCGGTGCCGTCGTCGTTGATCGTGAGATCGTCATTGGTGTTGGTAGCACCCGGCAGCTTCGCAACGCCGTACTTGACTGTCTCGGTTGTGCCGATGCCAAGACCAAACGCTGTGATGTTGCTGAAGGTGATGGTGTCGTTGATAACGTCAACGCCGGTTACATAGCCGGTCTTGATTTCATCGAATATCTTCTTAACGGTGATAGAATCGTTTACAGCATCATGAGCCCAGAGGATGTAAGAATTGTTCTTGAGCTCTTTGCCGGAGATGTTGTTGATAACAACGTCAACATCAGCATTGTCGTTGTCGCCGTACGTGTAGATGACTTTGCCCTGAGCGCCAAGGGTGAACTTGTACTCCTTGTGGCCGTCGCCGTCATCGTCGGTCTCTTTGTACTGACCGAAGTTGTATGCGGTGAAGTACGCACGATCGTAAACGCCGTCGTTGTTGTCGTCATAAGCAACGGTGTCAGTGTAAGCATTTACGTTGGTTGTGTACGCAGCCGCATTCTTATCCGAAGCATAAGTACCTGTCTTAGTCTCGAGCTGGTCGATAGTAGCAGCGCCGGCATAGCGCGAGCCATCCATCGGCAGATACGCCGGATAGTACAGGTTGCCTATCTTGTAGTAGAACGGGAAGGATGTTGCTGCGCCGGTGACGATGTTTTCTTCGTCAATGTTTTCGAAGTAATAAAGCAGAACATTTCCGTCTGTGCCAAGGATGTTGTTATCTTCGTTAACAACATACCACTGGTTGGCGAAGTAAGCCTTTCTACCGGGAAGCGGATTGCCGCCTGCAACATGAGCGGTGTTGTACTGGATCAGCTCATCCTTGCCAGACTCGGTTGTGCCGATGTTGAACACGGACGACCATTTCTGGACGAGAGAGTAATCAGCGCCGTCGATCTTGCCGTTGCCGGGAGCCTCATCCTGAGTGAATGTCTTGGAGGGGTTCTCGGTTACGCTTACCAGCGACTTGAAACCGTCGATGGTAACAACAGAGTAGGAATCGCCAACGTTGTCGGCAGCCTTCTCTTCTGTGCCCTCGCCGTATGCGAGTTCAGCAAAAGTGGCCCAGTTGAAGTGATAAACCTTGTCAAGATTCAGGGTGCCGTCGCTGTTGAACTCAACGAAAGCAACGGAGCCTTTAGCGGAAGGAAGGCTGAAGTTTGCAACCAGCTTCTTGCCCTCTGCAGCAACGAGAACAAGGTTTGTGATCTTCACAGCAGTGCCGAACGCATCGGTAGCAATTGTTGTGCCCTTGGAGTTGGTAGCGAACATCATGTTGTACAGAAGTTTCGCCATATTTCCGCGGGTAACAACATCATCCATAGCTACATCTTCGAGACCTTTGTCAAGACCGAGCGAGACAGCCTTGCTGTAGTAGGTCCAGGGATAGCCGGCATCCATCGCAGCAGAGCCATAGCCCATAGCGCGGACTGCCATTGTGACAGCTTCTTTGAATGTAATGCTGTCGTTGGGAGCGAACACTGTGGTGTCCTTGCCCTTGACGATGCCGTTGTTGTGGCAGTAAGAGATAGCGCCATAGTAGTCGTTCTCGGGATCAAGATCCGTGAACGGGGTATTGTTGACTTTGCTCTGCCAGTTGACAGCATCATCAACTTTACCGGTTGTCGCGCGCGCCATAAACAGCGCGGTCTGGCGACGTGTAACTTCTTCGTCAAAGCCAAAGGTGCCGTCTGCCTTGCCCTTGATTACGCCGAGTTCAGACAGGATGGAGATTTCGTCCTGGAAATCTGTTACATCCTCGAACTTCGCCGACGTGAGCAGCGAGAAGCTGCCGACGATCATGAGCATGGTCAGCGCCATTGCAAGAAATCTTTTAAAATTTCTCATGTCGTGCGAGTCTCCTTTATAAATTTTTCTCATAGCGGTATATCGGCCTGTTTTCGTTTCTCCGCCGCCTTGCGGTTGCCGCGGCTCCTCGCTAAAGCCAGGTTTTCCACAGTGCGCCGGAATTACGAAAACGAGGTAGTTTATACCTGCAGAATAATAATAATCCATATGAGGAATGATTTCAAGTAATTATGTGTTTTGTAATATAACTGTAACATACGGGATGCGGCATTGTAATTTGCGCGCAAACTCCGGCGGGGAAAGCATGCCTGCCCCGCTAAAAATGCTGCGTTTTTCAGCCTTTATCCTTTAAATATCTGATCGTGAAGCTTGTTATTGAGCCGCCCCAGCCCTTCGACGGCGTGGTATTGCGCAGACGGATGTATATGGTGTCGCGCGCGCCGACCTCGGCGGCTGAAATCGAATAAACCGCAGCGTTGTCGCCCCTGTCTGTCCACTCGCCGATCTTTGAATAGTCTGCAATCACAGTCCATGTGGAGTTGTCGAGCGAGTATTCAAGTATATAGTTCTGGAATACGTTGAATGAAAGAAGCGCCTCCGGGTATTTTGTCAGATCAAACTTATAGACAAGCCGTCCGTCCAGATCGCAGAAGCGTAGGCTCGAATTCACACCGGCTGTATTATATATTAGGAAGTCTTTATCATCATTGTCCGAGTTGGTTTTAACTGTCAGATAGCCGAACTCATAGTCGGGGTCGTCCGGCACCGGCGTTTTGCCCCATGTGACGGTTATTTCAACCGGCTCGGGCAAAAGATCGACCTGCACAAGCAACGAGGATGTCCTGTTGTCCCAGATGCGGTATACGCTGACTTGCTTATTGCTGCGCCGGGCGGTTATACTGGCCGGATATGTCCCGGCAGGTGCGATCAGCCGAGACGAGCCGAGTGTGTCCGCGGGTCCGTAGATTGTAAATGTCGTGGCATCCGCAGTCTCACTGACACTGACCAGCTTGCCGCCTGTAAAGCCCAGCCTCGGTATGCTCAGATCAAGCCCTGATATATCGTAGAGCAGCGCCGAGTCATCCTTTGCTATATCGACGCGGTCAAGCACGGGCAGCTTGTCGTCGAACAGATCTATATACTTTCCTTCTATTGTATTCTTGATCTTGATAGAATGCGCCGCCAGAATGTTTCCGCGCTTCACTGTCATAAGCGAAGTTTCAACGTAATCGGCGTCGGTGTATTTTTCGACTGCGTATTTTGCCAGCGCACGCATGAAATCCGCGCCGCCCTTAAGCTGGGCAAGCGACGCTGAGGGCACGCCGACAAATATGACCCGGCCATCGCCGACCTGTTTTTCACAGCCGATAACACTGTCGCCTGCTGTAATAATCGGCGTGACGTCCGCGCCCTCAAAGCCTGCATATGCGCCGCGGTATTTGCTTATCCTGTAATCAAAGTCATCAACGGCGTCGGCTACTCCTGCGACGGTGCTGTCGCCGATCCACATAAGGCTGCCGTTGCTTCCGCCTGCGACGGTTACGGTTATGTCAAGACCGAGGTTGTCTATAAGGTTCTGCAGCGGAGTGCCGCCGGCGGTATGCCACCACTCGTGCTCGGACTCCTGGTATTTGTCGTGACCGCCCACATAAAGCAGCGTTCCGCCCGCCTTGACCCATTCGGCTATCGCTTTGTTTATCGCCTCGCTTCTTGGCTTCTGGCAGTCGTAGGCAAGCAGCAACAGCTTGACATCCGCAAGGTCGTCCGCGGAGTTTATCTGCTCCAGCGTCTTCATTTTTGCCGGTATACCTTTGGCGACCAGCGGCAATGTAATACCGTATACCGAGGCGTTTGTGTCGTGGCTCCAGTTTCTGTGCGACGACTGCCACGCTACCGAGTCGGAAATCGCAAAGTATATGCCGGGTGTGCCCGCCGTGAGCGTCACAGGCTTGCCCGCGACCTCGTCCAAAGCGTTGAACACCTGCAGCTGATAGGTTTTATAGTCGCCCGCGACTCCGACAAAACTGCGGTTCGGCCACGGGAATAGCTGGAACCGCTGGATTTCGGGGCTCATCAGCGACGCGGCGACCGTCTGGCGGTAGAGCTTGCGGCACAATTCTTCCGTAAAGCTTCTGTTGTCCGCCATGGGGTCGGAAAGCGCGAAAAAGTCGGTGCCCTCGACCGAATCTATGTAGGATGTATATTCTATATACCCCGAAAGGTATGCGTCGTTTATGCCGGCGCCGTCATACGGCACGGTGTTATATGCCGTATCGCTCCAGGTCTGTCCTATAACGCCGTCTATGCAGCCCAGCGCAAGATAGTTGTTGATGCCTGCGACTATTGAAATCGCGTTGTATGACACCGTGCTGTGAGTCGCGATATAAACCTTTGTGCCGGGCGCTTTTTCCTTCACAAACGCGGAAAGCTCGGTGAGCAGCCGCTCGATAAGGTATACCTTGAGCCGCATTGTACGGTACATCGCGCCGGCGGACGCGGTCTGAGGCTCCCATTCGGTGCCGTAATACTCTTTCCACTCCCGTTTAAAGCCCTCCGAATAACCGGACGCCGCCCACATGTCCGGCTCTTCGAACACAATCGTTTTGGGCTTTAGCCTGTCGATTGTCACGCCGACGAGCTCTTTCATATACTCTATATAATTGCGCGTCGGAACCATGTAATAGTTGTCGGGCGGAGTATGTATTATATAGCTGCCGTCGGCACGCGTCTGTATGTCGTCATGATTTACGGGGTCGCGCTGCGTATATTCGGTGTGGCCCCAGACCATCGCCGTCATCGCGTCGATCTGGTAATTGTACCTCTGCGTCACCCAGTTGTCGGTAAACGACCGGATGCTGTTGTTGTAAACCATAACGGCGTCGGACGGCAGTCTGTACTGCGGCGAGTACCCTGTTGCGGTCTGGAAGGTGGTCGTGATACCATATACCTTATATGGCTTATACGACTGCACATAAAGCCCGTCCGCGTTCTTCTCCAGCACCGGTATCTGATATCTGGAATAGTCTATCGCATCGGGCAGGTTTACCGTATAGTCGTCATCGGGATTGGCGGTGGCGGTATCCGCCGGATCCGGCGTATTTGTTGAACCTGTCTCACCCGTTGTATCCAATGCATCGCCTCCTCTGAAGTTGCACGAAACGAGCCCGGCGGTTAAAACAGCAGTCAGCGTAAAAAGCGCAAATTTTAAAATCTTCATTTTTTCACCCGCAGGATAGGAATTTGACGGGCACACCGTTGCCCGCCGTTTGCTTGTTGTGTATTATATTAGCATAAGCGGTATACAATTACAATAGTAAATATCGCAGCATAATTACTTTTGTAGACTGATAACATTTTATTGTATATTGCCTTTTAAAATGCTTGACAAACTCTGTTTTTTCATGTTATAATGGTACGCCGCATGATTTACGGGTCTCAAATAAACGCATAAATTACCTTCGTTTTACCCGTATCAGCGAGTCTTCGCCGCACAATGTGCGGAAAAAGGAGGTAAAAAAATGTTCGCTATTATCGAAACTGGTGGAAAACAGTACAAGGTCAGCGAGGGCGACCTGCTGTTTGTCGAAAAGCTTCCGGCTGAAGCGGGAGAGACCGTCACACTTGACCATGTGATTGCTATCTCTGACGGCACAGGATTTAAAACCGGCGCTCCTTACATCGAAGGCGCCAAGGTTACCGCAAACGTTATTAAAAACGGCCGCAGCAGGAAGATTAGCGTATTCAGGTACAAGGCCAAAAAGAACCAGAAGAAGAAGATCGGACATCGTCAGCCCTATACAAAGCTGCAGATAACTGCGATAAGCGGCTGAACGCCGGAATCCAATGATAAAAATCACTTTTTACAAGCGTGACGACTGCTATTACCGCTTTCACGAAACGGGACACAGCGGAATGGCCGAAACAGGACACGACGTGCTCTGCGCGGCGATCTCCGCAATGACGATG
>JAPXNL010000104.1:0-1700 GCA_033808535.1 Clostridia bacterium
CCGGCATCGTCGGCAGCGTCAGATGTGTATAAGAGACAGATGACGATGCTTATAATAAACACCATCGAAGTGTCCTGGGCGTCGGATGTCGAATACGACATCGATGACAACACCGCCGATATCACCGTTACGGCACGCGACGCACTGCCGGAAACGGGCGCAGACGAAAAAAAGCAATACGCTATTTCCGGTCTGCTGCAGGCGTATTTTCTCCAGCTCATGGATCTGACCGAGGATTATTACGAATATCTTTCGGTGGAAGAGGTTGAGGAAACACACGGCGGCTCAAAAAAATAATAACGGAGGTATATCGATATGTTGAAGCTCAGCTTACAGTATTTCGCGCATAAAAAAGGCGTCGGCTCGACAAAGAACGGACGCGACAGCGAATCCAAACGGCTTGGCGTTAAACGTGCGGACGGTCAGCTCGTACTCGCCGGCAACATCCTTGTTCGTCAGCGCGGAACTCACATAAAGCCCGGTGTCAACGTCGGACGCGGTTCTGACGACACACTGTTCGCGCTTGTAGCCGGAAGGGTTAAGTTCGAGCATATAGCAGGCGGTCGGACAAAGGTCTCCGTATACGCCGAATAAGCAATATAATAAACAAAAAGCAAAGCGTGCCGCTGTCCAGCGAGCCCGCTTTTTTGTTATTATGAAAAGGGGCAACTATGAGAATTGCTGAGAACATCCTGAAGCACAGCCTGAAAAACGTTTTGTTTCTTGCGGGCACACCGTGCGGCGGCAAAACCACGATGGCAAAGGCGCTGTGCAAAAAGTACGGGTTCTACCATTTCAACGACAACTGGCACGAAGATAATTTCCAAACCTGATTTTCATTAATCGATCCCAAATAATTAATCGATCCCAAATACCAGAAACGCGCGTATGAGCGTCAGCGTGTAACGGATTGGGAAGCATGGTTCGGTCGTTCGGTCGAGGAATTTTTGGAGTACCGCGCGGGTTACACCGAAGACGATGAATATTATGAGTTTGCCGTTATTGAGCTTATCAAGCTGTCGCAGTCGCGCATCGTCGTAGCGGATGTCTGCATGCGGTTTGAACTGCTTGCCCAGCTTACCGACTCTATTACCGTATAGAGTGCCTGCTCGCACCGCCCGAACTTGTTATACGCGACTATTACGATCGCGAGGATCACCGCGAGTTTATCGAGTGCATAAGAAGGCTTAAGAACCCGGAAGAGAAAATCGCGACACAAAACAAGCTGTTTGAGATTTCGGTTAACAAAGTATGGGAAGACGCTGAGAAGTACGGGTTTTTCACAATTGTACGCACTGAAAACAGCACTGTCGAAAATACATTGCAGCAGCTTGAAAGGCATTTCGGGTTGATAAACTGATTAATACATAATGTAACAAAAGCCGCCGATATTGGCATTAGCCTATATCGGCGGCGGTTGTTTTTCGGCAAAAATATGAAAAAATGCAGTTATATTGACATATGGCGCAGTAATGTGGATTGGTGCAAGGAAATGTAAAATATAAATTATGTTTAGAAAGTAATAAAAGCATTAGTAAAATATCGACGGGAAATATTATTCCCGCATATGCGCGGCGGTTTTTATGGGACTTTCTTTGCTTGGCTCGATTGTCAAGTTGGAGTGCTACGATAAAAGTGCAGTCGAGAAACACCCTCAAATGAGATAGAATAGAAGAAAATGAGGGGAGCCCGACAATGAG
>JAPXNL010000105.1:0-7975 GCA_033808535.1 Clostridia bacterium
GCAACGCGCTGCGTAGGAGCATGCGGACTTGCCCCCGTAATGGTCATCAACAACGATGTTTACGGAAAAATGACCAAAGATCAGGTGGCGGGTGTACTCGCCAAATACAAAGCATAAGGGGGATTATGAAATTTATGAACTACAATGAACTGATCGCCCTGCGCGATAAAAGAGCCCCCGGTATAACCGCAGCCGACGGCGGTTTCCGTATTGTTGTCGGGCTTGCAACCTGCGGCATGGCTGCCGGCGCCAAACCTGTCATGGAAGCGCTGAAGGAATATGCCGCCGGCATGGACAATGTCCGTGTCGAGCGCACAGGTTGTATAGGCATCTGCCAGTACGAGCCGATAGTCGAGGTTTATGAGGCGGGCAAACCTAAGGTTACTTATATAAAAATGGACCCCGACCGCGCGCGCCGCGTGATCGAGGAACATATAAAAGGCGGACATCCCGTTGAGGAGTTCATGCTTACCGAAAACGGGCGTCCGGTATACTCTATTGACGATACCACCTTCATGAAGAAACAGGTGCGTATCGCAATGCGCAACTGCGGTGTCATCGACCCCGAGAACATTGACGACTACATAGCACGTGACGGTTATCAGGCGCTTCACAAGGTTCTCACCGAGATGACCCCCGACCAGGTTATCGACGAGGTATTAAGATCCGGACTGCGCGGACGCGGCGGCGCCGGCTTCCCCACCGGTCTCAAATGGAAATTCGCATCCGATAACCGCGGAAAAGTTAAAAAGTACGTCTGCTGCAACGCCGACGAGGGCGACCCCGGCGCGTTCATGGACCGCTCCGTACTTGAGGGCGACCCGGGTGCCGTCATTGAAGCGATGGCTATCGCAGCTTATGCAATCGGAGCCGACGAGGGCTATATATACGTCCGCGCCGAGTATCCGACCGCGATTACAAGGCTTCAGATAGCGATTCAGCAGGCCAAGGAATACGGTCTGCTGGGCCAGAACATCATGGGCACCGGCTTCAACTTCGAGCTTTCGCTGCGTTTCGGCGCAGGCGCGTTTGTCTGCGGCGAGGAAACATCGCTGATGACTTCCATCGAAGGCAAGCGCGGCGAACCGCGCCCGCGTCCTCCGTTCCCGGCGGTCAAGGGACTGTTCGCACAGCCGACCATCCTCAACAACGTCGAGACATACGCAAACATCGCTCAGATTATCCTGCACGGAGCCGACTGGTTCGCCGGCTACGGCACGGAGAAGTCCAAGGGCACAAAGGTGTTCGCTCTGGGCGGCAAAATCAACAACACTGGTCTTATTGAAATACCCATGGGCATGCCCCTGCGCGAGATCATTTACGATATCGGCGGCGGCATCCCGAACGGCAAGGCGCTCAAGGCGGTTCAGACCGGCGGTCCGTCCGGCGGCTGCATACCCGCAAGTCTTATCGATACACCGGTCGACTACGACTCGCTCGCGGCGATCGGTTGCATAATCGGTTCGGGCGGTATGATCGTCATTGACGAGGACAACTGCATGGTTGACATTGCTCGGTTCTTCCTCGACTTCACCGTCGATGAAAGCTGCGGTAAATGCACACCCTGCCGCATCGGAATGAAGCGCACGCTTGAGATTCTTGACAAGATTATCTCCGGCAAGGGCACCGAGAAGGATCTGGTGCGTCTTGAGGAGCTTTCGGACTTTGTCAAGACCGCATCGCTCTGCGGTCTCGGTCAGACAGCGCCCAACCCCGTTCTCTCTACGCTGAAATTCTTCCACGAGGAGTACGAAGCGCACATCAAGGAGCGCCGCTGCCCTGCTCATGTCTGCAAGAAACTCGTACAGTTTATTATAGATCCCGAAAAATGTACTGGATGCACGAAGTGTGCCCGCAAATGTCCTGTTGCCGCAATTTCGGGCAAGGTAAGAGAGCCTCACGTCATAGATCAGTCCAAGTGCATCAAGTGCGGCGTCTGCATGGATAACTGCGCATTCGGCGCCATATCCAAGAACTGAGAAAGGAGAGCCGCATAATACTATGGAAAACGTAAAGATTACGATAAACGGCAGAGATTATGAAGTGCCTGCCGGCACAACGGTGCTTGACGCTGCCAGAGCAGCCAACATTGATATACCCACACTCTGCTATCTGCGCGATATAAACGAAATAGGCGCATGCCGCATCTGCCTCGTTGAGGTATCCGAAGGCGGCAAGCCCTTCCGTATGGTTACATCCTGCGTATATCCCGTATCCCAGGGTATGGTTGTAAAAACCGATACCCCGAAGATAAACAAAGCGCGCAAGCTCAACCTTGAGCTGCTGCTTTCCAACCACAACATGGACTGCCTGTCGTGCATACGCTCCACCACCTGCGAGCTGCAGAAGCTGTGCCGCGACTACCATGTTGAATCCAGCTATTTCGTCGGCGAGCGCACCAAGACGCAAAAGGACGAATCCTCGCCGTCGATTGTCCGCGACAACTCCAAGTGCATACTCTGCCGCCGCTGTGTCGCAGCCTGCAAAACCATGCAGGATATCGGCGTTATCGGCGCCAACAACCGCGGTTTCGATACCGAAATCGGCTGCGCTTTCGAGTCCGAGATAGCTGACACCGCCTGCATCAACTGCGGACAGTGTACAGTCGTGTGCCCCACCGGCGCTCTGCACGAGCGCGACGACACACAGCGCATTCTCGACGCTCTTGCCGACCCGACAAAGCACGTTGCAATCTGCACCGCTCCGTCGGTTCGCGCCACAATCGGCGAATGCTTCGGCTACGAGCCGGGCACCGACGTCGAGGGCAAGATGGTCGCCGCTCTCAAGCGCATGGGCTTTGACGGCGTATACAACATGAACCTCACCGCCGACCTGACAATCATCGAGGAGGCGCACGAACTCATCGAGCGCGTCCAGAACGGCGGTGAACTGCCGATGATTACATCCTGCTCGCCCGGCTGGATCAAGTACTGCGAGCATTACTATCCCGAGTTCACCGAAAATCTTTCGACCTGCAAATCGCCGCAGCAGATGTTCGGAGCGCTTTATAAGACCTACTATGCGCAGAAGAACAACATCGACCCCAAGGACATCTTCTTTGTGTCCGCGATTCCCTGCACCGCCAAGAAGTTCGAGGTCGGCCGCGAGGGTGAAAATGCGTCCGGTTATCCGGATGTCGATGTTGCCGTCACTACACGCGAGCTCGGCCGCATGATCGAGCGCGCCGGAATCGACTTCAGAAAGCTCGAGGATGAGCCTTTCGACCAGCCCTTCGGCGTAGCCACCGGCGCGGGCGAAATCTTCGGCGCGACGGGCGGCGTTATGGAGGCGGCGCTCCGCACCGCGGCTGAATCCATCCTCGGCAAACCGCTTGAGAAGGTAGACTTCTACGATGTGCGCGGTACTGCGGGCATCAAGCGCGCCACCTATAAGCTCGGCGATCTCGAAGTAAAGGTCGCGGTCGTATCGGGCACCGCAAACGCCAGAAAGCTGCTTGACCGCATAAAGAACGGCGAAGAAGACGTAACCTTCGTCGAGGTCATGGCATGTCCCGGCGGATGCGTCAACGGCGGCGGTCAGCCTTATCAGCCGCCGGTCGTACGCAACAACGTCGACCTGCGTGCAAAACGCGCCGCGGTGCTCTATGCCGTCGACGCGAACAACAAGCTGCGCCGCTCGCACGACAACCCTGTCTGCAAAATGCTTTACGAGGAATTCTTCGGAGAGCCCGGCAGCCACAAGGCGCATGAGATTCTGCACACGCACTACGTCAAACGCGGTCTGTAATTAAATAAACTGCTAACGGTGACAGGCAATTTGCCTGTCACCGTTTTTTATTTGATTTGTATTTTGCTGTATTGATATATGGCGTGGGTTATATTATAATATCCTGTAATAAATACCCGTATTTGTGGACAAACCGGAGCAAACCACCGTTTGGCGGAGGATTACATATGCAGCTTCATCTGGCATTTGACGGGGGCGGGAGCAAGTTATCCGCAATTGTATACGACGACGAGTTCAATTTAATAGCACAGCGCAAGTCCGGCGGCACGAACGCTCGCTTTCTCGGCGATGAGCGTGTCGCCCGAAACTGTGAGGAGGCAATCGGTGGTGCAATCGACGAGGCATACGCCATAACCGGAAAATATCCGACGGACGCAGCGGGAGTTGTAGTCGGCCCGTCTGACCCGATTATAGCGGCAATCGCAGCGCGCACACCGGACTGCAAGGTAAGATTTTTAGGCGAAGCATACGCCTGCCGGCTCGCTGGCGCGTTTGATGACGACGGCTGCATTGTCATCGCCGGGACCGGCTCCGGCGCTGCGTGGATAAGCGGCAGGCATGTCATTCACCGCGGCGGTTATGGCCCTGAGCTCGGCGACGAAGGCGGCGGATATTGGATAGGTCAGCGCGGTCTGCGCGCGGCTATCGCGGCGATAAACGGCTGGGGTGAGCCTACTGCGCTGGCAGGCGCGCTGATGCGGTATGTAAAAGCAAGTGGCAGCGCAAATTGCACCGCAGATTGCGTCGATGATGTTCCCCTCGGCGATGCCGATGTAATCGAGTCGATGACACGCGGGCTGTACCGCACTTTCTATAATGACACAGATACGGTGCCGCGCCATTCACGCATAGCAGGATTTGCGCCGTATGTGGGTGAAGCCTGCGACGCCGGCGACAGCATCGCCCGCGTAATTATTCATGAAGCCGGCATACTGCTTGCGCAGCAGACTGCTGCGCTGTATCGCATATATAAAGTAGACCGCACAAAATCCGTTGCATTATGCGGCGGTGCATGGCGGTCGTCGAAAGCTGGCGCGCTCGGACGGGCGTTCCGCAAGGAGTTTGCCACGCTCGACGGCGGCGCGTTTGCCGCAACACCGGTGACAGACGCAATACTTCCCCCGGTTGCGGCGGGGGCGGTACTGCTCGCACTAAGCCGCGGCACACTTGATCATGACCGGGAACGCATTATCAATTGTTTTTCAGGGTAAATAAAAAAGCCCGGCAGGATTTATGCCCGTGTTCATAGGGACACATACTGAACCATGGGTTTTGTAAAGGCAGGCAGCAGATTCCGCTGTCTGCCTTTGCCGTTAACCGGCTATTTTCTGTGCTTCTTCAGCAAATGCGCCGAGAATGCCGATGTCTCTGTAACGTATGACAATCTTTTGTTCCGCTGTTCTGGAATAACGCTCGCCGCGTTCGCCCACTTCAATGCGCTCGATAAACAGGTGCAGAAGCTCGCCGGTCAGCTCCGGAATCTCGGTATAGCGTTTGGCTTTCTCAACAAACCGGGAGACATTGGAGATAGAAGCCTGCAGCTTTTCGATCCGTTCCACGGTCTGAGGGATTCGCTCCTTCAAGTTGTTTTGCTCACTGTTGTAATCGGCGGACAATACCCGGAACTGCTCATTCGTAACTCTGCCAAGTACGTTGTCCTCATACAGCCGTTTAAAGAGTGTGCTCAGCTCGGTATCCCTCCGGCGCATAGCATCCAGCTCCCTCTGGAGCCGCTCGATCTCTCGTCTGGTTTCAGCGCTATTCTTACGATTGATATGCTGGATAAACAGCGCCTCTTGCTGTCTGGCGAAGTGGGTCACCCGGCGCAGATCGTCCAGAACGATTGCCGACAGCTGGATTTCCCGGATGTAATGAGCGGTGCACATTTCCTTACCACGCTTCTTGTAGGTGGAGCACATGAAGTTGTTTTTCACCGCGTCCATGGTATGCGCCCGGTGGAGTACCATCGTCCCGCCGCACTCTGCACAGTAGACCAAACCGGAGAACATGTTTTGTTCCGCCATGTTCGCCCTGCGCCGCTTGTTCTTTCGGATGTCCTGCACGATATCCCAGGTTTCTTTAGTCACCAGCGGCTCGTGGGTGTTCTCAAACCGAAGCTGTTCCGCTTTGGGGCGCTCGATCCGCTTCTTGTTTTTGTAGGATATCGTGGTGGACTGCAGGCTGATAGTGTGTCCCAGATAGACCTCGTCCTCCAGAATGCTGGCTACGGTTGTATTGCTCCAATCATAAGGCCTCATGGTATCCACGCCGGTCAGAAGCACACCGGTTTTATGGTAGTAATAATTGCCTGGCGTTAGAACCTGTTCCTTTTTCAACTGCCTTGCGATTTGGCTTGGGCCTTTTCCTCCGGCGCAGAGGCTGAAAATCCTCTGCACAACAGGAGCGGCATCCTCATCAGGAATAATCTTTCTTTTGGGGTCGTTTTCATCTTTTTTATAACCGTAGGGCGCTCTGGTCGCCACGCGCTCGCCCCGTTCTGCCTGTGCTTTCTTAACTGCACGGATCTTCCGGCTGGTATCTTTAGCGTAAAAATCATTTGTTATGTACTACATTTCAACGGTGTTTTTAGGCTATTTACAGGACTGTTATATACTACATTCCAACGGCATACGCACAACCACGATATAACCACGAGAAGAACGGCGGCTATTTAGAGGTACAAACATACCACCCACCCCCTTAAAGTGTCATCTCGCCTAAATCTCGTGGTGCGCTCAACCTTATATGAGGTGTGCTAATGTCGTTGTGTTCTGAATACCCAGAGAGATATTTAGAAGATGCTGAATAGCACGACCAGTACCGTGAGCCATGCGAGCGGTGGTATCTCGAGAGTACATACGAAGTATGTACTACGAGAGATACTAAGAGTAGATATATTATTATATATATAACTACGCGCGCGTCACGCACGCGCACACGCAAGGAAAAATCTTTAGGAAAAGGTAGCCGAATATCTTTAGGAAAAGTGGTAAAATCAAGAAAAATCAAAATCCTAAAGAATATTTCCTTAGGAAGTGGTCATTTTTACTGGTAGTAAAAAATCTTTACTGGTAGTAAAAAATCTTTACTGGGCTGGTTTTACCAGTACCGTTTACCAGTACCGTTTTCGTACTGGTCATTTTCAGACCACATCACAAGAGCAAGTTTGCAGAGATTGCGACTTGCTCTTTTCTTTTACCCTCGCAACCACTATATCTTGTGGTTTGAATAAAAAATATGCGAAAAAACACTATATTTTGTGTCAATCCCGTTTACATCACGCAAGATGTAGTGTATAATAAAATTAACGGAAGGGGGTACAAAGGATGGATTTCAAGGAACTAAAGCTGATGAAAGAGGACGAAAACTATTTAGAACTCGTCAATCAAGGAAAGCCTGTCGCAGTTTTTAAGACACGAAAAAACGCTGATGAAACCTATTCCGTCTATGTTGAGATGTTCAACTGCTCAAAGGCGCAAGTAGCTTTTATTCAGAGAGCGGCAGATATGCGACTGGCAGGTGATTTCCCTGTATAAGGTCAATACAGCCTATCTCCTATGTGATGGGCGCAAGTTCAACAGCATTGAGGACGCAACCAAAGAACTAAACAGGCTTCGGGCGATGTGTGTACGCTTGAAGAAAAAACAGGAAGAAGAAATCAGTTTTCTACTCGGCGTGTCTGTTACAGATAGTGCCTATGTCGGAAAGATGGGATATGACAAGCCGAAAAGCAAAGGCGGCAGAAAGCATTTCACCTGTTCCGAAAAGGTAAGAAAGATTGATAGGCAGACAGGCGAAACCGTCCGAGTAACCCCACCCACCGAAACAGACCCGCATATTCACATTATGGTGAACGGGTACGGAGCAAGCAGTTGTGCGGAACATATTTTAGAGAACTTGCGGAAACGACATAGCAATTATTCTTTCAGCAAGACACATCTAAAAACCGCACAGAGGATAAGCGAAACAACTTCATATATCAATGAACAGTGTGCAATTTTGCGTCATGTATGACAAGCGAAATTGTACGCTTTTCATTCAGGGGCAAAACTCGCAAAGCCTTGTAGCACAGGCGTTTTAAGGTCATTAAAACAGCCGCAAGAACTGTAATGTAATAATAAGTGTTTATAGTCCTATATGCTTACAGGTACACAGCAATAAGCACTCGATAAAATAACTCGAAAAGGAGATATGAAAAATGAAAACCGTAAAAACCATAGCAGTAGCC
>JAPXNL010000106.1:0-7940 GCA_033808535.1 Clostridia bacterium
AACCATGCTATGCGGGCGGACAAGCCTATCGCCAAAAAGCCCGGGCGAAATATGTCGAAACAGTAATAAAAGCCGAAAGGCTGAATATTTTGGAGGATTTATTCTGATGAAGAGAATTATCTCATTTTTCATGGCAGCAGCGCTTATCGTATTATGCGCCGCGTATCTGCCGTCCTGCTCCCAGTCCGGTGCACCGGCTGACTTAAAGGTCGGCGTGATACATATCGGCGACCCGGGCGCAGGCGCCGGTTATACGTTCGCGCATGACCAGGGCATCGTTGCCATGCAGAAGAATCTGAAGCTGGACGACAGCCAGATTATCCGCAAGAACAACGTTGCAGACGACGATGCGGCGGCAACAAAGACCGCTATCGAAGAGTGCATCGAAGCGGGCGCCAAGATAATCTTCGGCACAAGCTGGGGCTACATGGAGACCATGGCAGAGCTTGCAGAGCAGTACCCCGACGTTATCTTCTCTCACTGCAGCGGCTATATGTCCAACGGCAAAAACTTCAACAATTACTTTGGCCGCATCTATCAGGCGCGTTATCTCGCAGGCATAGCCGCTGGTCTTAAGACAAAGACAAACAAAATCGGATATGTCGCTGCAATGGGCATCGACAACTCCGAGGTTACAGGCGGTCTCAACGCATTTGCTAAGGGAATTGCAGCCGTCAATCCCGATGCAGTTGTTTATGTAAAGGTCACCAACACCTGGTTCAGCGTCGACCTTGAGAGCCAGGCAGCCGAGGCGCTGCTCGACCTTGGCTGCGACGTCATCGGCCAGCACTGCGATACAACTGCTCCGCAGCTTGCAGCCGAAAAGCGCGGCGTATGGGGATGCGGATACAACTCCGATATGACACCCGAAGCGCCCAAAGCTCACCTCACCGCTCCGATCTGGAACTGGGGTGTATACTACACCACGGCAGTTCAGGCTGTTATCGACAACAAGTGGACAGATTTAGGCAACTACTTCGGCGGTCTCAAGGAAGGCTTTGTCGATATCTCCCCGCTTTCCGACAACTGCGAAGCCAATACCAAGGAAATCATCGACCAGGTTAAGAAGCTTATCGTCGACGGCGAGTTCGGCGTATTCGACGGCAAGCAGGTTAAAGTCGACGGCACAACCGTCACGCTTGTAGACGAAGCACTCACCGACAACAAGGACAACGTCATCGTCGAAGCCGGCGGTGCAACCCTTGACGACGCAACCATAACCGGCGGCATCAACTGGTATTATTCCAACGTTATTGAAAGCTGATAGTAGCCATTAGCAACACAAAATAAAATCCCGGGCGGAGCGCCGCTCCGTCCGGGTCCAGACCAAGCGGTCACAATATTAAGGCGGCGCGTGATTTTTTCAAAATTGCGCCGCCCGAAATTTATTTTTATTGGAGAGTTTTCGTGAACACAGGCACAAACGTCTCCGCACGCAGCGAGATAGCAATCGAGCTGCGCGGTATCACAAAAGCGTTCGGCAGTGTTGTTGCAAACAACAATATCGACCTGACCATAAGGCGCGGTGAAATATTGGCCCTGCTCGGTGAGAACGGGTCAGGCAAAACCACGCTTATGAATATGCTCTCGGGCATATACCATCCCGACAGCGGCCAAATATTCGTGAACGGCAATGAGGTTTTCATCAAGTCGCCCGAAGATTCCGCGCGGCTTGGCATCGGCATGATTCACCAGCACTTCAAACTCGTCGACGTGCTGACCGCCGCCGACAATATCGTGCTCGGCACGCCCGGAAGCGGAATGCTGCTCACCCGGCAGCGGTTTGAAGCCGCGAAAAAAGTCGGGGAACGCTACGGAATGGCGATTGATCCCGAAAAGAAAATATACGAGATGTCTGTTTCGGAAAAGCAGACGGTTGAAATTCTGAAAGTCCTTTACAGAGGCGCGGATATACTCATACTCGATGAGCCTACCGCTGTTCTCACGCCGCAGGAAACAAAGCGCCTGTTTGACATCCTGCGCAGGATGCGCTCCTCAGGATGTGCTATCGTTATCATCACGCACAAGCTGAACGAGGTGCTGGAAATCAGCGACCGGGTAACGATTTTGCGGCGCGGCGAGTCTGTCGCAACCGTCAAAACATCGGAAACCGACGCGGCAAAGCTGACCGAATATATGGTCGGCCGACCTGTGGAGCTGAAAATAAACCGTCCGGAGGTTCCCCGCACCGAAACGCTGCTGCACGTCTATCACCTTACGGTTGAGGACGAGGAAGGAGTCACGCGGCTTGACGACGTGACCTTCAACCTGCACGGCGGCGAAATACTCGGCGTTGCGGGTGTTGCGGGCAGCGGTCAGAAAGAGCTGTGCGAGACTATCGCCGGTCTTCAGCCGCTGAAAAAAGGCGCTATCCTGTATAAAAAAGAGAATATCGAGGGTAAATCTCCGCGCGAAATCATAAAGCTTGGCATTTCGATGTCGTTTATCCCGGAGGACCGGCTGGGAATGGGGCTTGCCGCCTCGCTTGACATTGCCGACAACATGATGCTGAAAAACTACCGCGACCCGCGCTCGCCGTTCACTGATCGCAAGTCGGCGGAGAATATGGCAAGGCAGGTTATAGACAAGCTCGGGGTTGTAACCTCCGGCGTGAACCAGCCTGTCCGCATGCTTTCCGGCGGCAATGTGCAGAAAGTGCTGCTCGGAAGGGAGATCCATGTCAATCCCAGTGTGCTTATCACGGCTTATCCGGTGCGCGGACTTGACATCGGATCCTCTTATGTAATATATGACGCGTTAAATGAGCAAAAGAAACGCGGCGTCGGAGTTCTGTTCATCGGTGAGGACCTGGACGTTATGCTCGAGCTCTGCGACCGCATTATGGTGCTGTGCCACGGCAGGATAACGGGCATTGTCAACGCGCGTACCGCGACAAAGGAACAGCTCGGCCTGCTGATGGCCGGCACAAAAACAAGCGAGCGTTATGGCGAGGAGGTCGTCGACGATGAATAACATACGCAACGGCAGCCGCGAGCCGCGCTTCAACATTGTCAAGCGTGTCGAAATGACGCGCGGTCAGACGTTTTTACTTAATCTCGGCGCTGTGCTTATCGCGATTGTCGCCGGCGGCATACTGATCGCCTGCATCGGCATCAATCCGTTTGCTTTTTACGGCACGGTTATTGCCGGCTGCTTCCGTTCGGCGCTTTCGATAAAATCGCTGATACGAATAATTGTCCCGCTGCTTATAGCGTCGATTGGCGTAATTCCGGCGTTCAGGATGAAATTCTGGAACATCGGAGGCGAGGGGCAGTTTATAATGGGTGCGGTTTTTGCATCTGCTATCGCTCTGTTCTTCCCCACCGATTTCCCGCACTGGCTGCTGATGATTGTAATGGCGCTTGCCGGTATATTAGGCGGAGGAGTCTGGGCGGTTATACCGGCGTTTTTCAAGTGCCGGTTCGGCACAAACGAAACGCTGCTCACGCTGATGTTAAACTACATCGCGCTTTACGTTGTCCAATACCTGCGCGACGGGCCTTGGCGCGACCCTGCGGCGGGCGGCTTTCCCAAAATTGCGAAGTTCCCCGAAAACGCGTGGCTTGACCAGCTGTTCGGGCTTGACATAAGCTGGATTGTCGCGGTCGCGCTCGTTTTGTTCATGACTATTTATATGAAGCGAACCAAACAGGGCTATGAAATCGCGGTCGTCGGCGAGAGCATCAACACGGCGCGATATGCCGGCATGAACGTGACCGCCGTTATCATACGCACAATGTTTCTCTCAGGCGCTATCACCGGACTGGGCGGCATGCTGCAGGTTTCGGGCGAGGCGACCTCGCACACGCTTTCAATGGGCATCGCAAGCGGCGTTGGATTCAGCGCAATCATTGTGGTGTGGCTTGCTAAACTCAGCCCGCTGGCATCTGTCGCCGTAGCTACTCTGATAGGCATGCTCGTAAAAGGCTGCGGCGTCGCACAGTCGACATACGGTCTTTCATCTGCGGTTTCGGATATTTTGCAGGGTATAATTCTGTTCACGGTGCTGGGCGCAATGTTCTTCACAGGATACAGAATCGTCTGGCGGCGCAACAACAATAACGCAGCCCATGCAAAGGCGGCTTCGGGAGGCGAAAGCAAATGAACACAATAGTAAACTTTCTTTTTGCCGCGATAAAAGCCGGAGCGCCGCTGCTTTTCGGCACTACAGGCGAGATTTTAACCGAAAAAGCGGGAAACCTCAACCTCGGTGTCGAGGGTCTCATGTATATGGGTGCGTTCATCGGCTTTCTGACCGGATTTTACACCAACAGCGTGATACTTGCACTGCTTGCGGCGTTCGGCGCAGGTGTGGTCGGCTCGCTGATTTATGCGTTTTTGACGGTTACGCTTAAGGCTAATCAGAACGTAACCGGTCTGACGCTCACCATTTTCGGCACAGGCTTTGCCAACTTTTTCGGCGAGATGCTGATTGCCGCAACCAAAGGCGGAGCGCCGAAGCTCTCGTCCGCATTTTCCGCAAAACTGTCGGAGCTCTCTATTCCCGTACTGTCCGATATCCCCTATATAGGGCGGGTGCTGTTTTCGCACAACATCCTCGTCTATCTCGCGGTTGCGATAGCGCTTGTATGCTGGTTTTATATCAAATTCACGCGCACCGGCCTTAACCTGCGCGCTACCGGCGAAAATCCCGCCGCCGCCGACGCGTCCGGACTCAATGTCGACCGCATCAAGTATGTAAACATTGCAATCGGCGGCGGCATCTGCGGTATAGGAGGGGCTTATATTTCGCTGCTCAACGGCAACGGCGTGTGGAACAACGGCTGCGTCAACGGACAGGGCTGGATTGCGGTGGCGCTTGTCATATTCGCAAGCTGGAGCCCGGTCAAAGCGATATTGGGCTCGCTGGTTTTCGGCGCATTCACAATCTTTCAGGTGCGCGCCGGCGAGTTTGCATCTGCATTTCCGCCGCTTGCGTTTCTCTCCTCGATACCGAACGCGTTCTATGTGATGCTGCCATTCCTCGTAACGGCGCTTGTGCTTATTGTAGCCTCGGTCCGGCACAAACGCGAGGGCGCGCAGCCTGCGTCCTGCGGCATCAACTATCACCGCGAGGAGCGTTAGTCCAAAACTTCCAAATCTCGCATAACCCGGGCAGCAGCCGAATATAAAATATTCTGCGCTGTCAGATAAACTACAGATTGGTGCTCTTTTATTCCTTTAATACCCTTATTGTCCTGAGTCGTATTCGGATTTTTGACAAAATCTGTTTGCGCCGCCGATTCGGGTGCATATACCCAAACCGGCGGCTGTGCTTTGCTCTATCTGCATTTATCCAAGCATTATAATACAGCTCAATTACCGGAGCATCTTCGCTTCGGCATTAACTTGATTGCTTACTTTCCTAATGTATTAACTTACTGATTATACTACTTACTACTTATATGATTAAATCTTTTATTAACAAATACCTCGGCGACCGTGAATTCTGGGCGCGCGCGCTGCGCCTTGCACTGCCTATATCTTTTCAGAACCTGCTGATGAGCATTTACTCGCTTGTCGACACGCTAATGGTGTCTTGGCTTGGCGATGTTGCGCTCTCGTCTACGGGCATGGCTGCACAGTGGGGCTGGCTCATGCAGCTTGCGATGTTCGGACTGTCGTCGGGCGCCTCTGTGTTCTTCGCGCAGTACTGGGGCGTGCGCGATATCAAAAAAATCAATAAAATTTACGGAATCGCACTGCTGCATATGCTTGCAATCTCTCTGATATTCGGAGCGGTTGCAATGTTCAGCCCGCAGTTTGTTATCCGGCTCTTTAATGATAATGAGACGGTTATTAAGTCCGGTGCGACTTATCTGTTTTATATGAGTTTCGCTTACCCGGCTTATGCGCTGTCAATCATCTTCTCCTCCGTACTCCGCTCGACGGAGCATGTCAGGCTGCCTATGTTCGTCAGCCTGATGACCACGATTGAGAATATCGTCTTAAACTATATACTCATCTTCGGTCACTTCGGAGCGCCTGCCATGGGCGTTGCCGGCGCTGCCATCGCAACGGTCATATCGGTATGGACCGGCGCCGTCGTTATTTTTGTGGTATCCATGGCGACAAAGAATACACTGCGTGCGCCGTTTAAGGATCTAATCTCATTCGACCGCGCACTGCTGTTCAAGTTTTACAAAGTCGCCACGCCGGTGGTGCTAAACGAATTTCTATGGGCGCTCGGCACCATGTGCTACAATATCATTTTAGGCAACCTCGGCTATCAATACTTCACCGGCGTTACTATCTTCCGCACCTTTGAAGGCATTGCATTTGTCATGTTCATCGGGCTGTGCAATGCGTGCTGTGTCATTGTCGGAAAAGCGATCGGCTCCGGCAAGCCTGACGAAGCATATCGCGATGCGCTCCGGTTTTCGGTGCTGGTGCCGCTTGTTTCGGTATTTGTCGGTGTGTTCGCCATCATCTTCCGCACGCAAATCATATCGGTGTTTAATATCGGCGGACAGCTCAGCGACGTAACGCTTGCCACTGCGGCGGGAATAATTATAATATACGGCATCATTATACCTTTCCGCAACATCCCGTTTATACAGATAGTCGGCGTTTTCCGTTCGGGCGGCGATACCCTGACGGGCATGAAATACGACATTTGCTGTGTCTGGCTGATCGCGCTGCCGCTTATGGCATTTGCGGCGTATGTGCTGCGCCTGCCGTTTCTCGGCGTTTACGCAGCCATGGCGATCGGAGAGGACTGCGTGAAGTTTCTGTTATGCATCCGCAGGTTCAGGTCGCGCAAGTGGATAATGCCTGTAACCGAGCAGGGACAGAGCGCCATTGCCAGAGAAAGCACCGTCGCCTGACTTGCCGCCCGGCATTTTTAACCGTCACTGCCGGATGTTAAAACATTTGCTTATAAAAAAACCGGGGCTTGGTATTGCCAAACCCCGGCGTGTTTATTTTTTACACCTTAATCTTCAGTGTGACAAACTGTTTTGATTTGAGATTGACCGTAACCTTTCCGTCAGCCACCTGCGCGTCGCCGATTTTGTTACCAAGCAGGTCGACATTTTCGGCTGACTGCACAGGACGCATCAGCTCCAGCACGGTGCTTTGATTACGTCCGGAGGTTTCAAGCAGCCGGACCTCTATGCCCTCCCCTGTATATATGACCGACGAGATCAGCACCGTTTCGCTGCTCACGCCTATAAACGACGCTGCGCGCGGAAGCGTGCCAACGGGTTTCTCCGGGCTGTAATATGAAACAGGCGGATTGCGCCACGCCTCGCCGTGCATCATCGCAGTTGCAGGACAGGTATCGACCAAGCTCAGCGCGTACTCAAACTCGAGCGGACGGAGCAGTGCCGTCAGCCGCGTTTCGTGCCACGTTTCGTTTGCCGGCGAGCGCATCAGTGTCAGCGCGACAGTGCGCGATTTATCGTCTGTCACCTCGACCTCATACAGTCCCTTTGCATAGACTGACACACCGTTTAGTCCGTCTGTCACATATGTCACGCCCTGTGACGGATGCACGAATGTTTCCTCCTCGGCGTGCTGCGTGTAATCGCCTGCTGATACCGGCCAACTGCACATGTCAAACGGAGTTTTAGTGTAGAACACGTCGCACTCCAGCCACGTCGGGAACAACACGCGCAGGCGATGCTCGCGCGCGATGTTTTCAAATGTTGTCTTAAACGATATGATAGGATTATCCTTTGTAATTGTAATGTCTGTCACAAGCTCGAGAGTTTTGGTGGCTGGATGCGGCTTTGTGCGCTCTGCATTGGATGCGGGAACCTCAAGCGTACCTGTCACGCGCAGCACTGTGCCCAGCGGTCCGTCTGTAATTACAGCGATGCGCTTTGCCGTTGTGCTGTACACGCGGGCATCAAAGCGAGGATGTCGGTAATTCCAGCCGTCGCCGGCGTCACCGCAGTCCTCGAAGAAATGGAGCCCGGAGTATTTCTTTCCGGTTG
>JAPXNL010000107.1:0-7936 GCA_033808535.1 Clostridia bacterium
GCACAATGTCAAGCATGTCTCCCGTATCGATACCGGAAAGTCCTGCGACCAGTTCACGTGCGAGCTCATACGCCTCGGAAGGCGTTTTATTCATCTTCCAGTTTCCTGCGATAACAGTCTTGCGTTTGGTTTTATCCATTTTCTCAGTCCTTGTCAGCCAGGCAGGCTATACCGGGCAGCTCCTTGCCTTCAAGGAATTCCAGCGACGCGCCGCCGCCGGTCGAGATGTGCGTCATTTTATCGGCAAATCCGAGCTTTTCGACCGCCGCAGCGCTGTCGCCGCCGCCGATGATCGAAACTGCGCCGGAAGATGCAATCGCAGATGCGATCGCGCGCGTGCCGGATGCGAAGTTTTTCCACTCGGATACGCCCATCGGGCCGTTCCATACAACCGTGCCGGCGCCGATCAGCGTTTTCGCGAACAGCTCCTGAGTCTTTTCACCGATGTCAAGACCCATCCAGCCGTCGGGGATAGCATCGGAGTATATGCGCATATAAATGGTGTCCTCTTTGTACTCGCGGCCGATGATGTTGTCGACAGGCAGCAGCAGGCTGACACCCTTTGCGCGCGCCTTCTCCATGATTTCCTGTGCGAGACCCAGCTTGTCTTTTTCGCAGATCGAAGATCCGATCGGGCAGCCCATGGCGTTGATGAACGTATAGGCCATACCGCCGCCGATGATGAGCGTATCGACCTTGTCGAGCAGGTTTTCGATAACGCCGATCTTGTCCGACACCTTCGCGCCGCCCAGAATTGCGACAAACGGGCGTTTGGGATTGGCAAGCGCGTTGCCCATGATGGTGATTTCTTTCTGGATCAGGTATCCGCACACGGCGGGCAGATAGTCGGCAACGCCTGCGGTGGAGCTGTGCGCACGGTGCGCGGTCCCGAATGCGTCATTGACAAATATGTCGGCAAGCGAAGCCAAAGCCTTCGAAAACTCGGGGTCGTTCTTTTCTTCTTCCTTGTGGAAGCGGACGTTCTCGAGCAGCATAATGTCGCCGTCGGCAAGCGCGGCCGCTTTTGCACGCGCATCATCTCCGATAACGTCGGCTGCAAGCGGAATCTCGCGGTCCAGCAACTCGGAGAGTCGTTTCGCAACGGGAGCGAGAGAGAACTCCGGATTAAACTGTCCCTTGGGACGTCCGAAATGAGAGCAGAGAATTACCCTCGCGCCTTGCGAGGACAGGTATTTGATGGTGGGGAGTGCTTCGACAATGCGTTTGTCGTCGGTAATGGTGCCGTTCTCCATCGGTACGTTAAAGTCGCAGCGTGTCAACACACGCTTGCCTTTGACATCGATATCCTCGATAGTCTTTTTGTTATACATTGACATATAAAGAAATCCACCTCATGACAGTATTACTGATTTATATTATCATACACATCACGGATTATCAACATAAATTTGTTAATTATTCGTTTTTAATTTGATTTTAGCCATTTCTTAAGCAATTTACAAGAGATGGGGATAAAACTGTTATAATCGAACTTGATATTGCAATAGCTGGATACATTAGGTATAATAAAATTGCGGAGGGGGCGATCGACCGTCCGTAAATCCTGGTCTGGAAGGAGGGTGATGTTGAAATGACGATCACTGAATGGGTGATTTCGGCGTAGTTCTCTGTCGGCTGTTTTGCCGCTAAATCCGCGGCGGGATGGCCAGGATCAGGGTTTTACAACCTTGTCTTTCCGGGGCGGCGGTGAGATTCCCCGCCTTGCACAGAAAATCTATGCCACGCGTCTGGCGCCTTGCGGCTGTGTCCCGATCTGCGCTGTGGATGGCGATAAAGGCTGTTGCTTGCGCATCCTGACAAAGCTGCAGGCGCAGACGCGCTATGTCGTATGATTTTTAACGCCCGTCCGGTATGAACCCGAGGGGCAATGCGCTAAAACGGAAAGAAGGAACGAACTGTCCATGGCTTACAAAAACGCTCGGGATGTGCTTCCCGAGGCGCTGCTGAAGCAGATTCAGCGCTACTGCTCGGGAGAGCTGCTTTACATTCCCGCATCGACTGAATCGAAGGCCGTGTGGGGCGGGCGCAGCGGAGCTCGCAGTCATTACGCTGAGCGTAACGAAAAAATCCGAAGACTTTATTCGGAGAATTATTCCGCCGAAACATTGGCGAACATGTTTTACCTTTCGGTGGACAGCATCAAAAGAATCGTACGCGGAAGCGCAGTATGAAAACACTGTGCTCATCCGCCTGTACAGAAAATATCCCCCGGAAAAACCCCGCAGGCTCAAATGCCGGCGGGGTTTCTGCGTTTCTCCCCTTGCTTGACAATGCAAGGAAATTGGCGTATAATAAATGTTCCGAGGGGCGATAATCTCGTGTGAAATTAACTTTGGAAGAACCGGTTTATAACATTGATAAAACTTTTTAAAATTACTTTTACGGCATGCATGCCGACAGTTGCTAAAATTATTATCGCGGTATGCTTTACGGCGTTAACTCTATTGCTGATTTTGTCGTGCGCGGCACAGGGAGAGGTGCCGGATGTGTCGTCCGGCGATACGGTTCAAACGGAGCAGCCGTCCGCCTCCGACACGGGCTCACAGCAAATTACTGCACCGGAAACTGAACCTGTAAGCGAACCTGAAACCGAACCTGAAACCGACGCACCCGACCGAGATGAGATAATGGAGCTGCTTTCCGAGATGACATTGGAGGAAAAGATCGGCCAGTTGTTTTTGGTGCGCTGTGACGCGGAGAACGCCATCCAAGATGTTACAGATTATCACCTTGGCGGGTTCGTGCTGTTCGCCGCAGATTTTGAGGGGCGGTCGCCCGAAGAAGCCGTAGCCGCCGTCGCATCGTATCAGTCGGCAGCGAAGATACCGCTTCTGATAGCGGTGGACGAGGAGGGCGGCACAGTCGTGCGGGTCAGTAAATATAAGCAGTACCGCGCACAGCCTTTCAAGTCGCCCGCAGAACGCTACCGCGAGGGCGGAGCAGATGCGGTGCTCGCCGATATCGACGAGAAATCGGCGCTGCTGCGCTCGCTTGGAATTAACTGCAATCTTGCGCCGGTCTGTGATGTGTCGGCAGACCCTGCAAGCTATATATATCCCCGCACGCTCGGGCTGGACGCTTCCGCGACCGCCGATGTAATAGCGGCGATGACGGAGCGCTATACTCAAAACGGCATGGGCTGCGTGCTCAAGCATTTTCCCGGATACGGCGGCAACAGCGATACCCATGAGGGGATATCGGTCGACACCCGTGAATTTGAGGCGTTTGAGAAAGGCGATTTATTGCCTTTTAAAGCCGGAATCGCGGCGGGCGCAGGCGCGGTTATGGTGTCGCACAACATTGTAAAATGCATTGACCCCGACTATCCCTCATCACTGTCGCCGAAGGTCCACAGCTTATTGCGTGACACACTCGGTTTTGACGGGGTTATAATAACCGATGCTCTCGACATGGGCGCTATAAAGGAGTTTTCAGCCCGTCACGGCGGGAGCCCGGCTGTGCTAGCGATTTTGGCGGGCAGCGACATTATCTGCTCAAGCGATTTCAAACAGACGTATGCGGAGGTCACAGCCGCGGTTGCAGACGGCACGATACCCGCGTCGCGCATAGACGAGTCGGCGGAGCGGGTGCTGCGCTGGAAATCGTCGCTCGGGCTTATCGGCTGACAGTACGGCTTTTACATGCGACTAAACATAGCACATGAAGTAGAGGTTTGATGTCCTGAGTTCACGCAGGCGGGCGGTGTTTTCGCAGTGCTTGCGGACATTAGGAGGGGATAACCCTTGAATCGGTTTGCGCTTGCTCTGATAATTTTTATCGCGGGGGCGGCGGTGATTTCCTGCACCACGCAAGCCACGGCGGATCTCGCGTCGCTTGTCGCCGATGCGGACTGCTCGGACGGTGTAATCGTGCTGCCGGAAATAAAGCTCGGCTCTGAAGACGCAGATAAAGCTAACAAAGAGCTGAGAAAGCTCTGCGAGTCGTGGCAGAACTGGCGACTTGACGGAATAACCATCAGATCGTCGTATACGGCAGCACTGAGAGACGGGCTTTTGTCGGTGCTGGTCACCGAAACTTTTGACGACGGCGTTTATGCGGACAACAGCTATCATTCCTATATGTTTGACGCAGAGAGCGGGCAAATGGTCAAATATAAGGAGTTTCTTGAGTGCTTCGGTGTATCAGGCGATGCGGCGGAGTTTTATATCAAACAGGTATATGCAAAGCTCTCCGCGGAGTGGACAGACGAGGATTTCATGCCGTATCAGACGCTGCGGGGCGCGCTGTCGCAGACTTTGAAAAACTACACTGACTCAGTTGAAACCGGCTATATATCTTTTTATTTCGACGAAGCCGGAACTCCATACATAGTGGTGACGACAGTGACACCTCAGGGCTCGCGCGAGCTGCCCGTCGCGCTTGTGCCCGGTGAGTCTGCGCCGCTTTTGCGCGGAAGCTGGATACTCGACACCGGCGACAGGCTGCACAGGCTCACATTTGACGGCGTCGGACGGCTGACCGCAACAGTGACCGACGATAAAGGCAACAAACTTGACGAGGTCATGGCTGATTATACGGCGGAGTCCGACGGCACGTCGGTAATTCTGCACTGTACGGCAGGCGGTACGGCGTATGATGTGCGGCTTACGGGAACATTTATAAATCAATTTATTGCCGCACGGGGTTCGGAGGGATTTATTGCGCCCGGTGAGTACACATACGAAGAACCGGAGATTAGCGACACTTATCTAATGTATTGACACACATTTTATCAAGTAGTGGCGTTCATGAAAAATTCACGGAATGCAGCTATAATATCAGACAGAATAATTTAACAGGAGTGATTGGAGTTGCAAAACGAAGATAGGAATGAAGCCGTTCACACCGGCGGAATTTCGGTTGAAACAGAACATATATTTCCGATCATAAAGAAATGGCTGTATTCGGAAAAAGAGATATTTTTGCGTGAGCTGGTTTCAAATGCCTGCGACGCAGTTACAAAACTGAAGCGTCTTATATCGCTCGGCCATGTGCGCGACATCGATGATAAATTCCGCGTCGACGTCGAACTGGACAAAGAAGCGCGTACAATCACCGTTTCCGACAACGGCATAGGCATGACGGCAGAAGAGCTTGACAAGTACATCTGCCAGATTGCGTTGTCCGGCGCGCTCGATTTCATCTCAAAGTATGAGGGCGGCGAAGGCAAAGAGGGCGAAAACACCTCCGGCATCATCGGGCACTTCGGACTGGGCTTTTATTCGGCGTTCATGGTCAGCGATACCGTCGAGGTCATCACAAAATCGTACACGGGCGAGCCGGCAGTGCGCTGGGAGTGCACATCCGACGGCGAGTACCGCGTGTATCCCTCCGACCGCACAGAACGCGGCACATCTGTCATACTGCATATCTCCGAAGAAGAAAGCGAGTTTCTTTCTCCGTATAAGCTGCGCGATATACTGGCCAAATACTGCGCTTTCATGCCTGTTGAGATATACTTTGACGACGGCGAGCCCGAAAAGGATACAGGCAAAAAGGACTCCGAAGCCGGAGAGGACAGCGAAAAATCTCCCGAGCCTCCCAAACCGGTAAACGACACTCACCCGCTGTGGCTGAAAAACCCCTCCGACTGCACGGAGGACGAATACAAGGAATTTTACCGCAAGGTATTCGCCGACTACCGCGAGCCGCTGTTTTACATTCACATTAACGCCGACTACCCGCTCAATTTCCGCGGCATACTATATTTCCCGCGCATCACAAGCGAATATGAAAACCTTGAGGGACAGGTTAAGCTGTACTATAATCAGGTGTTCGTCGCCGACAACATAAAGGAAGTCATCCCCGAATACATGCTCATGCTGCGCGGCGTTATCGACTGCCCCGAGCTGCCGCTCAACGTATCGCGCAGTTATCTCCAAAACGATGCCTATGTAAAGAAAATATCGGCTCACATCGTCAAAAAGGTTTCGGACAAGCTGAACTCGCTCTATAATACCGAACGCGAGCGCTTTGAAAAGCTTTGGAACGACATCAAGATATTTATCGAATACGCCTGTATACGCGACCGTAAATTCCTTGAGCGTACCAAAGACTGCCTGCTTTTGCCGCTGACCGACGGCACATACAAGAGCATATCCGAATACCTCGACGCAGCGGGCGACAAGCACGCGGGCACTGTGTATTACGCATCAAACAAAGCAGACCAGGCGCACTACATTTCGCTCTACAACGGCGAGGGAATATCTGTCGCGCTGTTCGATAAGCCGCTCGACACAAGCTATATACAGACGCTCGAGGGTGAGAAGTGGGGTGACCGCGAGGTTAAATTCGTTCGAGTTGACGCCGACGTGGCGCAGGCGCTTAAAAGCGACGGCGAGGAATACAAGTCCGAGGCGCTTGAGAAGCTGTTCAAAAAAGTCAGCGGCAAAGAAAATCTGACTGTGGAATTCGAGACGCTCAAATCGTCGGACGTGCCGGCGATAATCAACCTTTCCGAACATTCTCGCCGTTTCAGCGAGATGATGAGGTTCTATCGCATGTCGGATGACGGCAACAGCTTCCCGGGCATGGATGACGACATGACGCTGGTGCTCAACACCGCAAATCCCTTCATCCGCAAGCTCGGCGAGCGCGCCGACGCCTCAGACGAGAGCGGCACAACTGAGCTTGAATCGACGGCTAAACGGCTTTACATGCTGGCGCTGATGGCGCAGCGCCGACTGACCCCGGACGAGCTGAGCGAATTTTTAACCGACAGTTTCAGACAGCTCGAATTGTCACTTTAAGCTATGACAAAAGACGAGCTGAGTGTTATTGCCGCCAATGTTTCAGCGCTGTCAGGCGAAGCGTCCTCGGTTTTCGAGCGCCGGCTGGCGCACTTGTATGGGTTGGCGCGCGCTTTCGACGGCGGTGTACTGTCCGACGCGCTGCGCAGCGAATATGTTGAGTTTACCGGCTCACTTGCGGACGCCGCGACGCAGTCGCCCGCGTCCGGATGTTACGGCAAACTTTTCTCGCGCTCCGACAGGATTACACTGTGCAGTTTTATTTGCGAAAACTTAGGGCGCAGACCGGCTCCTCCGTCCATCCTGGAGCTGCTTGGATGCGATGGAACCGAAGGCGAAAATGAAGCACCCAACCGCATCAGCTATGTGCACAACTACTACTCCGACGAAGCATATGGCACCTTCGCGCAAGCGCTTGAAAATCCGACCGTCATGTACTCGCCCGATTTTGCGAGCGTGTGCGAGGACGTCTACTACGGGCGCGCGAAGTATTGCATACTGCCTGTCGAAAGCTCAACCGACGGTGTGCTGTCGAGGTTCAGGACGCTTATCGGCAAATATGAGCTGAATATAGCGCTGTCGTGCGACGTGCAGACGCAGGGCGACGATATTTACACCCGGTTTGCGCTGCTGCGCAGGGGAATAGTGTCATTGCCTGTATCAGACGGCGAGCGCGTGTTTGAGTTTTCCGCAACCTTTGACGACGGCGGCGCGTCGCTCGGCGATGTGCTTGATGCTGCTGACGCATATGGGCTGAAGCTGCGTCATATCAGTCCGCTGCCCGCATCATACAGCGGCAGGAGCGGCATGTACGACCTTGCGTTCAGCTTTGCAGACAGCGGTTTGCCGGAGTTTGTAGTGTTTCTCTCTCTCGAAGTCCCGCAGTTTGAAGCACTTGGCATATACACTCATATCGGTGCTCGAGAATAACCATTGAAAGAAAACAAAACTCCCGTGCGGACGCCAGTCCGTAACGGGAGTTTAAATTTTCATACTACAGTGTTATGACGATTTAAATTGCTCACAACTTACCACCGCCGCAATATAATATAAATAGCGGAGAAAATCCGCCCGTAAAACTTCCGGACATAGTCCGGTGGGGTAAATCCGGATCGATCCGGCAAATAAAAAGATAAGGTGGTCAACATAATGAGTCGTTTTAATAG
>JAPXNL010000108.1:0-7921 GCA_033808535.1 Clostridia bacterium
TCCTACTCGATTTTCTTTGTATTTGTTGTTTTTTAGGTGCCACGAGAAAAGCATTCGTCAGTCTGCGCCCGGGCGTCGGATTTGCGGAAGAGTTGCGGGTTATTATCTCGCCGTTATAAGCCATCACCGAGCTTGCGCCGCCGTCGCAGCAGGCGGCGTTGACAATGTTGTATTTGGAGAAAATCTGCGCTAGATCGCCTACCGTGCATCCCACACTATATGTGATATCGCGCCCGTCGATGACGAGCAGTGCTATAACGCCATCGGCACGCTGACCGATCGCCGTGCGCGGCTGGATGCCCCATCCGGCTGAGCCCTCGACCTGAATCTCGCCGTCGGCGATAAGCACCGGGCCGAACTGCATGCCTCCTCGCACGTTGTATTCGTCCCAGTTGCGCACATTGCCCACAATAAGGCGGTTATCCTTTGTCAGCAGTATGCTGCCCGTCCAGTTTACATATTGCCCCCAGTATTCGCCGTCGGAATATGTAAGACCGACAATCTTGCCGCCGTTACCTTCGCCCTCCGGGTCAGGGAACCCGCTGGCGTTTATTCCGGCAATCGCGCCGTAATGCTCCATCATGGAAAGGATGCGCATTCCCTCGACGTTTTTGTACGGTGTCGTCGCGACATACACGCGGGAGGGATCGTCGATAAGCATTATTCGGCCCTTGTAGCCCTTGCCGGTGATTTCCGAGATAACAATCCCCTGTTCGATGTCGTTGACCAGCACCTTGTAGCCCGCATAGTCAGGCTCTCCGACAACGATGTTAGCCTGCCCGAGTATATCCTTTGTATCCGTGCCGGGGGTATCTCCTGTCTCCGGCGCATCTTCTGTGCCGGTTTCGGGCGCATTCTCGGAGTCGGTTTCGGGGGACTGCAAGTCGGGCTTTAACCCGCCAATTATATCAGGATTGGGCTGGCGGTCCGCCATAACCTCGTCGATGATATAAGCGGGAATAAACGAGGTTGCAAGCCACTGGTGCTTCATGGTCGTCATGGCGGTTTCAATCCAGATATCGCGCCAGTAAGTAAGCGCGGGTATGCCTGAAAAGACAAACAGGTAATATACCAGAACGACAAAAGCGCAAATAGCGATAAAACCCGCTGCCATGCGGGTTATTATTTTTTTTGCGGGTAATTTTATATTGCTTATATGAGCTGTTTTTTGCATATTATGTGCGTCCGTGCGGGTAAATTTTTTAGTACCGGTTATGGTAACAGCACCGGTGCGAAAGGGAATAAACATGACAAAATCCGGGACCGGCTCTGCCGCAGGTCCCGGATTTTTCACTCCGTTTTATATGAGCAAACTATACAAAACGCGATTTTAATTTTTGTCATCGCGGTCGTTTTTATCGCTCTTTTCTTCCTTGCGGCTGAGCCGCGCATAAGCGTCCATACCCGATTCGCTGCTGGTATGCATTCCGGCTTCGCGTCTGGCACGCTCTTCCTCCTGGCGACGGCGTTCTTCTTCGTCGCGTCTTGCGCGCGCCTGATTTTCTTCCTCTCTGCGGCGGCGCTTTTCGGCGACCATTGCCTCAAGTTCTTCTATTGTAGGATCGCCGTCCATAACAGCGTTAAACTGCTCTTCTTCCATGATTTCGTTCTTAAATAGGTATGCGGCAATGAAGTGCAGTTTATCTTTGTGCTCTTCGAGGACCTTCAGTGCGGCAGCGTACGCGTTGTCCACGATGCGCTTGATCTCAGTATCTATCTTTGACGCTGTTTCTTCGGAATAGTTCCGTATCGTGGAAAAGTCGCGGCCGAGGAACACTTCATCCTGACCGTGCTCGGAGCCGTATACAATCGGGCCGAGGTTGTCGGACATGCCGAAGCGTGTTACCATGTTGCGCGCCATTGTCGTCACGCGCTGCAGATCGTTAGATGCGCCTGTGGATATGTCGCCCAAAATCAGCTTCTCGGCTGCGCGACCGGCAAGAAGCGTGACAATCTCGCTTTCCATCTCGCGCTTCGACATATAGTTGCGGTCATCTTTGGGCAGGGAAAGCGTATATCCGCCCGCTCGCCCGGTTGGGATAATCGAAATCTGATGTACGGGGGAATCGGGCTTCATAATGCGCGTCACGATCGCGTGACCCGCTTCGTGATAGGCTGTGAGTTTCTTTTCGTGGTCGGTGATAATTTTCGACTTCTTTTTGGGACCGACGAGCACTTTGATAGTTGCTTCCTCAAGGTCGTCCATGCCGATCAGCGATTTGTTCTTGCGCGCGGCAAGCAGTGCCGCCTCGTTGAGCAGGTTTGCAAGATCCGCGCCGGTAAAGCCGACCGTGGTTCTGGCAAGCAGTGAAAGGTCGACATCCGCCTCAAACGGTTTGCCCTGTGCGTGAACGCGGAGGATTTCCTCGCGCCCGCGAACATCCGGGTAACCGACTGTTATCTGGCGGTCAAAACGTCCGGGACGCAGCAGCGCGGGGTCGAGGATGTCGGGGCGATTGGTAGCAGCGATAACAATTACGCCGTCGTTGGAGCCGAATCCGTCCATTTCGACAAGCAGCTGGTTCAGGGTCTGCTCACGCTCGTCGTGACCGCCGCCGAGACCTGCGCCGCGGTGACGGCCGACGGCATCGATTTCGTCTATGAACACGATGCTGGCTGGGTTTTTCTTTGCTGTATCAAACAGGTCGCGGACGCGGGCTGCGCCCACGCCGACGTACATCTCGACAAAGTCGGAGCCGGAAATAGAGTAAAACGGAACGCCCGCCTCTCCGGCAACGGCTTTTGCCAGCAGCGTTTTACCGGTGCCGGGAGGGCCGACAAGCAGCACGCCGCGCGGAATCCTTGCGCCCAGTTTCGTAAACTTCGAGGGATCGCGCAAATATTCCACAACCTCGCGCAGCTCTTCCTTTTCCTCATCTTCGCCCGCGACGTCCTTAAAATATACCTTTTTCTTTTCGTCCGAGCCGAGCCTTGCACGCGCCTTGCCGAAAGTGTTCAGCTTGCCGCCCTTGCCTGTGGCCTGATTCATCACATAGATCCACAGCACCACCATAAGCGTGATTATAACCACATACGGCAGCATGCTGACCCACCACGGTATTTCAACCGCCGGCGGGTAGTTGTACGACTCAATAGTGCCCGCTGCGTGCTGCTCTAAAATGAGCTCGCCCAGGTCGTAGTAGAACAGGCTGAAATCGCGCAGTTTATAGGAAAAAGTCCTGTTGTCCTGTGTCAGAATCGTCAGGACATTGTTTTCGTCAACTTCAAACTGCTTGACCTGTCCGTCTCTGAACATGTCGACAATATCGCTGTAGAGCAGATTATCGCTCTGCATATTGGAAAACAGCGTTGCTGTTGCAATCAGTATCACAGCGATTAATGCGACGTAGAATATGATTATTTTATAGTTATTTTTCATCTTAGCCGCTTATCTTTCAAGTTATGACTTATATATTTCCGGCTTTAATATGCCGATATACGGCAGCGTGCGGTAACGCTCCGCATAGTCCAGCCCGTATCCGACAACGAACTCGTCGGGTATTATTATGCCCACATGGTCGGCGTTGAAATCAACCTCCCGGCGCTGCGGCTTGTCGAGCAGGGTACAGGTGCGCACAGAATGTGCTCCTTTCAACAGCAGGTATTCCGAAAGATATGAAAGTGTTCTGCCGCTGTCGATTATGTCCTCAATGATGAGTATATCTGTTTCCGGCAGATCCGCGCGGAACAGATCAAGCATTATGTTAACGCTGCCGCTCGATTTTGTGTCCCTGCCGTAGGAGGAAACCTTCATGAAGTCGATTTCGACCGGGATGGTTATATGCTTCATCAGGTCGCCCATGAATACCACGGACCCCTTTAGTATTCCCAGCAGCAGCAGTTTCTTACCGGATGCGACCGCTTCACCGTAGTATGCGTCGATTTCGGCGGCAATCCGCCTGACCGTCGTATTTATTTCGGTTTCGTCGACCAGCACCCGCTCAATATCTTTGATAATTGCGGACATTTACAACTCCTCAGTCAAAAAATGAACTATAATCAGCGTGTTTTCCCTGTCATCCGGCAGAGCTTCACAACCGTCGCGAAGTGCTATGCCCGGTATCCAGAGAGGACCTTCGCCGTCGCAGATCATAACCGTCTGACGACGCTCTGCTTTGGTGAGTTTGTGCTCGGCAAGCAGGTTTTTAACTGTGCGCGACATGCCGCGGACCCGCATTTTTGCCGTTCCGCGCGGCGTTTCCGCCGAAAGTACTCCGATTATTCTATCAGAACGCACAAAAGCTTGTTTAAATAATTTGTAAATATTTTTATACTCTTTTATATACTTTGAAATATTGCCATCTGCGCCGTCACTGTCCGGCGCGCTTCCGCCTTCCAGCACCAGCAGCATGCCGCCCGGCAGGTAGTTTTCGCCCGGGTGCAGCGTCACCCGAAACGGCTCGGGCGGACTCTCGCGTTCGCGAGGGTCGGGGGCAAAATGCAGGGAGTCGCGGTCACAAATCAGCCTTACCGCGCCGGGCAGGCTGAGCGCAAACGACGCGCGATTTGATCTTATCAGATGGACCGCAGCCTCAAGATGCGCCGTCTCAAGTGTCAGACCGCCTGTATATTCGTCAAACTCGCGTGAGAGCACGCGGAGGAGCAGGGAATCGTCAAGCGCCGCGAGATTTTTCCTGCCGCCGGAAAGCGAGTAACCGGCGGCAAGTGCTGCTAGCGTCTTATTGTCTTCGCGCAGCGCACGACACATGCGTGCCGCATTGCGCCGCACAGCCGGATTTATACGCTCCAGCAGTGGAATTATCTCCTGCCTTATATAGTTGCGCGTGTATGCGGTGTCGTCATTTGTTGAGTCAAAAACAAAGTCCAGCGCGTTTTCGCGGCAAAAGAGCACAAGCTCGTCTTTTTCGCAATAGAGCAGCGGGCGGATTATTTTGTCTCGCACCGGCGGTATTCCCGCAAGCCCTGTGGCAGCGGTTCCGCGCGCGAGGTTGAACAGCACCGTTTCAAGATTGTCGTCGGCGTTGTGCGCGGTCGCGATGCGGTCAAAGCCAAGCTCCGACGCCGCTTCTCTAAACATTGTATAGCGCACATCGCGGGCTGTTTCCTCAATGCCGCGTCCGGTGCTAGCCGCGAGTGCGGGAACATCGGCTTCGCGGCGGATAAACTCAATCCCGCGCGACTCGCAGAAAGAGCGGCAGAACTGCTCGTCCCGTTCGGCTTCGTCGTCCCGGATTTTATGGTTGACGTGCAGCGCCGCAAGCCGCAATCCGTGTTCCGCACAGTATCCGGCGAGCCAGTATAGCAGCGCCGTCGAATCCGCGCCGCCGGAAAAGCCGACGAGAACGCCGCTGCAGCCGGCAAGCATATCGTGCTCGGCGACGCAGCGCCTGATTTTCGCATTTACGGCATCAGTGACCGTTTCAGCGCGCATTATCCGGCGGTTTGTCCTCCTGTAAATCAGATATAGACGAAAATCTTGTGTATTTTCCGAACCAGCCGATCTCGATGCGCTTTGTGCTGCCGTGGCGGTTTTTCGCAACGATGATTTCGGCTGTGTTGTGCTGGTCTTCCTTGTCGTTATAGTATTCCTCGCGGTAGAGGAACATAACAATGTCGGCGTCCTGCTCGATAGCGCCCGAATCGCGCAGATCCGACAGCATGGGACGCTTGTCGGTGCGGCTTTCGGGACCGCGCGAAAGCTGTGCGCAGGTTATTATCGGCACCTTCAGTTCTTTTGCCAGCAGCTTTAACCCGCGCGATATTTCGGCGACTTCCTGCACGCGGTTGTCGATGCGGCGGTCGCTTTGCATCAGCTGCAGGTAGTCGATGACGACCAGCCCGAGGTTCTTCACACGGCGCAGTTTGGCTTTCATGCCCGTAACAGTTATTCCGGTGGAGTCGTCAATCAGTATGTTGCACTCGCTGAGCATCGAGGTGGCTCGCGCCAGCTTTGCCCAGTCGTCCTTATCGAGGTCGCCTGTGCGCATTTTATAGCTGTCGATAAGCGCTTCGCTGCACATCATGCGCGTGACAAGCTGCCCTGCGGACATTTCAAGCGAAAACACGCAGACAGCCTTACCTGTCCGCATCGCAACTTTTGTCGCGATGTTCATGGCAAAACTCGTTTTACCCATACCCGGACGCGCTCCGACGAGTATCAGATCACCCGGCCCCATGCCGACGAGCACGTCGTCGAGGTCCTTGAAACCTGTCAGAGTACCCAATGCTGCTTCTTTGTCGGTGCGCAGCAGCTTCAGGTGCTCGTACTCCTGCAGGATTGCGTCCTTGATATGTAAGAATCCCTTGCGCTCCTTGTTTTCGGCTATTTCGAATATCCGCTGTTCCGCGGTGTCGAGCAGCGTGTCAATATCCTCGGTTTCGGCGTATGCATCCTCGGTTATCTCGGAGCATACCTCGATAAGCCGGCGCAGCAGGCTTTTGTTCTGTACAATCTGTGCGTAGTCGCATATATTGGCGGCGCTTGGCACTATCTGGGCTATCAGCTTCACATACCGGCGGCTGTCCTCGTCGCTGTAGACATCCTGCTTGACCAGCGTGTCTATTAAAGTGACAACGTCGATGGTGCGGTTTTTCAGATAGAGGTCCTGCATCGCCAGAAAAATCGAGCGGTGCTCCTCAAGGTAGAAATCGTCGGCGCGGATAGTGCCTACAATATCATTTATACGCTCCGGGTCAATAAGTATTGAACCGAGCACCGACTGTTCAGCTTCAAGCGAATACGGCATGCGGCGGGCGCCGCCGAAATCGGGGCTGTTATTATTCATACTGTCCGTGTCAGCAGACGATAATGTTTATCGTGCCGGTGACCTCCGGATAAAGTTTAGCCTCGATAGCATATGTGCCGCAGGCTTTTATATCGGATTCGAGCACCAGCTTGCGGCGGTCGATGGTGATGCCGTGCTGTTTCTGCAGGGCTTCGGCAATATCCTTCGATGTGACCGCGCCGTAAAGCTTGCCGCCCTCGCCCGACGCGGTATGTATCTTTACAACGAGCGATTGGAGCTTTTCTGCCAGCTCGCGAGCTTCCGCGCGCTCTTTTTCAACACGGCGCCTGTTTGCTTCCTCTTTGGCTTTAAGCTCCGACAGAACTGCGGGAGTAACCTCCGTCGCAAGCTTGCGGGGGAACAGGTAGTTGCGCGCATATCCGTCGGATACGTTTATGATATCGCCCTTTTTTCCCTGATCACGCACATCGGCAAGCAATAAAACTTTCATATATAATCGAACCTCTCAGTTATTTTTCTGCTTTTTGCAAAACGGCAATAAAGCTGCGCGCTCCAGCAGAGCGGACGAAAACTCAACCCCGGTGGCTGGCTCTCCAAAGGAAAAGAGTTTACTGGTTGCTTAAATATTCGTCTATCGACTCTTTAAGCCTTGTCAGCGTTTCGCTCATTGTAGCGCCGGTGACGACTGTTGCGGCGGATTCATAGTGACCACCGCCGCCCTCGAGCTTTTCAAGGATAAGCTGCACATTGATGCTGCCCAGCGAGCGGGCGGAAATCTGTATCGTGTCGCCTATGCGGCAGAGCACAAACGATGCAATAACCCCGTCGATTGAAAGCAGCTTGTCGGCAGCCTTTGCCACCGCAATGCGGTCGGCCTGCGTATTGTCGGGCGAATCGTCCGCCGCGATGGCGATGATCGACCTGTAGATGACCACATCGGACACAAACCGCGCCTCTTTCATAAATGTGCGAAGCTCGGTCTTAAACAATGTCTGCGCATCGGCGGGATTGGCGCCCTCGCCGCGAAGGTAGAGCATCGCGCTGAAGGTGCGGACGCCCGTGTTGCGCGTGAACTGCTTTGTGTCAAGCAGGATGCCGCCGTACATGATGTTGGCTTCCTCTTTGTAGAGCATTCCTGCCGGCAGCGACTGTTCGAGAATTTCAGCCACAAGCTCGCACGCCGACGACGCATTCGGTTCGATATACGCGATAAC
>JAPXNL010000109.1:0-7902 GCA_033808535.1 Clostridia bacterium
TGTCTACTCTGACTGTTTACGCCTTTATTCCGTTTTTCTCGTGGAAGCGCTCGCCGTAGCCGTAATGCTCGAAGATGTAGTCAATATCCTTGTCGCCGCGGCCCGAGAGGTTTACGAGCACTGAGCCGCTCTCATGCTCGCGCGCGTACTTGATAGCGTAGGCAAGCGCGTGCGACGATTCGATAGCGGGGATGATGCCTTCCAGCCTGCACAGCAGGAAGTATGCCTCCATCGCCTCGTCGTCGGACGCGGTGACGTAATTGACGCGACCGCAGTCGTGCAGATATGCATGCTCAGGTCCGACGGACGGATAGTCAAGCCCGCTTGCCGCCGAGTAAACGGGGTCGGGCTCGCCCTCCTTTTGGTTCTGCAGCATCAGCGACTCAAAGCCGTGCATAACACCGCGTTTACCGAAGGTTATCGAAGCAGCATGGTCGCCAACGCCCGGCCCGCGTCCGAGCGGTTCAACGCCGTAAATCTCCACGGGCTGGTCGAGAAATCCTGCAAACAGTCCCATCGCATTCGATCCGCCGCCCACACAGGCAACAGCCGCGTCGGGCAGGTTGCCCGTCATCTCAATGAACTGGTCGCGCGCCTCGAACCCGACCACCGACTGGAAGTCGCGCACCATCATCGGGAAAGGATGCGGACCGACGACCGAGCCGATGCAGTAAATAGCGGTCTCGTACTCCTTGAGATATGCCTCAAATGCGGCGTCGACAGCCTCTTTGAGCGTCTTGAGCCCATGCGTCGCGGGAATAACCCTCGCGCCGAGCATACGCATGCGCGTGACATTGGGCGCCTGCTTTGCGATGTCGACTTCACCCATGTAGATGTCGCACTCGAGCCCGAAATACGCCGCCGCGGTAGCCAGCGCGACGCCGTGCTGACCTGCGCCAGTCTCGGCTATCAGCTTTTTCTTGCCCATGAATTTCGCGAGAAGACCCTCGCCCATGCAGTGGTTGAGCTTGTGCGCGCCCGTGTGGTTGAGGTCCTCGCGCTTGAGGTATATCTGCGTTTTGCCGATGTGGTTTGACAGCCGCTCGCAATGGTACACCGGCGTGGGGCGGCCCTGGAACTCGCGGCGGATGCGGCGCAGCTCCGCGATAAACTTCGAGCTTTGGCAAATTGTCTGGTAAGCGTCGGTTATCTCCTTGAACACCGGCATAAGCTGCGGCGGAAGATATGCGCCTCCGTAGATGCCGAAGCGCCCGTCTTTGTCCGGAAAATCCTTGAGGTAAGTTGTAAAGTCGCGGAATGTTTTTTTCTCTGCCATGGTTGTATCTCCTTTAATAAAATTATTTATAAATTAAAAATCCCTGTCCTGAAAAAATACAGGACAGGGATTTGAAAATCTCTGCGGTACCACCTGAATTGACGGCAAAAAGCCGCCCGCTCTATAGCGTACTCCACGCGCGGCAACAAGCTGCCGTTGTTTTTATACGCTTGCCGGCAGATAACGGTCGGCTTCCGTCTGCGTCTACTCGCCGGGATGCGCCCGGCTTTCAGGCAGCCCTCATGAGTCCATTCGCATATCGAACTGCCGCGGAACTCCCACCAACGTCCGCTCTCTGGGCACAGCCCTGATATGTTACTGCTCTCATTCACAGGTTTTTCGTATTTGTAGCATTATATCACGCGTCTGTGGATTTGTCAACAGGTTTTTTAAAAATTTTTACAGTGTTCGACCCGGCGCAATATTACCCCGTTTTTCACATTGCGTTAGGCATTCCGGTACCGTAATACCGCAGCCACTTCCCCGCACGTCAGTCCGCGGTTATCAGCACGGCGGACGACGGGGCAATCTCCACCGAGTAGGTGCCGTCTGCACCGCGCTGCAGCACAGCATTCCCGCAGCCGTTGTACGCGCGCACCATCCTGCCGCCGCCGACACGGAAGGTCACGCGCTGCGGGGCCGGCGCTTTGTCGAGCGGGTCGTTTGCCGCGCATACGAACAGCGCACGGGAGTTGCCGGCGCGCGCCACCATCTCGCCGACGATAATGCTGCCGCCGTCGGGGTCGCAGACATCGAAGAACACGCCTGTGTCAAGCGATGCTGCCGGATTCTGACCCACGCTGCTCATATATGGCGAGCCTTCGAACCCGATAAAGTGGGTCGATACCCTGCGGTAATTCATATACGGCACGCCGAGCGCCTTTATCTCGGCGTTGACTGCTTTCATCTTGTCATACTGCTCGGTTTTGTTTCCCTCTTTGTCGAGCACCTGATTGTGCCACCAGCCTGCCGTATAGCACGCCCAGATGATGTTCTCCGCGCCGAAAGCCATCGCCGAAAACGCCTGGAAGCGCAGCCGGTTTTCACTCGTCCACTCCTCCGGGCGGCTGGAGTTGACCTGCAGCACTATCCACATCGAGCGCCCGGTGCGCAGGCACGCATCTGCGACAATGCGCAGATTCTCATAAGCTCCCGCGACCGACGCCGCATACATATAAAAGTCGTAGCAGATGTAGTCGGTCGGGACGCACTCACAATAGCGCTTTATGTATTCCGCGTATGTCGGCGTGCCGAGCTGGCTGACTCTTTGCGTGTCGTTGGTCTGAGCGACAGATGCGTAGTTTGGGTACAGGTTGAGATACGCAAACTGGCGCGGGAAGCGCGTGTTCACAAGTTCGATAATCTTGCCGTAATGACCGAAATCGAGCGCCGACGGCTCGTCGCCGGTGTCGATGCCCCATATCGCCGGATGATCTGCGAATTTAGCGGCGGCTTCTTCGTATTTTGCAAGCGGGTTTTTCTCTGCCATCGTGCCGGCATTGTCGCCGTCGCCGCCCCACCAGCCGGGCAGCACGCCCGAAACAATCGCGCCGACGCCGTATTTCTCAAACAAATCAAGCGCCGCGCAGTCGTTTTCCATGCAGACGATAAAATCAGTTCCGCTTGCCGCGATGTCGCGGATATGCTCCTCGCTACGCGCGTACGGGGCGAGCAGATACGCGCCGATATTGAGCCGCGAGCGGTCCATTCTTGTGTTTATTTTGATCACCTCATTTTCGTTTTGTTTTGCTGCCGACAATATACCATATTTGCCCGTTTTATGCAATAGCTGCGAGAAAAATTACAGGCAATTTTTGTTTTTTCAGCCTGTTCATACCGGTATGTTCAATCGAATAAAAGCGCGGGTGCGGGGCGATAATACTTGCGGATAAGATAGAATCCGAATTTTATCGTATCGGTGACATTGTATGAACAGGAAAATCATACCCGGCGAGTTTTGCCGGTGTGCGTTTGCCTACGGTACCGGCGCGGTCGTCTACAGCCTGATGGAGATTGCATTCCGCGGTTTCACTCACTGGACAATGACGCTTACCGGCGGAGCATGCATGCTGTTTATATATCTTGCAGAATGTAAAATGCACATGCAAAAGCTGTGGAAACGCTGTCTTTTGGGTATGGTGATCATCACAACGCTCGAGTTTGCCGTCGGCTGCCTTGTCAACCGCAAGCTCGGCTGGGAGGTATGGGATTATTCGGACAGGCGTTTCCACCTAATGGGTCAGATCTGCCCCGAATTTGCAGCGTTATGGTTTCTCCTCTGCGTCCCCGCGACTATGCTTTGCAAACTGATCAGGATGTTTGGCAGAAAATTAAACTGATGCGGCATGAAATTAAAATCAACAATGCCCCCGGAACTTTTGATATGCGAATATCGGCAGGGTTTTCCGCATATTCGTATTATATCACAAAGGCGCGGGGGCGATATATATTTTCAGGCGAATTATTGCGGGGGCGCTGTTTGCGGCACTGGTGATCACCGCCGCATTTTCTTTTGCCGCACGTGCCGGAGATTCGGTGCCGACAGCGTCCTCGGGATACATAAAATACGTTGACTTTAACGTCACCGAGCGGGCGCTTGCCGATGCGCTTGAGCTTGACATCAAGTATCACAACGAGCCGTGGGCGCCCGGCTTTTCTGCGTCGCTTGCGTATCTGGGCGCAAAGTGGGGCGGCAATTTCAAGCGATATAAAAATTCGGCGCTGACGGAGCTGTATGATAAGCTGCAGGCCGGCGCGACTATGGAAGACCTGACCGCCGACATGAAATACTACAACTACTATTCCAAGGCCTACAGCGCGATACTCGACGGCATGGTCGGCACATATTACGTCGCTGTAAAAAAGGAAGACGGCACCACCGTTATGGAGGAAAAATACGGGCTGAAGGCGTACTCTCCCATCGCGGCGGGCTATCACTATAACCATTACGACGATTTCGGCGACTCGCGCTCCTACGGTTACAGGCGCCAGCATCTCGGACACGATATCATGGGCAGCATAGGCACTCCTATTATAGCAATCGAGTCGGGCTATGTGGAGGCGTGCGGCTGGAACATCTACGGCGGCTGGCGCATCGGCATCCGCTCGTTTGACGGCAGGCGCTACTATTATTATGCGCACATGCGCAAAAACCACCCGTACAACGACATGTACGAGGGCAAGATCGTCACCGCCGGAGAGGTTATCGGCTACCTCGGCATGACAGGCTACAGCTCGCGCGAGAACGTCAACAACATCTCTGTACCCCACCTGCATGTGGGGCTTCAGCTTATTTTCGATCCGTCACAAAAAGACGGCTGGAACCAGATCTGGATCGATATGTATCATCTTACCAAATTCCTTGCGCGCAACCGCTCCCGCGTTTTCTATGACGGAACCGTAAAGGAATATTATGCGGAGCGCGTGATATTCGACCCGGCAATAAACGACTGACATCTTTATGACATATTAAAATATTATCTATTTAATTTATTAAATCACTTGAAAATTTTCCGAAAATATGTTATGATATAGCGGGTTCGGTACATCGGCGAGCCCGCTGCTTTAATTTAACCGTTTTACGGAGGATTTTTTTAATATGAAACGACTTATTGCTGCTTTATTCTCCGCGCTTCTTCTCTGCTCTGTGCTTGCGGGCTGCTCGGGGTCGGGCGGAAAGTTCGTAGTGCTCGAAGAAAATTTCGGTTATGAAGAATACGGCATCGGTATGCGCAAGGGCGACAACGCGCTTACACTCGCGCTTCAGGAAGCGATTGATGCAATAATCGCTGACGGAACCGCCGCAGAAATATCCAAAAAGTGGTTCGGTGAGGACAAACTCCTGCGCGACAAACCCTTCCCGCGCGAGATAACCGACACCGGCGACGGTTCTCTGCAGTACATAAAGGACAAAGGCACGCTGATACTCGGTCTTGACGTCGGATTCGAACCCATGGGCTTCTACGATGACAAAGGCGAGATCGTCGGCTTTGATATCGACCTTGCAAAAGAAGTCGCAAAGAAGCTGGGCGTTGAGCTCGTGCTGCAGCCCATCTCGTGGGACGCAAAAGAGATGGAGCTTGAAAACAAGTCCATCGACGTGATCTGGAACGGCATGTCAATCACCCCCGAGCGTACAGAGGCAATGAACATATCCAAGCCCTATCTTGCCAACCGCATGATAATCATCGTCGCGGCAGACTCGGGCATTAAGACAAAGGCTGACCTGGCGGGCAAGACTGTCGCATGTCAGGCAGGCTCGTCGGCGCTCGACGCCATCAACGCCGAGCCGGATGTAGTCGCAACCTTCGGCGAGCTCATCAGCACTTACTCTGACAACCCCACCGCCTTCCTCGACCTGAAATCCGGCCGCGTTGACGCGCTTGTAGTGGACGAGGTCGTGGGCCTCAACCTTATCGAGAAAAACAGCTGAACCGCAAATAACCTTTGACTTCTCTGCCAGGGCGGGATTTCTGTCCCGCCCCGGTTTTGATATTTTATAAAATAATAAATCATAGGTAAACTGCCATTATTAACACACAAGATATTCTTATAATCACACAAGTGATGCTGCAGGGCATCGGATTTACGCTGACCCTGTTCGCAGTCACAATTATCACGTCCATACCGCTTGGGCTTGGGCTGACCTATCTTTCAAACAGCCGGTTTGTGGTATTGCGGGCGCTCACACGCTCATATGTCTTTGTCATGCGCGGCACGCCGCTGATGCTGCAGCTGTTTTTCTTTTATTTCGGGCTGCCGTTCCTACCGTTTGTGGGCAAATACCTGCTGATGGAGCGCTTTCCTGCCGCATGCCTGACATTCGCGCTCAACTACGCGGCTTATTTCTGCGAGATTTTCCGAGGCGGACTTATGTCCGTGGATATCGGGCAGTATGAGGCGGCGCGCGTGCTGGGACTGAACAGCATTCAAACCACTTTCCGTATCATCCTGCCGCAGATGGTCAAGGTCGTGCTGCCCGCGGTGGCAAACGAGGCGATCACTCTTGTTAAAGACACCGCGCTCGCCTCGGTTATAGGCATAACAGACCTGCTGCACTTCACGCGCGCGCTTGTGAACAGCCGCGCAGACGTGACTCCTTTCTTCATCGCCGCGGTGTTCTATCTGTTGTTCACACTCGCGCTGACGAACCTGTTCTCCGCACTTGAGAAAAAATTTATATTTTAGCGCGTTAATGCATTAAACAAATAAATCGCGAATACATATTCTGTAAAAGGACTGTAATTTATCCGTTTGCCGGCTGTGTCATGCCGGCTGCATGCGGCAACTGCCTCTCATTTATAAAATTTTCTGATATGAACATGCTAACTTTAAAAAACATCACAAAATCATTCGGCACAAACGAGGTGCTGCGGGGCGTCAGCCTTTCCGTCAGACGCGGCGAAATTGTGGCGGTCATCGGACCGTCAGGCTCAGGCAAATCAACGATGCTGCGCTCGTGCGTCGGGCTGGAGCGCGTTTCCGGCGGCACAATCGAGCTTGGCGGGCGTGCGCTCGTCTGCGACGGAGTTTATGTGCGCGACCGCGAGGCCCGCTCGGTCTGCGCGCGCACAGGCATGGTGTTCCAGCACTTCAACCTCTTCCCGCACATGAGCGTGCGCGACAATTTATGTCTTGCGCCCGTTCTGCGCGGCGTGCTTGACAAAAAGACCGCTGAAAAGCGTGCGGTAGAACTGCTTGAAAAGGTGGGACTCTCCGACAAAGCGGACGCCATGCCCTCCTCTCTTTCCGGCGGACAGAAGCAGCGCGTCGCCATTGCCCGCGCGCTGATGCTCTCGCCCGATATAATGCTCTTCGACGAGCCGACCTCCGCGCTCGACCCCGAGCTGACAGGCGAGGTTCTCACCGTCATGCGCGGGCTTGCTGCCGAGCACATGACGATGGTGATAGTCACGCATGAAATCGCCTTCGCGCGCGATATAGCCGACCGCGTGCTGTTCATGGACGAGGGCGTGATTGCGCTGTCCGGCTCGCCCGACGAGCTGCTGTCTAATCCTCCGAGCGAGCGCCTGCGCGCGTTTCTGAGCACTTTCAACCGCACTGCAAAGCCGGCATAAGTCGTCATCATACAAGCATAAGCGTATGCCGCCTGACGCTGCTTTAAAGCAAATTCAGCATAAGTCGTTTATATAAAAAGACCGCGTCTGCCAAAAGCAAGGCAGGCGCGGTTTTCTATGTATTATTTATTCTTGTTTGAACGTGTAGCGCGGTTTGACCATCCGCGTGACTTAAAGTTGTTGAGATCTCTTAATCCTGAAGTTTTGCCTGATGTAGGCGCACTGCTCTGGGCGGAATTCGTGTTCGGTGTTGAACTATTGCCTCCCGGAGTGCCCGTGCCGCGGCCGGTCATGTTATTTTGCGGTGTGCCCGTGCCACGACCAGTCGTATTATTTTGCGGCGTTCCCATGCGCCGGTTGTTTGTGCCGCTTTGCGGTGTACCCATATCGCGCTGCGGCATGCCCTCTTGCGGCGTGCTCATATCGCGCTGCGGCATACCCTCTTGTGGCGTGCTCATATCGCGCTGCGGCATGCCCTCTTGTGGCGTGCTCATATCGCGCTGCGGCATACCCTCTTGTGGCGTGCTCATATCGCGCTGCGGCATACCC
>JAPXNL010000110.1:0-7833 GCA_033808535.1 Clostridia bacterium
AATCGCGACCCTGAAGCCCGCGGACTGGAGCACACGCGATATTATTGCAACACCAAAGCTGGGATGATCGACATAAGCGTCGCCTGATACATAGACAAAATCCGATCTGTCCCAGCCGAGCGCGTCAACCTCTGCCTTTGTTATGGGTAAAAAGCCATTCATATCCTGTTTATTCCTTATAAAAACGGGAGCGAACGGGAGATTTGTCCCATCCGCTCCTTCACATTATTATTGCTTACTTTTCAACCTCGACCATCTCGTACGCTTCGAGAATGTCGTTTTCTTTTATGTCGTTGAATTTCTCAAGACCTATGCCGCATTCATATCCGGCAGCCACTTCACGCACATCGTCTTTGAATCGGCGCAGCGATGCGATCTCGTCTTCGAAAATCACGATGCCGTCGCGTATGACCCTGATCTTCGCGTTGCGCGTGACCTTTCCGTCCTGCACATACGAGCCGGCGATAACTCCGACCTTCGGCACGCGGATAACCTGGCGCACCTGAGCATGTCCGAGCAGCGACTCTTTATAGGTCGGTGCAAGCATGCCCTTCAGCGCGGCGGAAATCTCCTCTATGCATTCGTATATTATGCGGTAGGTACGGATGTCGACCTTATGCCGCTCTGCGGATTCGAGCGCACCCTTGTCCGGCCGCACGTTGAAGCCGACGATGATGGCATTTGACGCGGCTGCAAGCATGACGTCGCCGTCAGTTATGCCGCCGACCGCACTGTGTATAACCTTGACCTTGACTTCGTCTGTCGAGAGCTTGAGCAGCGCGGCCTTGACCGCCTCCGCGGAGCCGTCGACGTCGCCCTTGACAATGATGTTAAGCTCTTTGGCGCCTTCCGAAATCTGCGCGAACAGCTCGTCCAGGTTGACTTTGGCGTTTGCCTTGAACTCTTCCTCGCGCTGACGGGTGCGGCGCTGCTCCGCGAGCTCGCGCGCCATGCGCTCGTCTTCGACTGCGTTGAGCTCGTCGCCCGCCGACGGCACCTCGGAAAGACCGATGATCTCCACAGGCATCGAGGGGCCTGCGGTCTTGACGGACTCGCCCCTGTCATCTGTCATGGCGCGGACTCTGCCCACTGCCGTGCCGGCGATTACGATATCGCTGTAATTGAGCGTACCGTTCTGAATCAGCACGGTTGCCACGGGCCCGCGGCCGCGGTCGAGCTTGGCCTCAATAATTATACCCTTTGCGCGCCTGTTCGGGTTGGCCCGCAGATCCTTAATTTCTGCAACAAGCAGCACCGACTCAAGCAGATCGGGTATGCCCTGACCGGTGAGCGCCGATACGGGCACGCACATCACATCGCCGCCCCATTCTTCGGGCACGAGGTCATATTTGGTCAAATCCTGCTTGATGCGCTCGGGATCGACTCCCGGTTTATCCATTTTGTTGATTGCAACGACAATGTCAAGCCCCGCTGCTTTTGCGTGGTTTATCGCTTCCACTGTCTGCGGCATGATGCCGTCGTCCGCGGCGACGACAAGGATTGCGATATCCGTCGCTTTTGCACCGCGCGCGCGCATTGCCGTAAACGCCTCGTGGCCGGGCGTGTCGAGGAAGGTTATATCACGCCCGTTGATATTGACACGGTACGCGCCTATATGCTGTGTAATGCCGCCTGCTTCGCTTTTTGTGACATTTGTATGGCGAATTGCGTCGAGCAGCGAGGTCTTACCGTGGTCGACGTGACCCATGACCACGACGACTGGAGGACGCGGCACGAGATTTTCTTCTTTATCAACCGTATCGTCAAACAGCTTGTCTTCAATGGTGACGACAACCTCGCGCGAAACCTTCGCGTCCAGCTCTTCGGCGACGAGCGCCGCGGTTTCAAAGTCGAGCGTCTGGTTGACCGTCGCCATAAAGCCCATGCTGACGAGCTTCTTTATAACCGACGCAGCTGTCATCTTCAGCTTTGACGCCAGCTCACCGACAAGGATCTCGTCGGGCAATGTGATCTGCAGCGGCTTTTTCTTCGCTTTTTCAAGCTGCTCCAGCCGGCGCAGCTTTTCGGCTTCGGCATTGCCGGCGCGGCCGCGGCCCTTCACTCTGCCGTCCGTCGCGGAACGGTTGTTTTGCTTTTTGAGCTTCTGTTTCTCCCCGCTCATGTTCTTTGCCGAGTCGGGGACGAATTTGTCGAGCTTCTCGTCGTACTTGTCGAGATCGACAGTTGTGGTGCGTGTATCTACGACGCGCGTTTCGCTTGCCTTGCCGCGGTGCTGCGAGCGCTCCTCGACGATCTTGACCGCCGGCTCGTCTGACGGAGCCGGTTTACGTGCGACCGCCGGCTGCTGCGGCTTCTGCGGGGTGCTTTTCTGCTGACGCTGCTTTTGTTTCTGCTGCGAAAAGTCGGGCTTTTTCTCAAACCGGGCCTCAAGCGCTGCTCCGCGAGCGGAAGCGCGGTCTTCGGCCTTGGCTTTTGCTTCTGCTGCTGCTTTCGCCTGCTGTGCAGATGCTGCTGTCTGCTGCTGGGCGCGGCCGCCATGCTGTGCGCCGCCCTGTTGCGCGCCGCCTTGTTGCGGCTGACGTCCGCTCTGCTGGGCTTTACCCTTCTGCTGACCCTGGGGCTGTGTTTGCTTGTCGGAGCCGCCTTGCTTCTGGCCCTGTTTTTGGGCCTGAGCCTGTGCCGGTTTGGGCTGTTTAGCCGCAGTCTGTGCGGACGCAGAAGGCTCTTGAACCTCTTTATCAGCCTGAGTCTTAGCCGGTGCAGGTGCCGGAGGTTCGGGCGCTTGCTCGGGTCTGGGTACGGCTATGGTAATTTTACCGCTTAAATAGTCGTCAATATCGGCAATCTGCCGTGAAGCTGTCACGGCGTTCATTATAATGTCAAATTCTTCGGAATCAAGTTGCGTGCCCGCCTTCCTGCCCGCATAACCGTTTTTTGCAAGCAGTTCGATAAGCTCGCCACTTTTCATTCCGAGATCTTTGGCGAGATCGCCTAATTTGAATTTTTGCATTATAGTCATAGTATCTTCCTTTAACCGTTTACCGTTTCCGTCAGCAGAATTTGCAGCGTTAGCAGCGTAATTTCCTAAATGTATTTTATAAATAATATATTATATATTTCTTACTTATTTTATCATAATTTATTTATATTTTCATTTTATACCACCGGATTTTTTCCTTTGGTTTCGTCGCCGGTCTTGTTACCGTCTGATTTACCGGCATTGTCACCGGTATCGTCTGCCGCCAGCCCGGCGATTGCGGACGCCAGATGCCTGTCAATGACGGCGACCGCTGATGCCCCGCCTTTGCCGCCCGTACGGCTGGCGATCGTGAACATGTCCGCTCCGATTTCAGCCCAGGTGATGCCGTTTTCTCCGGCGGCAAGCGCTATGTTCTTTTTTGTGCGTGCCGCGGTGTCACCCGCTACGATTATTACACTGCCGTTTTTTGCAATTATACCGGAGCGCGCGGCGTCTATAACCTTATCCGCGCCTGCAATCAGCCTGCCCGCTTTCGCTGCCAGTCCAAGCAGCCGCAGTATTTTTTCATCGCGCGGCACGGCGGAATTTTCACTCTCGTGTTTTTTACTCAAGGCTTTCAAGCTCCGATTCGAGCCCGGCGTATACTTCGTCGGGGATTTCGCATTCAAGGTTGCGTTCAAGTCGCTTACCCTTTCTCGCCTTGCGCAGACACTGCACCTTTTTGCATATATAGGCGCCGCGTCCTGATTTTTTGCCGGTAAAGTCGAGCGAAACCACGCCTTCAGGTGAGCGCACTATACGCAGCAGCGTCTTTTTGGGAAACGACTCGCCGCATCCGACGCAGCGCCGTTCGGGTATTTTTTTTACAGCCGCCGACATGGCATCCTCTCCGTTTACGGTTTTATTTATATTATCCGCCCGAATAACCTTTGAACTTACGGTGCAGATGAATTTCAGCCGGTCTTTATATCGATTTTATAGCCTGTCAGCTTCGCCGCAAGCCTGGCGTTCTGCCCTTCTTTGCCGATTGCAAGCGAAAGCTGGTCCGGGTCCACATAAACCCTGCAAACGCGATCGCCTTCAAGAACCACCTGGTTTATTATAGCAGGCGAGAGCGCCGCGGTGATATATTCTTCAGGCACATCGCTGTATTTGACAATGTCGATCTTCTCGCCGCCCAGCTCGTCTATGATATTCTGGATTCTCATGCTGCGCGTACCCACGCAGGCGCCGATGGGATCGACGTTTTCATCGCGCGACATAACCGCAACCTTGCTGCGCGAACCGGCTTCGCGCACCACGCCTTTTATTATAACTGTGCCGTCCTGTATCTCCGGTATCTCCAGCTCAAAAAGGCGCTTGACCAGACCCGGGTGCGTGCGCGACAACGTGACTATCGGCCCGTGCGATTCCTTGCGCACCTCCGTGACGAACACCTTGATATGTTCGTTCTCCCTGTATACCTCGCCGGGTATCTGCTCGCTCTTGACAAGCGTAGCTATCGAAGTGCCGGTATCGACCGTTGCATTGCCCGTCACTTCATCGACACGCAGCACCGTGGCGGTGATAATCTCCTCGCGCTTGTTTTCGTATTCTTTTATCATCATTCCGCGCTCGGCTTCGCGCACAGCCTGTATAATCACATGCTTTGCCGCCTGGGCGCCCAGCCTGCGGAAATTTTTCAGCTTCATCTCAATCTCGACCGTGTCGCCGACATTGTATCTGCGGTTTATCTTGCGCGCTTCCTCCAGCGAAATCTGCGTGACCTCGTCCTCTATCTCCTCTACGACTTCCTTGAGCTGGAACATCTTGACTTCTTTTTTCTCCGGATCAAGCACTACCCTGACGTTGCTGTAGCCGTCCTGATCCTTCTTATACGCGGATTGCAGCGCCGCCTCCACTTTTTCATACATATATTCCTTCGGGATGCCCTTTTCTTTCTCGAGCAATTCGAGGGCGGCGAAAAATTCCGTATTCATGATATCAAATCCGTTCTCCGTTCATTCCGTTCATATGGTTCATATATTCATATGTCGCTCCGCGCTTTTTTAGCAGCGGCGAAGTCAAAATAAGCGTTCAGCCTTGCGATCTCGCCGGGCTCGAGCACAAACTGCCGGCCTGCGCACTCAAGGGTAACCGCGCCCGTCGCATCGTCGTATGCGGCAAGCGTGCCGACAGGCTCCTTGCTTTTCAGCTCCGGATGCTGTTTATACAGTTTTGCGCGCACCATTTTGCCGACAAATGCTTTTTTATGCTCCGGCGTGCGCAGAATGCGCTCCACACCGGGCGAGCAAACCTCAAGCTGATACGAAACTTCAATCGGATCAGCTTCGTCGAGCAGCGGGTCCAGTGCCTCGGACATTGCCTCACAGTCGTCGAGGTCAACGCCGTCCTCTCTGTCTATGAACACGCGCAGAAAATAATCCGCGCCCTCCCGGACAAACTCGACATCCCAAAGGGTCAGTCCGAGTTGATCCGCGCAAGGCGCGGCAAGCGCGGCAACCGTATTGACGATCTCCTGTTTTCGCATAAGCGCATGCCTTCCACCGAGAATACCCGGATATCCCCATTCAAAAAATTTGAAGAGCAGGACAGCCTACTCTTCATTCCTACATTATCAAATTCACACTGTTATTATATCATATTCGTGCCGATAATGCAATAGTTTTTTGCAAGAATTTTTACTTATAATAATATTTCCGCGCGGGGATAACATTATTCGGGCTGCCGTCAGTTCGAATTTATCCCTGCCAGCCGGTCAGCGTTACCTCGACCGGATAGTGGTCGGACAGGTACAGACCGTCGCGCGTTTCCGTCCACATACGCACGCCTGTGAATTTTACCGCCGCGGGCGCCATTATATAGTCGATTTTGGACGGCTTTGCAAGCGTGCCGTAACCGTGGAACGTGCCGCCGGAGGACGCCGTGAGGTCGATATAACCCGCACGCGCGAATACCTGCACCGGCTCGGATGCGGGCAAAGCGTTGAAATCGCCGGTTATGACGGCGGGCAGCAGGGTCTGTTTGTCCAGTTCCCCGAGTCTGGCTACAATCTGCTTTGAACCCTCGATTTTGGCATAGTCGCGCTCATGGTCGAGGTGGGTGTTTACAATGCGGAATCTTCCTGCCCCGTCGGGATTGCGGTCGCGCAATGTGCATACCGCAAAAATGCGCGGGCATCCGCTCTGATCGGCAAACCTTGAACCGGGCACAAATGGCGTGTTCGACAGCCAGCGCTGATCGAAATATTGCAGCTCGAACCTGTCGCGGCGAAATGCTATCGGGTTAGCTTCGTCGTCGAAATCACGGCCGCGGCCGTAGCCCAGCAGCTCATAGCCTTCAAGGTTCTCGCGCAGCCAGTCGAGCATATGGGGTTTCACTTCCTGGAATCCTATTATGTCCGGCGCTTCTTCAAGCAGTCTGTCCCGCACATAGGGCTTGCGGAACGAAAACGCCTGCGATCCGTCGTGCGTTGTGTCCAGACGCAGGTTGTAAGTAACAATCTTCAGCAAAACAGTACCTCTGTATTATTTATATCATTTCCGGTTTGGCGCGGAAAAATGCCGCCCAGCGCCGCCCGGCAACTTTGCATCTGTTTTCCCGACAGTTTAAACAGTAAGTTTTTGTCGTGTTTTATCAAATAAAGGTTTGACTTTTCACATTATATCCCAAACCACCCGCGCTGTCAAGTAAGGGATAAACAATCGCCGCTTACTTTCCGGCGTCTTTGAGAGATGCTATGTAGTTGCTCAGATATACCACCCGGCGTTTCACTGTCTTTTCAAAGAAATCAAGGTTTTCGACGTAGCTTGTATCCGGCCAGCGCTGGAGATTGCGTTTGAATGCCCCTGATTTGTGCAGCTCGTTCCAGTATCCCTCTGCCACCTCCATGATGCCGGCGGGTGTGATTATTCCCTGCTGGTAAAGCTCCTTCCAGCGTTTTTTCACGTATTCCGCCGCGCCCGGATAATACTTTATAAGTCTTCGCCCGCACTCAAACTCTATAAGCCAGTCCGCTGAGCCTGGATTTTGGTACAGGTAATTTTTAACCTCACCGCTCCAGCTGAGCCCGAACGTGACGTCCATATCCCACGGAAAAGAGTGTATATATCCGTCTACAGCGGCGTAAAATGTATTTTTCCATGTGTTATCCTGACCCATAATAAGCTGTATAAACAGCCAGTAATCGAGCATGTTATTTACATTTGCACAGCGGTCGACCGTTTTGGCAAATGTCGGGCCGTCCGATTCGTATACGGCTTTCACAAAATCGGCAAATGTTTCCCATCCGCTGTAGCCTTTCATTTCATCCGGGTCGGGATACTTGCGCTCCACCCCGCCATAGAACGTTGTCAGCGGCGGAAGGGCACGCAGTTCTGACGAGGGCGGAATGTTCCAGTCCTTTACAATAAAAAGCGCGTCGCCGTCGTCCACTCCGGCCGACTTTTGGTCGAACCGCTCCATGAACACATAAAAGCCGTGGTAGTTGCCGTTGATTATCACCTCTGTATAGCGCAGCGCAAGCGTGCCCGGCGCGTCTCCCGCTGTGTATGCGCCTATTTTCCCCCACAGATCCCACGCCACCGCATCGCGTATCTTCGCTTCGTCGGAATATGACGCATATAGTATCCAGTCGTCGTCGTTGCGCATGCCGAGCAGCGGCAGCTTGTTTGTGTCAGAGTAGTCGTCCCTGTACAGGCTTACTCTGTACGACGTTTTTGGCAGCGACGCGCTTGTCGCCCCTCGGATATGTATCGTCGCAGCCGACGATGCGACGAACGCGGCAGAACCTTCATTTCGCGGCGTGAACACCGAGAACCTGCATGGCACATCGTAGTTGTCAATCTTATTGTGATTATCCGTATCTATGGTTATAACCGGCAGTGTTGTGA
>JAPXNL010000111.1:0-3836 GCA_033808535.1 Clostridia bacterium
GCGGTAACGGCTACATATGCCGTTATCTTGGCGGCAGGGAAACGGTGAAACTGCGCTTTGACGAAGCTGTGGAGATATGCTCAATTCTGGAAGAGGGCACCGGAGAAAAGGTCAGCGAGGTAGAGGTTAAACCTTTCGCGATCAAAACACTGCGGCTCGTGAAAAAAACTTTATTAAGGTTGAGTAATTGAACCCTTCCAAAAGTGCATGAAAAAAGAGCAATATCACGTTGCTCTTTTTTCATGTTTGTTTCGCTTTATCATTCCGGATAATATTTGGCGTAGCTGCCGGGTGACACCCCGTAGAACTGCTTGAACATATTTGCGAATATGTACTGGTCGGAATATCTGAGTTTTGCAGCTATTTGCTTGACCTTCAGGTTTGTCGTGGTTAAAAGGTATGCGGCATGCGCCATCCGGCGCGAATAAACATATTCCCGGAAAGTGACGCGGAAAATTTTATCGAACCGGCGGTAAAAAGCGGTGCGCGACATCCCGAACTGAGCCGCCAGGCGTCCTGTATTAATCGCTGTACTGTCGCGTATGCAGTTGTCGACATAAATTCGTACTCTTTGCGTGAAGTCGAGAATATCATAATCAGCGCTGCGTGCCATTGCGGTTATGTCGGAGAGAAGCTGTGCGTAAATCGAGGCAATGCAGAAGTGAGTAAGCATATAGTCGGCCAGTTCTTTTAACAATCGGCGGTGGTATACGTTCATGAAAAGGCTTTCATACAGCTTTATATCCTCGCAGTCCCAGACAAATCCTCCGACAGGAGAGCGGTCTGTGGCGTCTGCACCGGTGATGCGGTCGACAGGCTTATATCTTATCGCAATCACGTTTGCAAACTCGATCCCGCTTTGACCGGACGAGTGCGGCATATCGTGAGATATGTATAAAAACCGCCCTTTTTTAAGCGGATAGCGGTTTGAGCCGATATCGTAATAGCCATTGTCGCCGCGCGAGAAGACAATCATATCTTCGTCAATCCTTCGCGGCTTGATGCCCCAGTTAAACTCGCCCCGCATATCAAATGCATGTGTCAGCGCAAACAGCACCCCGCCTGATGCGGCATTCAGCAGACTTTCCAGCAGCAAAATCCTGTCGGTCATATAATCACGCTCGCCTTTTCATATCATTTCACATCATCTTTATTTTATAATACATCATTTACACGACTACGTCAATATGCTATATTTTTAATTGTAGATGATGCATATTATTGAATATAACTAACAATGTAGTACAGGGTGAAATTTATGAAATGCAGATGGCTTGACGGTTTAATCGCGATAATTTTATTACTTTCAGTGTTGGCTTCATGTGCTGACGAAACAACCGGAGGCATTGAGACAACATCTCCGGTTGCAGAGACTGCCGCGGAGGAGACAGAGCTTAGCGACGACCTGCCCGAAGCGAATTTCGACGGTTATGTCTTCAGAGTTTATTCGCGCAACAACCTCTGGTTTCACGGGCGAATTACGGTCGATGAACTGGACGGCGAGGTGCTAAATGACGCAATTTACAACCGCAACCTGAAAATCTGCCAGCGCTTCAATATCGAAATTACCGAGCAGGAAGGCACAGATACCAACATACCGTATCAGTCTATCCTTGCGAACAGCGACGATTTCGACATGGTCAACGCCCGCTGCACGGCGGCGCTTACGATGGCGCAGGAGGGAATGGTTGTTCCGCTTGACTCGCTGGCGTACATAAATCTTGAAAAGCCGTACTGGAACAAAACGCTGACCGCTGACCTGACTTTCGGCATTAAAAAATATTTTGCCGTAGGTGACTTGAACCTTACGTTTTTTGATTATGCGAGCATTATGCTGTTCAATAAAGAGCTGCGCAGCTCGTTCAGCCTTTCCGACCCGTATGAGCTTGTAAAAAGCGGAAGCTGGACGTTTGACAAGTACCTTGAAATGGCGACCGCGGTCACCGGCGACCTCAACGGCGACGGTAAAATGAACGGAGAGGACCGGTACGGCACATTAGGCGATGCGAAGTTCGCGGGTTATTCGCTGCTTATGGCAACCGGAGTGAAATCCGTGACAAAAGACGCCGACAACATGCCGGTGTTCAGTATAAACACCGACGAGAAGTTCATAAACATGTGGAGTGAAATGCTGCGTGTGCTCTATGAAGGCGGCCAGTGGTACGATACGAATACCGGCGGGCAGGCTGATGAAGTGTTGAATACCTTTTTCCGCAGCGACAAAGCGCTGTTTTATTCCACAGTGTTCTTTGAAATTCCGGCAATGCGCGTGATGGAAACCGATTTCGGCATACTGCCGCAGCCGAAATATAACGAGGCGCAGCCCAACTATATCACGAGAATTTCATTCTTCGATATAATGACTATCCCGATAACAAATTCCGACCTTAATCGTACCAGTATGATTATAGAAGCGCTGACCTGCGAATCCGGAAAGACAGTCGTTCCGGCATATTACGATATTGTGGTCAGCGGCAAGGCTACGCGCGACAACGAGTCGATAGAGATGCTTCACATCATCAAGGACACCCGGACGCTCGATTTGGGCGATACAATCTGGTGCGACCAGATACGCGACGGGTTCCTTGTCGGGCTTATTAGGTCAAATAAAACCGATATAGTTTCGGCTTCTGCGAGCAGAGTCAAGGCTATATCCAAAATTATTGAAAAGGCAATCGAAGTATTCACAAATACAACCGGATGAGAAGAAATAAATGACTATTATAACCAATCCATACCCGCAGCCGGAATACGAACGAGTGCGCACGCTTGCCGCCGAATACGCGGAGTATGCGCGCTCTCCGCAAATGGACGCCCGTCGTGAGGCGTGGGCGGCGCACAATGCAATGGATTTCTCGCGCCCGCTTATCTACATACGCGCCATACCGTTCGGTGAATTTACTGAGTTTAAAAAAAGCTTAACCTGCACCGACCCGTACCTGCGCTCGCTTGAGTCGTACTTCCTGCGCGCGCGATATCACAGGCAGGTCTGCGATGATTTCATTGAAGAGCCTTTCATGACAGTGCGCGCGGCGGTCAAAACCTCGCCCGGCGGCATATGGGGAGTCCCTTTGCGTTTGGGTGAGCGCCCGGTTCCCGGCGGAGCGGCGGCATATACCCCGGTTATACTCGAGGAATCGGATTTTGACAGGCTGCAGGTCGCCCCGCACGAAATAGATGAAGCCGAAACTGCACGGCGACATGACCGGCTGGCCGAGCTGCTTTACGGCATCATGGACGTTTACGACGACCGGCAGGGTGCGCTTTGCTCCATGTGGGAAAACGACATCTCAACGGCTATTGCAAAGCTGCGCGGGCTGGAGCAGATCATGTGGGATGCGTATGACCGCCCAGAGTGGCTGCACAAGCTGCTCGGCTTCATGCGCGATTCGATTTTGCGGAACATGGATGAAACACAGGCTGCGGGCGATTTCTCACTGCTCAATCATCAAAATCAGGCGATGCCATATCTGCGCAGGCTGAAACCGCCCGGCGGCGGGAAAGCGGATCCGTCCATGCTTTGGGGTTATATGGCGGCACAGGAGTATACGACTTTCGGGCCGGATATGTTTGACGAGTTCATGTTCGAATACCAGAAGCCAATCCTCGAGCGATATGCGATTGTTGCATACGGCTGCTGCGAGGATTTAACACATAAAATCCCGGTGATTAAGAAGATTCGCAATCTCAGGCGCATTGCTGTTTCACCGTTTGCAAATCTTGAAAAATGCGCACAGCAAATCGGCGGCGAGTACATACTCTCATGGCGCCCCAATCCGTCCGACATGGTATCGCATGGGCTGGACGATGATTATGTCCGCCGGTATATAAGGGGC
>JAPXNL010000111.1:3846-7739 GCA_033808535.1 Clostridia bacterium
GTGACGCTCAAAGATGTGGAAACTGTTTCGGGCGACGAAACCGCTATAATCCGGTGGACCAAAATTGTTCGCGAGGAGCTTGACAGGGCTTTTTAAGCTGACAAGGGGAAGAACATGATTACGAGAACAATACTTGCAAGCGATGTTGCAAAGCTTGACAGCAATGTTTATACCGGCGGGGGGACCGACGATACTGCGGCACTGCAGGCTATTCTTGACAGGGTGCCTGAGTGGGGCGGTCTGCACCTCATAATGGACGGCGCGGCGCTTGTGACCGGACTCAGGGTTCACTCCAACACCACTATCGAATGTCTCAACAAAGACTGCGGCTTCTTTCTGAAATCAGGCTCAAACTGCGCAATCATCCGGAATGCCGACATTGACTATGACGAAAGACACAACAAAAACATTTCACTCATAGGCGGCACATATAATCACAACGCAAAAGGGCAGGAGCATCATCTTTACGTCGAAGACGTTAGAGAAGGCTACGGCGGCGGCAAGCGCAGGTTCCCAAGTGGCGAGGAGCATATCAGCTTTACATTTGCGCTGCGCATGATCGGCGTGGAAAACCTGCTGATGCGCGACCTGACGATACGCAATCAGCGCACATATGCGATGCTCACCTGCAATTTCTATAATGTTGTAATGGAAAACATCTTCATCGACCTGCCCAAGAAGATGCATGCCCAAAATCAGGACGGGCTGCATTTCCACGGGCCGGGCAGGTTTTTAACAATTCGCAACATCGCAGGTGACGCGGGAGACGATTTTATTGCGCTCGCCCCCGACGAGCACGACTGCGTGTCCGATATCACCGACGTGCTGATTGACGGCGTGTTCTTAAACGACGCCGATCAGGGCATACGGCTGCTGTCGGCTGAACACGGCCGGCTTGACCGCGTCACTATCCGCAACGTAACCGGCACATACCGCAGCTTCGGCTTTTATATGAATTCCTGGGAGCCAAATGACGTCGGCGGAAATTTCGGAGATATAGTCTTTGAGAACATCGACCTGCGCCCGACCGTGCCGAACTATGACTACCGCCCGCCGTTTTTGTTCCAGGCGGGAGGCAACTTCGAGCACCTGACCTTCCGCAACATACGCGACCACTTTTCCCGTAGCCCGCGCACGCTGTTTGAGCTTAGCAGCCCGTTCCACACGCTGCTGCAGGACAATTGCCGCACGCATATAAAGGAGCTGACCATCGACGGGCTGACCGTGCTCTCCGATAGTGCGCTGACCGTGCCTGCGATTCTCATCGATGCCGCTGTTGACAGGATGATACTGCGCAACATTGACATAAGCTACGGTGCACAGTCTGACACCCCGTTCATCGACTTCGGCAGATACGGGCATATCGGCACACTCGCAGTAAACGGCCTGATTGCAAACGGCTTGCGCACCTTTGTCTCGCCGCCCGAGGGCGCGGTAGGGAATACCGTGATGTGGAACACGTATATTCCCGACGCAAAATAACAGCACGGCGCTAATAAAAAATAAAAAAGGTACTTGGCGAGCAGACAATTTTTCGCCAAGTACTTTTTTATTGTGAAATTACTCTCTCGTCGGTTTTATCCGTGAAACAACGCATGTTTCGTTATAATGTCACAAAAACAGGCGTTTGGGATCAAACATATTCTGTATTATCCAATTGGACATATAACAAACTAAGTTGATATCTATAATGACAAATAAATCCACCATCCGATGCATGCAGCCATCGTTCCGATAATGCTTGATATTGTATCAGTCATTGTGTCCACTAAGCCCGGGGGCTGGATAGCCTTCTCTGGCTGATGATTATTAATGGGGCTTTTCTTTTGCCAATGTTGATTATCGGCGTGAAAAATGCTGTCAAAAATAAACTCGCTGACCTCCCAAATCTCATGCAAGGCCATCGATAAAGTAAAACCAAATATTAATGTGCCGGCAAATCCGGCATCGGGGGCTAATTCAGCCAGCGATATTCCAAACCCGAAAAATACTATTCCGGAGATGAAATGGATAGTCCTGTCCCACCAGGGAAATAGATTATAAAATTTATAACCGATACCCAGATACACAGCTGCAAATAAAACGGTTTGAAATAAAAAAACCGTGAATGCATTTATTTGGACATGTATCAGGCTGAGCAGCCAAGGTATAAAAGAAACAGCTAATGTTAAAAAAGCCGGCGTAAGAATTTTATATTTGCGTTTGATTAATTTAGCCGCGGTCATAATTATCACTACTAACCTTAATAGGTTAGTATATAAAAATAAAAAATCCATACTGACACCTCGTATATATATTAACCAAGGCAAGTGTAGATTATTTGGGTAATATAAATTATGGCAGCTTAACAAGAATGAAATGTTATCTTGCGTCAGTATCCCCGTGTAGATGAACGCGCTATGAGGGTGCTCAAACTGTATAACGGTTTTTCATGGATAAAAATAAAAAAAGCCTGAAATTTCAGGCTTTTTTGCGTTATGGTGGAGACGGAGGGATTCGAACCCTTGACCTATGCGTTGCGAACGCATCGCTCTCCCAACTGAGCTACGCCCCCAAATCCTCAACGTGCGATATTATAACACATATGCGCAAAAAAAGCAATACCTAAGGTAAAATATTTTTGCGCCGCAGGGTAAGATTACTATAAAATTATGCCATAATATTACGGAGAAATCAATGCTTTTTAAAAGGCTGCGCACTTTCAGTTTTTTGATAAAAACATGCATGATAGGCCTAAATGTTCTTGATTTAATAAAATTCGTATTGTATAATATAGAAAATTAACTAAAATGATGACAGGAAAACGCATAATGGATAACAAAACAGCATCCCGCGCAGTACTCCTGACCGGCGGCGCGGGATATATAGGCAGCCACATTGCAGTCGAGCTGGCGGCAAGCGGACTTCAGGCCGTGATCGTCGACAATCTTCGCAACTCGAGCGAGGAGGCGTTGCGCGGCATTGCGGAAATCACCGGATCCGAGCCGGTGTTTTACCGTTTCGACGCGCGCGACATAGACGCGATGCGCGAGGTGATGAAGCGCCACAATATTACAGAGGCCATCCATCTTGCGGGGCTGAAGTCGGTAGCCGAATCGGTTTCAAATCCGCTCGAGTATTACACCGTTAACCTCGGCACTACAATCACACTGCTCGAGGTGCTGTCCGAATGCTCGGGCAAGCTTATATTCTCGTCCTCGGCGACGGTTTACGGAATTCCGGATCATGTTCCCGTTACAGAGAATGCCTCCTGCGGTAAATGCTTCAACCCATACGGGCGTTCTAAATACTTTAACGAACAGATTATAATTGATGCTGTAGCGGCGTCGGGCGGCAGGCTTTCGGCGGTGCTTTTACGCTATTTCAACCCGATCGGCGCTCACCCGAGCGGGCTTATCGGCGAGGTGCCGACAGGCGTGCCCAACAACCTTATGCCGTATATCACGCAGGTCGCCGCAGGCAAGCTCGATAAGCTGTATATCTACGGCGACGACTATGATACTCGCGACGGTACCGGCGTGCGCGACTATATCCATGTGGTCGACCTTGCGCGCGGTCATGTCGCGGCGCTCGACTGGCTGAGCCGCAACGGAGCCGGAAAGGTTGAAATCTTCAACCTCGGCACGGGGAGGGGCAGCAGTGTGTATGAGATTGTGCATACATTCGAGAAGGTCAACGGCATAAAAATCCCATATGAGATCGCGCCCCGTCGCGCCGGCGATATCGCGGAGTATTATGCCGACCCGTCCAAAGCCGAGCGCGAGCTTGGCTGGCATGCAAATCTCACGCTCGAGGATATGTGCCGCGACGCATGGCACGCCGAGAAGACTCTGCAAAGCCGCATACGAAGCAGATAAGCCCGCTTTTGGCGGTTGTATCAACCGATTATTCGG
>JAPXNL010000112.1:0-7710 GCA_033808535.1 Clostridia bacterium
GTCTGTGCTACATTCAAACCCAAGCAGATGTGATGCTTCATCCGGCGAGTGGGTGGCACACCGTCTATCCTGACGGAGGCATCACTATTCCGGCGAGCTTTTGCCGGCGCCTTTAAACCTTTAGCTGTTTCTCGGCATATTTAGCTGTCTGAAGTCCGGCTTTGCCTCAGTCGGCAAAAGCTAAAACTGCGCCGTCCATACCGTCCGCTTCGATCGCATTATCGGGATCGAAGCGGATTTTTCTGCGCTCAATTCCGTCAAGCGGCGCGGGTATCGGCGTTTTCGTATATTCCGACAGTATTTTCAGCGCGTCGATGCCGTCTGTCCTCCCGCCGGTGAGCGCATCGTAGACGTCAGAGGCGAACTTATAGGCGCTCGCAGTTGCGACGACGAGCATCTTGCGGCTGCTGCCGCTCCTTTTTTCGCTTCCAATATATTCTTCCGCGCAGTGCAGTCCGACCGCCGTGTGCGTGTCGCAAAGGTAGCCATACCGCTCCCATATCGACTTTATCTCGGCGCGCGTTTCGTCCTCGCCGCAGCTCATACCGGCAAAGTCGCGGCTAAGCTCCGCAAGCAGCGCAGAATCGACTGCGTACCGCCCGGTTTCGGCAAGCTGTTTCATATACCCCGCCGTATCCTGAGGACCCGCGGCAAACCACAGCAGCCGCTCGAGGTTGCTCGATATTAGTATGTCCATCGACGGTGAGATTGTTATATGAAATTCGCGGTTGCGGTCGTAGACGCCCGTTTCAAAAAACTCGGTGAGCACGCGGTTTGTGTTGGACGCGCAAATCAGCCTTCTTATAGGCAGTCCCATGCGCTTTGCGATATAAGCCGCTAAAATGTTGCCGAAATTTCCGGTGGGTACGGTTACATATATCTCATCGCCCAGCTTTATGTCGCCGGAGTTAATCAGATCGCAGTAAGTCGAAACGTAATATGCGATCTGAGGTACAAGCCTGCCCCAGTTAATTGAATTGGCGCTGGAGAGTATATATCCCTTCCGTGCAAGCTCTGCGCGGATTGTTGCGGAGCCGAATATACGCTTTACACCGTTTTGCGTGTCGTCGAAATTGCCGTGCACCGCCTGCACCGCGACGTTTGAGCCGGTCTGCGTCGCCATCTGCAGCTTCTGCACGCGGCTGACACCGCCTGCGGGATAAAACACCATGATTTTAACGCCGTCAACGTCGCTGTAGCCTTCGAGTGCAGCCTTTCCAGTGTCGCCCGACGTCGCCGCAAGTACCAGCGCCGTGCCGCGCTCGCCTGTCTTGCGCATTGCGCGCGTGAGCAGGCGCGGCATGATCTGCAGCGCCATATCCTTGAACGCGGCGGTCGGCCCGTGCCACAGCTCGAGCACGCGCAGCTTATCGCCAAGCGCCGAAACCGGCGCCGCTCCGCCCGGGAATTTTGCAGGGGAATACGCCGCTTCCGCGTCGCTGTAGAGCTCCTCGAAAGTATAGCTGTCGGACAGGAACATATGCAGGATTCTTGCCGCACGCTCGGGATATGGCGCGCGGCGCAGGCTGTCGAGCGCCGTGTCGTCCAGTTCAGGCAGCTCGTCCGGCACATAAAGCCCGCCGTCCCCTGCCAGTCCGAGCTTAATTGCTTCGGCAGAGCTGACCGGCTCGCAGCCGCCTCTCGTGCTTATATACCTCATGCACTGCATCTCCGAAAAATAAAAAAATTCATTTTAGTATAACACGAGGATTGTTAATTTAACAAGCGGTCAAAATATTTTCTGCCGTTTGCATAAAACACCTTGTCTATAAGCTCATCCGAATAGTTATATTGCCCCAGCTTGTCGGCAAGCTTATACAAATCGCCTACACCATGTATACCGTCCGGCAGGCTGTCGGTGCCGTCGAAATCGCTGCCGAGCGCGACGCTGTTCTCTCCGCCCAGCTCCAGAAACCGCTCGATGTGCGACGCAACATTCTCAATTCCGCAGCGCGACCCGGCAAGCTGAGCCGGAACGAGGTTTACCCCTATAATCCCGCCCGTGGACACAAGAGCTTTGAAATTTTCATCCGTTATCCCGCGGGGATGGCTGTACACCGAGCGCGAATTTGAATGCGATGCCAGCGCCAGGCGGCCGTATTCGGCGCAAAGCTCGATAATTTCGGCTGTCATGCGGTCGGAGGCATGGGAAACATCAGGCACGATGCCAAGCTCCAGACAGCGGCGCACGAGCGCGCGCCCGTAGTCTGTCAGCCCCTCTTTTGTATCAAATGCGCCGCCTATACGGTCGCTGCCCTTCCAGACGGGTGTGATGACGCGCACGCCTGCTTTATAAAGTATTTCGAGCCGCGCCAGATTGCCGTTTACCGGCGCGGCTCCCTCCATCGCGAGTATGTATGTAAACCCGGGGCGCGTGCCACCCTCATCGGCGCAGCCGTCATCCGGGACGCACTCTTCCTCTGTTTCGCGGCGTTTCGGCGGAATTTGCGCGTCGAGATATTCCTTTACCTCGAAAAACCGCCCCCACAGCTCCTCCGGATCGCAGCCGTGGCGGCTCCAGACCGCGAACACCTGAGTGTAAACCGAAAAATCGCCCGACTTGTCGAGCGATATATGCAAATTTCCGTTGTGGTTTATATCCAGCTTTTTCTCGTATGCTTCAAGCGCTGTGTCGCAGTGGAGGTCAAAGAGCCGCAAGTTCATCGCGTAAAAGCCCCCTTTATGTGGTTTATCTCAAATGCCGCTCCGCCGTCTGGCAGCTCGTCATATGTAATCTCAATCACATCCGCGCGCGGCTGCAGCTCTGACGGGAACCCGCGCAAAAAACAGGCGGCTCCGGCAAGAATTTTCGCCTGCTTTGCCTTTGTAACCGCAGCCGACGGCCTGCCGTACCGCGCGCGTTGATTTGAGTCGCTCCGGCGCAGCTTCACTTCGACAAACACAATATATTTGCCGTCCTCCGCGATTATGTCAATCTCGCCTTTTATGCGGTTATCCGCGTTGAACCGGAAGTTGCGGCACACAATGTTGAATCCGAGACGTTCCAGATAGTCGCACGCCACGGTTTCGCCTATATGCCCGGTTTTATATGTAGACTTCGCGCTCATCTGTAAAGTTTGAACGACATGCGGTGCACGCCATCAATTGCGCCGTGTTGCGCTATGGCTTCATAGTGCGCTTTTGTCGGGTAGCCCTTATGTAATGCGAACCCGTAGCCGGGATACAGCGCGTCAAGCTCGGCGCAGTACCTGTCGCGGGCGATCTTTGCCAGCACCGACGCCGCCGCGATCGATACACAGCAGCTGTCCCCGCCCACAATCGCCACAGCCGGCACCGGAAAGTCCCGCGCGATATTGCCGTCCACCAGCACAAGTTCAGGCAGCGGGTCAAGCATTTCGATGGCGCGCCGCATGGCGAGCTGCGCGGCGTTCAGTATGTTCAGCGTGTCGATTTCCTCTACCGTCGCGTAGGCTATCCCGTATGAGAGCGCCGCGCCGGTGATGACATCAAACAGCTTTTCCCTTGCCCGCACGCCCAGCTTTTTTGAGTCGTCCAGTCCCGGAATCTCCAGCCCGCGCGGCAGAACGCAGGCCGCCGCGTATACACGCCCCGCAAGCGGCCCGCGCCCTGCTTCGTCGGTGCCCGCGATTACATTGTAACCACGGGCATAATATTCCTCCTCAAACGACCCGTCCGGAAGTTTTATTTCGCCTTTCATTGCTGCACGGGTGTTATCTTAAGCCTGAACGTAAATTCCTTTTCGTTGAATCTGTACTTCTCCGCAAGCTGGGGGCCGCAGGAATTCGAACCTATGCCGCTCTGCTTGTAGTCGATGTTGACATACGTCTCAAGGTCGGGCACAAGGTCACGGTCGTTGTGAGCGGCGTCAAGCTGAGCAGCCGAATAATGGAGTGCGTTGACTGTCATCGGCTTATCCGAATCAAAGCGCAGTCCGTGACCGGACAAGCTAAGCACTTCCGCCCAGCGCGTGCCGGCGTGGCTGCCCGACTCCTGCGGGAATATATAGTGTTCGTAGTTGTCGGTGACGTTTATCTCATGCAGGCCGAGCCTTGCATTCAGGTTCTTGTCGACATAAGCCTCGCCCGAGCCGAGACCGAAGAAGCGCAGCCGCTCCGAAAGCTCGGGCATGACAAGCGAGAGGCCGAAGCGCGGCAGATACGGCGCGTCTTTGTCAACTTTTACGTCATACTCGATTTCAAGCGAACCGCAGCAGGTGACAGTGTATGTTACCTCTGCGCGCAGCACCGGCCTGACCGTGTAGCCGCCGAGCGATATCGACGATTTGATAACCGCACGCTCGGCGCTATTTTCGACAAGCTCCATCGAGTAGCATTTTTCGGTGAGCCTGTGATAGCCACGGCGCCTCCATTCGTGCTGGATATTGCGGTCGTTGTCGGTCGGCGCGCGCCATACGGTGAGGCGAGCCGGCTCGGTGATAAGCTCGCGGCCGTTGTGCGTAATTCCCGCAATCAGGCCCCGTGCGCGGTCAAACGTATATATTGTTTCGCCGACGGTTATGGTGATGCAGCGGTCGTCCTGAACTGCGCACAGCGCATCGATATAGACCGGAGCCTCGGACTTGCAGCAGCATACAGGCTCGTCGCAGAGGATTACCTGCTCAAAACCCAGCTCGTGTCCGGCTTTCGCCCATGCGGTGTCATACTTTGATACGAGTGTAAACGTCGCTGTCACGCAGCCGCACAGCCCGATGCCGGACATATCGAGGGGAATCTCGATCTTGCCGCGTGGCGGTACATTAAGCTCTGTTACAACGCCAGAGCGGACAGACTTGCCGTTCTGCTCTACTCTATAGCGCAGCTCGCAGTCGTCAAGCGTGGTGAAGTAGCGGCGGTTGAACACTTCAAACGCGCCGGGTATGCCCTCTATGGCGCTTACATAAAACGGCTTTATCGCCTGTTTGAGCTCGAGCATGCTCGGTGAGATACGGCGGTCGGGGTAGACAAGGCCGTCCACGCAGAAGTTGCCGTCGTTGGGCTTGTCGCCGAAGTCGCCGCCGTATGTGTAGCGGTATGAGCCGTCACGCTCGCGTATCGCCACCGAGTGGTCGAGATACTCCCACACGCAGGCGCCGAAGAACCCATCCTCACGCTCGATTATCTCCCAGTAATCGCGCAGGTCGCCCGGGCCGTTGCCCATCGCGTGGCAGTACTCGCACAAAAAGAATGGCAATGTGTACTTGTCGTTGTGGAGATACGACAGGCAGTCGGAGGGCGCGGTATACATCTGGCTCTCAACGTCGAGCACGTCGGAGTGCTGAACCGAGTTTTCGTTCCACTGATATACGCGGCCGCCCTCGTAATGCACGAGTCTTGAGTTGTCGCGCGACTTTATATACCTCGACATTGCGGCGTGGTTGCAGCCGTAGCCCGACTCGTTGCCAAGTGACCACATTATCACGCACGGATGGTTCTTGTCGCGCTCGAGCAAAAGCTGCATACGGTCAACGTAGCTTGCCACCCATGCGGGGTCGTTCGAAAGACCCGAGGTGTCGCCTGAGGCATACATGCCGTGCGTTTCAAGGTCGCACTCGTCGACTATATAAATGCCCAATATGTCGCAGAGCGCGGTCAGGCGCGGGTCGTTGGGGTAGTGAGAGGTGCGTATGCAGTTGCAGTTGTGCGCCTTTATGATTAAAAGGTCACCCAGCATATGGGCATACGGCGTGGCATGTCCGAGTATCGGATGGCTGTCGTGGCGGTTGACGCCCTTGAGCTTCGCGGGCACGCCGTTTATATATGCGACTTTGTTTTTGACCTCGATCTTTCTGAATCCGAAGTTGACCTTTATCCACTCGCCGTCGCTGTGCAGGTAAAGCTGATAGAGGTTGGGCGTCTCATCCGTCCACTTGAGCACATCGGAAAACTCCGCGGCAAACTCAGCATGGCCGTCGGCGCCGGGCGTTATGGTACCCTCTCCGATGATCTCACCGCACGGTGAAACAACGGAAATCGCAATCTCAGGCGTACCTACGGTGTCAATTTCGACTTTCAGGCTGCCGTTTTTATATTCGCCGTCAAGCTCCGGCCGCACGAATATGTCGCGGACGTGCGCACGGTCGCGATAGAGCAGATAAACCTCGCGGAAAATGCCCGAAACACGCCACATATCCTGATCCTCAAGGTATGTGCCGTCACACCATTTGAGCACCAGCACCTTGATCGTGTTTTTGCCCGTACGCAGCATGGGCGTGACGTTGAACTCGCTTGTCATGTGGCTGACCTGGCTGTAGCCGACAAACGCATCGTTTATCCAGACGTAGAAGCACGAGTCAACGCCCTCGAAGTTGAGGAACACGTCTTTTTCGTCCAACACACCCGCAGGCAAAGTGAAATCGCGTACGTATAGACCGCAGGGGTTGTCGTCGGGCACATGCGGCGGGTCGCAGGGAATGGGATAGTTTACGTTTGTGTAAACCGGCATATCATAACCGCGGTCAAGCACCGTCTGCCAGCTTCTCGGAACGGTAAGCGTGTCCATGTCATCGCGCGAAAAGCCGGGCAGTGTGAAGTTCTCTACATCGTGCACGGAGTTATAGAATTTAAACTGCCAGTCGCCGCACAGCGATTTAAAATACGCGGACGAGCTGCGCGCGTTGCCGAGATCGGCGGCAGAATCGCGGGACGCTGCTTCTCTCGAGTGATACGGAATAAAATATGCGCGCGGACGTTCACAGTTTACATGCAGCGTGTCGAGCCGCTTGTAGTAATCCGGAAAAAACATGTCACTATACCTCAGTTACAATAATAATTTCTGACACTCGCACATGCCGCAGCCATATCACACGGATACGACTACGGACATGCACCGGCATCTTAGCCTGTATATAAAACAGCTTTAAACTATCGGGGGTATATAATTCGTATTTGCCGGAAGCCCTGGCAACAGCTTATGCGGAGCAGCCCAGCGCACTGCATTTTTGATTATTCTGCGTACATTCGGGTCATAATAAGAACGCCGGGTTTCGTGGCCGGGCTGGAAGTAAAATACCTTGCCCACGCCGCGGTAGAAGCAGCAGCCGGAGCGGAATATATTGCCGTGCTCAAACCATGATGCAAACACCAGCTCGTCGGGCTGCGGGATTCCGAAGGGTTCGCCGTACATCTCCTCAGACTCGAGGATGAAATACTGGGAGATTCCCTCTGCTATCGGATGGGCGGGCAGGATGTTCCAGACGATTTCCTTCTGCTCGTCGCCCCACAGCAGGCTGCCGTCCGTGCCCACAATTCTCGTAAACGGCTTTGACAGGTGCGCGGAGTGCAAAGCGACAAAGCCCATGCCCTGTCTGTACACACGGTCGCGGATTTTATTCGCAAGCTCGTTTGACACATGACCGTGCATCAGATGTCCCCACCAGATAAGCACGTCGGTGTTGTTCAACACATCGTCGGGCAGACCCTGCTCAGGATCGCTCAGCGTTGCTGTCTTCACGTTAAAGTTCTCGGGCTCTTCTTCAAGAATCTCTGCTATGCAGCCGTGGATGCCGCGCGGGAAAAGCGCACGCACTTGTTCGTTGTGAGTTTCGTGGTAATACTCATTCCAGACGGTCACATTTATCATTTTTATTAAATCCTCCGGGTGGAACATTTATGGATTATATTTTTTCGGTCCTCAGGGATTTTGTGTTCGGATTTCTCATCGGAACTGCCATAGCATGCACGCTGGTCTGTGGCGGCGCCGCGCTTTACTTATTGCTAACCTAATATCGGC
>JAPXNL010000113.1:0-7639 GCA_033808535.1 Clostridia bacterium
CCATTATGTCGCACATAGCGCATGCGCGATTTTGCCGCTCTTAGACCGATACCAGGCGTTTTTCGCCGGTGATTTCCTGGATGGGCTTTATATCCTGTGTCACTTCCAGAACGCCGAGATACTTTCCGGCTTCATTGCGCACGGCGAAGTAACGGATATAAATATACTTGCCGCCAAGCTTAATCCAGAAATCCTCGTGGTCTTTTTTGCCGCTCTTTAAGTCCTCAACGATTTTCAACACAATATGAGCGCTTGCCGGCGGGTGGCAGTTGACGACTTTGCGGCCGATTATAGATTTGGTGCGCGGGAAGATGCGCTCGGCGCTCTGTGAAAAATACTTGACCGTATCATCTTTATCCACAAACGTTATATCAACCGGCAGGGTGTTGAGCAGGTGTGTAAGCTCTTCTGTTTTCAACACACCTGTCGGCAGGGTCAGCGTATCCGGCTCTTTCATCTCGCTTTGAACCGCTTCGGCTTCTTTCTTGGAGGCAGGGTTCCAGACGGGCACACGGGTGATGAGACAGTATCCGATTTCTTCGCTGTCGTCGGCAATCCGCTTCCACTCATCCTGCGTCAGATTCTCAAGCAGCATCGGCAGCATTATGTTTTCTTCTTTGAAAATCATGTCTGCTACCTTTTGCAGAACGGCGTTTATTTCATCTTTCAGCAATGCTGCATCTTTGGTCTTAAGATTTGCGTTAAGCGCTTTTAAATCCCCGCGGATTTCGTCGTCAACGCCCCACATTACTTTTGGCGGCGCGGTTATGCCGTACTTTTCCATGTAGGGGAAGATGAGATTTTCTTTCTTCAGATAGTGCCGATCAATTGCGGTCAGCTTTTCAAGGGCGGCTTTCAGTTCGTCCTCTGTGTTCTCGTCGGGCAATTTGTAAAGATAACCGCGAATTTGCCCGATTAACTTCTCAATCGCCCTGTTTTCACGTTTTAAAATATTGACCGGATGGCCGGGTATTTCCAACGGGTCGGTCGGCTGGTGGATCTCCTCAATCGAACCCTCGAAAACAGCCGCATGCACATCGCAGAGCCGCTGCACTTCGGAAACCGGCAGCCCGCCTGCGATCAGCGCCTGTTCCGCCAGCGCGATTTCTTCGGCGGAAACCCCTTCAAAAGCGGCTGCGAACTGGCTTTTCACTTCATCGACAGTTTTGCCGTTGTGAAGCTGGGTAATCAGATCCATGAGCACCTTTTGCCGGTACTGCCTGTTGTTTATCTCTTCGCTCATTTTGATTCCTCCTTTATTTTATATCCGCGTGCTGTAAATAACTGTTTCACAGCCTCAAGATCTATCCCTTTGAGCGCCGAACCTTTCGGGATTGTCATAAACCTGCCTGCAGTCGCAATCATGCCGGGCTTTGTGATATCGTGAAATCCTGCTTCTGCCAGAATTTCGGGAATATCCGGATATTCCCGGCACAGTTCATATACCGTCTTGCTCAAATCGAGTATCTTGTCCTCCATTTAGCATCTCCCCTCATGCAGGATTAGTTCAGCCGTATTTATGTATATCTTACTATATTATGCTCCGGTTATCTGCGGATATGATTTCGGGTTCAAACAGCCGCGGACGCGCAAGCGCACGTTTATGTGCGGGCGAAAATCGTGCGAATTGTCTCCTCGTCGGACCAGCCGTACGGGCAGGCAGGCGACGCCGTGTTTGCGCTGTAATTATAGCGCGTGCCGCCGGCAAGGCAGCGACGCGACGGCATCTGCACCCATCCTTCGGGATAGCGCGCTTTTACCCAGTCGGCGATGTAATTTAAAAATTCGTGCCTGTACTCCGCCGGCTGGAGCGAGAACCATGTGATTTCGTCGTATCCCCACGCGTAATGCGAATAGATATTGGGCTTGCCCGGCTCATTGGAAACGCCGAAGTTGTCAAACTCTACAATGAAAGGGCGGCACAGCCCGTCGCGCGGGTTGAACATGCTGTCGAGGTAGCCTTCCTCGCATATGCATTTCATCGGCTCGTCGGGCAGCTCGCGCAGCCGGATGGGGAACGCGTTGTAGTCGAACATAGTTTCGTCCTGACGCAGCCAGCCGAGCGTATGCGCGTCGATTAAAACGTAGTGGCGGCGGGCGTGGTCGGCGGCGTAGTCGCGGATCATGCCGATGACCTCTTTCCAGTGCGAGAAGTCAGGGTCGTTGCGCCCGATAAGGCATACCTGTCCGAGATGGATGCCCTCGCAGCCGGCGTTTATATATTCGCACGCGCGGTAATAAAACCACATCTTCGTTTCCGGCTTGGTTATGTCAGGGATGGCGGACTGCTTTCCCCACGCGCCGTGCGTGTTTTCAAGCACCATTCGGTCGAAATCAAAGTTGCGCGGCTCGGGCGTCAGTCCGAATGCGCGGAACACATACGCCGGTATCGGGGTTGAGTTTACGAACGGTTTGTATATGCATTCGAAAACGCACGCCTGCATGATAAAATCCGGATCGACTTCATGCGCCCGGGCAATGCGCCTTTTCGCGAACTCAAAGCCTTCCGCGTCGGGAACGCTTCTGTGCCAGACATACGCAGCTCGGCCGATGAACTTCGCGCCTTCGTTTTTCAGCATGCGCAGGTCGTCTTCAAATGTATCGGAGTACAGTTCGTTGTCATATCCGATCCCAATATGCGTGACTGCGCGGGAAAGGTATGCATTGAGCACCTCGCGGCTCGGTTTTCCGTCAAACGTAAAATTCTTTGCCATCTACAGCTCCTCCGTTTTATAAAAATAGCGGGATACCCGCGCAAAGACGCGCAGATATCCCGCTGTCATTACTTTTGAACAGCGTGTGTTCTTATATATTCGAGCACAAGCTTATATGCGGCGATGCTGATGTGCAGCCCGTCGCCGCTCTGCAAATCCTCGGGCAGATAGCCGTCGGAGCCGACCAGCACTTCTGCCGTGTTAAGGTAATAAACGCCGTTTTCACATGCCGCTTTTGCTATCCAGTAGTTGCCGCGGCAGATTTTATTGTTGTTTATCGATTTTTGCAAGAGATACGACTGTGCGACAGGGAACATCGACTGAAGTATAATCGTTGTATCGGGGCTTTCCTTTTTGACTTCACCGATAAGCGCGGCAAACTGAGAAATAAAGTCTTTCTCGCCGAGATAGGATATGCCGTTGATGCCAAGCGATACAATCAGTATGTCCGGCTTTTTGGTGCGGACTGCCTCACGCACGGTTATGTCGGCGCCGGTGTCGGGGTAGAAAATCTTTGCATCTGCGACGTTGTTCAGCAGCAGCGTGCCGTTTGACGGTACCCAGACCTGTTTTGTATCGCGTCCCCCATCGAGCAGGCTGTATACCTTGAGTCCGTATGTCAGCGAGTCGCCGAGGAAGATTATGCGGTCTATATAATCCTCGCCCATGTCAGCCGTTTTGGTCAGCACGGTGCCGGGGAATTCTTTTTCAATGCCGTCAAGTCCTGTATAGCGCGGGATGGCTGAATTGTCTTCGGTAAGTTTAACCGGCTCGGTCTCGGGCGGCTCGGTTACAGCCTCCGTAGCCGGCTCGGTTTCGGCAGATGTTTCTGCTTCTGTTTCTGGTGCTTCAGTGTCGGGCGGTGTGTACGTCGGCGCAGTATCGCCGCCGGGGAGCACAAGCCCGGTGATTGATTCGGTTGTTTCCGGGTCAGTTTCGGTTTGCGTTATATCATTGCCAGAGCTGCCGCCGTCCGTGCTGTCGCCGGTTATAATCACAATACTGTCGTCGGCTTTGCCGCCAGACAGCGCTCCGGTTGCAAACAGCGCGATCACAAGCACAAGCAGCACGGCAAGCGCCGTAACTGTTGCGATGACCACCAAGCGAAACAACCGGTCATAATCGTTATTTTGAGATTTGCCAATCATATAAACCTACTTAAATTGTTTTTTATAGTTAGACCTGTCGATCATTGATCGCATAGCAGCGTATCGTATAATCGACCCAATAAGCGCAAAAACAAGGTACACTCCGACGAAAATTGCAGTTATTCCAACGGCGGGGGTGCCTGTTTTATAATAACCGCTCATAAATATGCCGGTCAGCACGAAGTCGCCGGTCAAAGATAGGCAGTGCAGCGTGATTTTCGCGCCATAGGAAAGAGTTTCTTTTGAGAATATTCGGTTTGCGAGCGCAAATATAAAGCAAAAGACCAGGATAATCGCCACGTTTTTCAAAGTCAGTGCCGGTTTGTAATCGGCATCAAATTTGGTCAACTCGGCGAGAATGGCCATGAATAAAATAACTACCGTTGAAATCAATCCAAACGGGTACAGTATCTTATACAAAAACCTGCGCGCGCCGTCCAGTTCCGGGGCGTCTTTTTTATTATACGACTGCATCAGCCATCAAAGCTCCGAAAATGTGATTTTAAAGGAGTTGCGGAGTGTAGTCTGCGCGTTGATATACTTTTGCGAGCCGTTGGCAAGTGAATCTGCGCGACCGTCAAGCGTGCAGGATGCAGGCTCAAGCCCAGTCACATAGTCGCCCTCGCCAAGCTGCCGCCATTGGATGACCCGGTCGAGTATCCCGTCGGACTCAAACGATATGCGCATCCGGGTGCCTATTGCCGGGTTGTCGATTCCGAACGTGTTCTCGGAGAGCGTGTGGTAATAGCACATTTCGACCCAGCCGGGCTGAGGCGGGAGCACCTTGTCCCATTCAGAGAGGCCTTCCTTTGCGTGCTCGTCGCGCGGTATCGTCGCCACAGCGGGGATGACGATTTTCGCCGACTCCGACAGCAGCGGATATCCCAGATTGAAGTGATAGAGCATCGATATCGGTACGCGCTCGTATCCGGTGTTGGTTATAAGGTCGGTAAACTCTATTTCGTCCGCACCCGCGCGGCAGGTGATAATGCGCTCGAGCTTCAGCTTCACACCGAACAGGATAGCCTCGCGCATGACGCCGGATATTTCAACTGCGTCCTCATCGGGCGAGAGCCTGACGCACAGGTTTTCAGCAGGGGTGTTGGCAATGCGCCCGTGCATGGAAAGCGTCGGGTCGAAGTCGTCTGCTACGCCGATATTCTGCAGTCCGCAAGTGGTCAGAAATCCGCCGGCAAATGAGCGCAGCCAGCCGATGCCGCGGTCGTCGTAATACTCGGGCGCAACCACTCCGGTGGGCGTGAGAAACGACATGTTGCGGTTTTTATAACGGACGGTGTAAAGGTCAAGGCAGCGGTCGGCAAGCACTGTGAAGTGCAGGCCTGCACCGTTCCAGACGTCGATGGCGCGGACGCCCGCCGCTCTGCCGTCGCAGAACGTATACTGGCGCGCCTCGAAAAGCTGCCTGGGGTTTCCGATATATTTATTCATAAAATCGGCCTCCGAAACTGGTGACTGAATTGATCTGATTTTGAATATTATAGCATGCGCATACGCCGAATACTATAGATAAAATGTTAAAACAATCAGTGCGCATTGCTGGATAGATATTACAAGCAGTTCGGATTGTGTTAAGGCGTTTCTGTTGCAGAGATAGCACTTGTCCGATAACAGGTCAATACTCGTCGGCGCTATAGCAGGATTGGAGGGGCAGAAGTGCATCAAGTTCCGCCGCGGCGGCTGGATCAGTGACACTCGCCTCACCACGAGATACCAGCTCGCCTGCCGTCATATAGCCGAACACAAGCTGCGCCAGTCTGCCCGCATCAAGCTTAATGCGGGCGTGCTCATCGGTGCGTGCTCCGCTTATATCATAGACACCGGAGTTCTCACTCAGTACATTGTCGCGCACTTCAATCGCAAAGCCGCGTTGTCCTGTGGCGCGCAGCAGTGCCTGAACATCTGTCACTCCCGCGGCTGTGCGCGCGACTGTTCTAACCGATGCTCCGTCAGGGACGATAAAGGAGCGCGGATTGTTTTTGCTGTCCTCGGCACATACATCGGGCGGCAGAGCAAGTGTAATATTGCGGCTGCCGACGGCATTTGCAACACATGAAATCAGCGCGGAATAAATTTCGGTGTCATCGGCGAAAATCTCAACGCCTTCTACAGTGCCGTCATCATCGGAATAAAAGCAATACCCGGCAATTGTGTCGTCCCGGAATGCGGCGGCGCAGCATATGCCGTCGGAGGCGTAGTCGCGGTATTTAAACGCAAAATCGGCATATGACCGCGCGATACTGCCGCTGTAACGTACAGACACGCGCGCATAAACTGAATAGAGCGCATCAAGCGTTCTGCCTGCGTCGATAATCTGCGTCACAACGCCCGGTACACGGCATGGGCGCGGCGCGGAGGAGGGAAGTGTCAGGAATGTTTTGTCCGCTACCGGATAATGCTGCAGCGAGCGGTATATGGCAAAATCGACGGGACGGTAGATGACAATCGGCAGACCGGCGCTGCGCAAAAACCGGAGCTGTTCTGTCAGCATGGTACGCATGATGCCGCGCCATCTGTATTCGGGCAGCGTCGCAACACCAGCAATTACAGCTGCAGGCATAATTGAGCCGCGCACACGCAAATGTACGGGCAGAGAGTGTGCGGCACAGGCGATGCGTCCGCCCTCCTCCCATACTGCACAGTATTCGGGCAGAAACCGCTCGGTGAAAAACCAGCCGGCAAACGCGTCCGAATCGCCAAAGCAGTACTGCCACATTTCGTATAGCTCGTCCCTGTCGCCAAAACGTGCGTGTCTGAACATAGTATATGACACCCCTATGTAAAATGTAAACTGAAACGGGAGCGCGTGTCCGCTCGATGTGAAGCGTAACGCGCTCCCCAGTATCACAAAACCGGCTGACTGAGGCTTATACCTGCCTGAATCCCCGTCCGACGATTTGACTTGTATTTGTTATTGTAATGAAAGCATCCGGATCGAGCTCGCGGATTTTCCGCTGCAGGCGCGCACCCTCAAGTCGATTGCACACCACCAGCAGGATTGTCTTTTTGCTGCTGGTATAGCCGCCGATCGAATCGATTTCGGTTGCGCTGCGATTCATTACGTCGATAATATATCGCCTGATGGGTTCCGGATGGTCGGTTACAATCGTGAAATACTTGCCGACGTTGATTGACTCGAGTATGCTGTCGACTAAAAAAGCCTTTATAAACAGTCCCAGCAGCGAAAAAAGTCCGGTTTTGACACCGAACGCAAGAAAAGCCGATGATGCTATTAAAAAGTCCGATACGAACAGCGCTTTGCCCGTATCAACCGACGTGTACTTTTTCAAAATCAGCGCAACAATGTCCGTGCCGCCGGAGGAAGCGCGACTGTTGAACAAAATTGCCGAGCCAAATGCGGTCAGCAGAATCGCATATACAAGCTCGAGCAGAGGCTGGTCGGTCAGCGGCGCGGATATGGGAAAAATCCGCTCAAACAGCCAGATTATAAAAGAATAGCCAAGACTGCAGATAACCGTCCGGGTGCCAAAGCTGCTGCCCAAAAATATAAAGCCGACGACAAGCAGCAGGGTGTTAATTATAAGAATGAGCGCAGAGGGAGTAAAAAACGGAATATATGGTGAGAGCACCATCGATATGCCGCTCACGCCGCCGGTCGAAAACCCGTTTGGTATCTTAAAAAAATAAATGCCGGCTGATATAAGCAGAAGCCCTGCAGTTATCTGTGCATATTCCGCCAGAATACGGGCAGCCGCCTGCTTGCTATCACTTGTCACTTTCGCCGCCCGCCTTTCCTTA
>JAPXNL010000114.1:0-7611 GCA_033808535.1 Clostridia bacterium
CGAGCAGGGCAACCAGCGCAAGGAGCTGAAGCCCGGCGACAAGCCGATTGCGGTGTTCGCGCTCGCCGACGGCGACACTGTTATCGCCGCATACGAGTATTGCAACCTCCACAGCCTTTGGAAAAAGGAAGTTTAATTTACGCGGCTATAGAGTAAATATTGGTATGCACCGGGGGTATCTGATGCCCCCGGACTTTTTTGTCTGCTGCTTGAGTTGTCGCAGGGGGACGCGTGAGACGAAAGGATTCAGCGCTCCGGCGTTCGACGACTCCAGCTGTTATAGATACCGCCGGATGTCATAAGGGCGTCCGGCGGATGCAAGGAATGGCACCCAGAGGGGACTCGTGGGATACTTCCCCCGCACCCCCTCTGATTGCAACCAATACAAAAACTTAGCCGCCGATGGGGGAGATTACCCATATCGGCGGCTCAAATTTTAAATTGTAGCTATATCAACGGGAAACAGGGATATGGAACGCATCCCCGAATTTACTAACGCATAATTACCATTTATCGCAGGCGTGCCAGGCGTCGGCAGTGTGCTGTCAAACTAACGCCAACGCACCACTTACCGCAACAGCAAATTATACACGAGCTGTGCGGCTTCGCCGCGGGTGACAGGCGCCGTGAAGTCCGGTGCGGTGTCGCCGGCGATACCGTCGAGCAGACCGAGCGCGGCGGAAATCGCGACCGCGCCGACTCGTCCTTCGGCTATCGAAGTATCACCGTAGGGGTTATTGAAAATCTCGTCAAGCTCTGCAATCTCGGCATACCCCAATGCGCAGACGACATTGTAGAGCGCGTCCGCGAACGCAACTGTCGCATCATCAGCGGTATCGCCTTCCGATTCGTAATACCAATATTCGGCATTCTGCAGCATTGCCTTGAGGTCCGCGAAGGTTATGGCATCGTCCGGACGGAACAGGGTGTCGTCCATCCCGATTATGTCCATGTTATACAGCATTTTGATCGCCATATAATACGGCGAGTCGGCTATATCGTTGAAGTTTTTCTCGCTGTCGAAATAGCTTTCTGGCCTATATTCGGCGGGCTCGCCGTCGCGGCCGAGCAGCTCGCCGCTGTTTGCATCTATATAGCCGTAGTATGTGTATCTGTATACGGGTGTAAGCTGTTTCTCGTCGGTCGTGTACACAAGCTCGGGCATGATAAGCTTGCCGTCTTTTCTTCCCATGTTGACAATGTAATACGGATCAAGCGGTACCACATCGAAATACCTGTCGGCGGCGTTATTGGCGCCAATCGCGTCTGCAGCCGACGGGAACTCGGTGTCGGTGTAACCAAACTCAAGGTACGACACGCCAAGCGTGTTGGGGTCAACCATAACCGTTATCCTGTCGTCGTTGAACTTGACTCCGTTTATCGTGCGAACATAGCTGAAGCTGTATACTGTCACCGGCGCGACCGAAAGCGGTCTGACATCGACGGATTCGGTTTTCACATAGCTGTTAAACTTGTCACCGTAGAGCGACTTGAGCAGATTTTGCGCGGCTTCTTCGCCCTGCTCGATTGTATACTTGGGATCAACATTGGCTTCATACATACTGCCGTCATAGATGTTTCTGTAATATACCGAGCCGTTGTTGTTGAACGAGAGAATCTCGCCGGTTTTGGCGTCGACCTCGGCATAAACGTATGTCGAGCCCTCGGCATTTCTGTAGGAAAGATTCCACTTATAGCTCAGCTTGCCGTCAAACGGCGACTTGACGGTGTAAAGCGTCGAGGATGTCAAAGAAAGCGTGTCGTCCAGCCCGAACTCTTTTATTTTACGCAGCGCTGCGTCTATATCGGCGGCGGTAAGCAGCCCGGCCTGTACGCCGACAACCTTTTGCTCGGCAGGCGAAAGCTTTACCTTTGCGCTGCCGTTCGATGAACCGGCAGCCATATCAGCAGCCCTGGCTTCCTCCTCTTTCACAGCATAGATTCTGTTCTGCTCAATCGTTATAACCTCACCGGTTTCGGCGTCGACAGCTTTTGTCGCGTAATCGTCGGGCAGCTTGTAAACAAGCTTAATCGTCGCCTTGCTCTCGCCCAGTTTGTAGTCGTATTCATAAAAGCTGCGATAGACAAGCTCGAGCGGAAGCGAGGTTTTCAACGCATTCTTCGCGTCATCTGCGGAAATAATCTTTGCGGGGGTTACGGGCACAGTCACATTGCGTGCAAGCCCGAATGCGTCGTAATATGTTATCTTTCCGTCGGGGCTGACCCTTACGGTCACACTGTTATCCTCAATCACATAGCCGTTGTACACGCTGTGGATGGTGACGTTATATCCGCTCCAACGCGAGTAATTGACGGTCGCGTGGTCCTGCGACAGCCAGCTGTACCCGGAGTTGACCTTGTTGGCGTACATATAGGCAAGCTCGACCGCGTCGGCTTTGCTTATCGCCGGCAGCCCCGGCTTGTTGTTTTCGCTCAGCCTGAACCAGTACAGAACACCGTCATCGCTGACTGCGGCTGAAAGGTATTCGTCTCCGCTGCTGCTGTCGCTCCAGTTCAGATACACGACCTTTGCGCCGCTGTAAACCGATATGCTGTGTGTCAGCGTCGCAAACCTGTCGGTGTTGCCGAGATGCATTTTCGCGGCTTTGATCGCCGCTTCAAGAATTTCATCGTCGGCTACTCTGCCAGCATCTGCCATAACAGGCATATCCATTGCCGGCTCGGGCATCACGGCAACGGCTTCATCCATGGAAAGTGCTGATGCGGTTATCACCGTCGGCAGCAAAATAGCTGCCGCCAGCAGCGTTAATTTAAGCTTTTTCAACATCAATTTCACCTCTCAGACATGATTGTTAACCAGTTTGACGAGCGCATCTGGAAATTGTTCCGTGACTCTGCAAAATTTGGTCGGTATTGTAAGGTAAAAAAGCCAACTTCATGCCGGTAACCGCACCAAGAAGGGTCACGGGGGAGCCCTCCCCCGTGCGGCGCCAGCCGCAGAGTTAACGTTATGCAAGTGTTCCGCTTAAAATGAAATCGCCGGACGTCATTAGGGCGTCCGGCGGTGTCACAAACGGTTGTAAATAACATAACTGATAGTTCTGCGGTTAACGCCGCTGGGAGTCAGTCCCTTTGACGCTTCTATAAATAAAGCCGGCTTATTCAGCCGGCTTTATTGTCACTGTTTGCGCCAGACCATGTTGTTTACTATCCCGGTGTACGACTGGATAATTTTCACGACCTTGACGCTCACGTTCTCGTCGGTGTAATCGCGCACCGGCGTACCATTAGCGCCTGCCGCATTCATCTCGACGGCGGTATCCACCGCCTGAAGCACCTGTTCCGCCTTGATGCCCGCGAGAATGAAGCATCCGCCGTCGACTGCCTCCTGCCGCTCGGTTGAGGTGCGCACGCATACTGCCGGGAAAGGCGTGCCTACCGACAGGAAAAAGCTTGCCTCCTCAGGCAGCGTGCCCGAATCGGACACGACGGCGAACGCGTTTACCTGCAGGCAGTTGTAGTCGATAAACCCCAGCGGCTCATGGCGCATGACGCGCTTATCAAAGGCAAACCCGCGCCGCTCGATGAACTTCTTCGAGCGCGGGTGACAGGAGTATAGTATCGGTATGTCGTAGCGCTGTGCCAGCTTGTTGACGGCCTCCATCAGGCTGTAAAAGCTTTCCTCGTCGTCGATGTTCTCCTCGCGGTGCGCCGAAAGCAGTATATATCTTCCCTTCTCCAGCCCGAGCCGGTCGAGCACGTTTGAGGCATATATGCGGTCCAGATGTGCGCGCAGCACCTCCGCCATCGGCGAGCCGGTGACAAATATGCGCTCGCGCGGAAAGCCCGCCGCGATAAGGTTGCGCCTTGCGTGCTCCGAATAGCACATGTTCACGTCGGCGGTGACGTCGACGATCCGGCGGTTTACCTCCTCGGGCAGGCGCTCGTCGAAGCAGCGGTTGCCCGCCTCCATGTGGAAAACCGGTATGTGCAGGCGTTTTGCGCCTATCACGGACAGACATGAGTTTGTGTCGCCCAGCACGAGCACCGCGTCGGGCATCCTCTCCGCCATCAGCGCATATGACTTGGCTATAATCGCGCCCATCGTGTCGCCCAGGCTCTCACCCGTCGCGTTAAGGCAGAAGTCGGGCTCGCGCAGCCCCAGATCCTCGAAAAATATGCGATTCAGTGTATAATCATAGTTCTGCCCCGTATGCACGAGCGTGTGATCGAAATACACGTCGCAATTTTTTATAATCTCGGACAGCCGGATTATCTCCGGCCGCGTTCCGATCACCGTCATCAGCTTGAGTTTTCCCATTTTATACTTCCTCGGCGAATGTGTCGGGTCTTTCCGGGTCAAAGCACTCGCTTGCCCATATGAGCGTGACAAGGTCGGCATCGCCTGTATTCACGATGCTGTGCGTATATCCGGGCGGTATCTCCACAACCTGCGGAGAGGCTCCGTCCACGGCGTATTCAAACACCTTGTCGTCGCCCACTCTGCGGAAACGTATCACACCGCGCCCGCTGACTACGAGAAACTTTTCGTTTTTGGTGTTGTGCCAGTGATTGCCCCTCACGGCGCCGGGGCGCGTGATATTGACCGATATCTGCCCGCGCTCGGGCGTGCGGAGAAACTCGGCAAAGAAGCCGCGCGCGTCGGAGTGTGCCTCGAGCGGATACGAAAACCCGTCCGGAGGCAGGTAAGAGAGGTATGTCGCATACAGCTTTGCCGTGAATTCGTCGGAGGTGTCGGGCACGGTGCGGCTTGCGCGGCAGTCGTGAAACGACTTTATCAGCCCGGCAAGCCTGCCGAGCGTCACGGTATAGGTGGTGCCGACATGGCAGAACCCGTCCTCGCGCAGATCGGGCATGCCGCGCAATGCGCGGATCAACCCGGCGATAACATCGTCTATGTAGGCAAGCGTTAGCTCTGTCTTGGGGTCGGTTATCGTTATCGGCAGCCCGTGCGCGATGTTGTGGCAGAATGTCGCAACTACGCTGTTATAGTTCGGTCGGCACCACTTGCCGAACAGGTTGGGCAGCCTGTATACAAACACTTGCGCACCTGTTTCGGCGGCGCAGGCGAAAAACAGCTCCTCGGCTGCCCGTTTCGATCTGCCGTACAGCGTGTCGTCGGCTGCGCGCACAGAGCTTGCCAGCATGACCGGGCAGGTGTTGCCCGCGGCTTTCAGACTGTCAAGCAGATTTTTTGCAAAACCGTAATTTCCGGCCATAAACTCCGCGGGGTCGTCAGGTCTGTTGACTCCCGCGAGATTGAACACAAAATCCGCGCGGGCGCAATAGTCCGCAAGCAATGCGGGGTCGGTGTCTATGTCGTATTCGAAAATTGTGATATCAGGGTCAAGCCCTGAAGTTTTATCCTTGCCGTCGCGGATGCACTGCAATGCCGCGCTCAGGTTGCGGCCGACAAAGCCGCGCGCACCGGTGATGAGCATGTTCATCTGCCGCCACCTTATATTATCCCGTATTTTTCAAACAGTTTCGCCCTCGCGTGTCCCTTGACAACTGCCGCCTGCGTTCTATTCATTGGTTTCAGCAAGCCTTGAGCGGATATATTCAAGCGTCAGCAGTTTTTCCTTTACCTCGGACACGCCAAGCCGTATTGTATTTTCGGAGTTGAACTCGCTTATGTTTGCGCGTGTCACGTCGCCGTCGGTAAAATACTTGTCGTAATTGAGGTCGCGCTTGTCGCAGGGTATGCGGAAATAGTTGCCCAGATCCAGCGTGCCGGCGCATTCCTCGCTCGTCAGCAGTGTTTCATACAGCTTTTCGCCGTGCCTGATGCCAATAACTTTAACTTCGCACCTGCCCTCCGGGTCAAACAGCCCGGTTACCGCACGGGCGAGTGTTCCGATCGTGCAGGCTGGCGCTTTCTGCACCATAATGTCGCCGCTCTCGCCGTGCGCGTACGCGAAAAGCACAAGATCGACCGCCTCGTCAAGCGTCATCACGAATCGTGTCATCGACGGTTCGGTAATCGTTATCGGCTGGCCCGCGCGAATCTGGTCTATCCAGAGCGGGACAACCGATCCGCGCGAACAGAGCACATTGCCGTAGCGCGTGATGCAGATTTTAGTCTTGTCCGGACTGACGGTGCGCGATTTTGCCACCGCGACCTTCTCCATCATCGACTTGCTTGTGCCCATCGCGTTGATGGGATACGCTGCTTTGTCGGTGGATAGACAGATAACCGCCCGCACGCCTGCTTCTATCGCCGCGGTCAGCACATTGTCGGTGCCGATTACATTGGTCTTGACCGCTTCCATGGGGAAAAACTCGCAGGACGGAACCTGCTTGAGCGCTGCTGCATGGAAGATGTAGTCCACCCCGTACATGGCAGCCCGGACGGAGGCAATGTCGCGCACGTCGCCGATATGAAACTTTATCTTGTGCGCCGCCTCCGGCATACGCGTCTGATAAGCATGGCGCATGTCGTCCTGCTTCTTTTCGTCCCGCGAAAAAATGCGAATCTCGCCTATGTCCGTTCGGGCAAACCGGTCGAGCACCGCGCTGCCGAAGCTGCCCGTGCCGCCGGTTATAAGCAATGTTTTATCTTTGAACATATCCGCAGTTTCTCTGTATCTTTATAAAATTTAGTAAGCCTGTCTGCGCCATAAAAAGCCATTTTCTTAAAGAATATCACAACATCGCAGGCATGTCAATGCAGGGACGGAAAAAATTTCCGAAAGGCAATGATACATGCATATAGGTAACCGCCGGACACCGGCTAGTGGTGTACGGCGGCATCGCTAACGGTCAGTGATTCTGCCCCTCTGCGACTTGCCGCCGTGGAAAGTAATAACGCATCCACAAAAAAGCACCGCCGGTCATACCGGCGGCGCCGTTATATTATTTCACTCGTTGTTATGCCCTACGGCTTTTGACATTACGGACACGTCGGTATCGGGACTTGGATAGCTGACGCTTTCTGTGCCGATTATCGGTTTGATTTCGCCGCTGCGTACCATGCGGACGAATGTCTCCGCCAGCTTCGGGTCAAACTGTGTGCCGCAGTTTCTCTCAATCTCGCTTAGCGCATATGAGACCGAATATGAGTTTTTGTATGACCGCGACGATATCATGGCGTCGAACGAGTCTGCAATGCAGAGTATGCGCGCCGAAAGCGGGATGTCCTCGCCAGATATGCGGCGCGGGTAGCCCTTGCCGTCCCAGCGTTCGTGATGGCCGATAACCGCCGGAATCACATAGTCCAGCGAAGGAAGGTTCCGGATGATGCCGACGGAGTTTTCCACATGCGCCTTCATCCTCTCATACTCCTCCTCCGTCAGCTTGCCCGGCTTGTTGAGGATAGACTCGGGAATACCTATCTTGCCGATGTCGTGCAGCAGCGCCGCCTCGCGGATTATCTCGACCGAGTCGTCGCTGAGACCGCACGCATAGCCCAGCTCAGAGGCATAATACGCGACGTTTTTGGAGTGGTTGAAGGTGTAGTGGTCCTTTGTGTTTATCGCCGCTGTCAACGCATAGATCGTGGAAGCATATTCGGTGTAAATATCTATGCGCTTTTCACGCGTAATTTCGCCATTTTCGCTGCGGTTGGACTTAATGATATTCGAGGTGCAGGCCAGAATCGCGTTCTTGTTGTTGCGCTTGACCTGGAAT
>JAPXNL010000115.1:0-357 GCA_033808535.1 Clostridia bacterium
GTGCTGCGAGGTACGCAGCACAATTTTTTTAGAGGTATAATATGTACAAAGACAAAACTCTGGTTTGCCGCGATTGCGGTAACGAATTCACCTTCACTGCCGGCGAGCAGGAATTTTTTGCGGAAAAAGGTTTTACAAACGAACCGCAGCGCTGCAAGACATGCCGTGATGCCAAAAAAGGCAGATCCGGTTCCGGAAGCACCCGTCAGATGTTCGACGCGGTTTGCTCTTCCTGCGGAAAGGCTTGCAAGGTTCCTTTCGAGCCGCATGACGACCGCCCTGTTTACTGCAGCGACTGCTTCAGAAAATAAAATCGGTCACACAACGCCGGGAATCGCCGTAAAAAAGCGATTCCCG
>JAPXNL010000115.1:367-5988 GCA_033808535.1 Clostridia bacterium
TTTTATAATATGCTTCTGCACTTAATAATAAGATAAACGATGCACATATTCTTTATACATTGCCGACAAGCACGGTTTCAAGTTTTGTCCGCGCCGCGTCGGCAAGCCTGTGCAGGGTTGCGATGGGCGTAGGCTGCCTGTCGCTGTAGCGCCTGCGCGGGAAAAACCGCGTGATGTGCAGCGGGATCTTGCTGTCAAGCGAGGCGACCCACGACGCAAGCTCTGTAATCTCGCTCACCGAGTCGTTCTCACCCGGTATGATGAGCGTGGTAAGCTCGACATGTGCGCTCTTAGCCGCCGTGGTTATAAATGAAAGCACCATTTCAAGGTCGCCGCCGAGCCGCCGGTAGCCTTCGGGCGTAAAGCACTTGAGGTCGATATTGAACGCATCGATATACGGCAGCACCGCCTCCAGCGCAAAGCCCGATACCGCGCCGTTTGTCACAACGACGTTTTTCATTCCCTGCTCTTTGACCGCCGCGCCGGCGTCGCGGACGTATTCCCAGCCGACCATCGGCTCGTTATATGTGAACGCCGCGCCGATGTTGCCGTCCGCACTCCGCGCTTTTGCCATCGCCGCCAGCTCGTCCGGCGCTATATAACGCCACGGCACTCCGTCTGCTTCCGCGCGCGAGATTGAGTCGTTCTGGCAAAAGGCGCAGTCCATGTTGCAGCCGTAGCTGCCGACCGAAAGCACCCATTTGCCGGGCATAAAGCGCGCAAGCGGCTTTTTTTCAACGGGGTCGAGCGCGAGTGATGTGATCCTGCCGTAGTTTTCGCATACGCTCTCCCCGCCCTTGCAGGTGCGCGCACGGCAAAACCCGATGCCGCCCTCTTTCAACCTGCAGTGCCTGAAGCATACGGTGCATACCGTATCAGACATGGCGCACAACCTCGAACCTGTACAGTGTCACCGGCTCGCTTTTGCCGATCCCCGCTTTCTGGCGCGCGATGCCTAACTGATCCTCCACGGTGTCGACGCCCTCGAGGTCGGGTAGCAGCAGTCCGCGCCTGAAACCGTTTTCAACTATTACGCCGTAGCGCTTGACGTCAAGCAGAGCGGGCGAATCTATCTCCTCTGGCTCGCCAAGCACATCGACGCTGTATTCGAGCATGGGCAGCTCATCCGGCGTGACAGGCGGGAACCGCGGGTCACGCGAACAGGAGCTGACGCCGTTTTGCAGTATCTCCTCCGCGACCGAGCCGGTTGTCGGCTCGATGGTGCCGATGCACCCGCGCAGCCTGCCGCGAATGTGCAGCGACACAAATACACCGGCGCGCCGCTCTGTCAGCTCCGGCGGCAGCCCATCCGGCACCCGTGCGCGCCTTCTCTCGCGGACATATGTCTCGACCGCGAGCTTTGCAAGTTTCACAAACGGATCTCCGTCCTCAGTGGCACCGTGAGCCGGGTCACGATTCGACGCGCACTCAATATAGCAGCGCGAGAGGTCGACAGGACCCGGGTCGAACGTGCAGACGCCGTATCCGACGCCGAACGGCCCCTCGTAAGACAGCCGCTCAGCTTTTACCGACCTCCTGTCGAGCGTGCCAGCCATAATTGTAAACGAGCGGTGACCACACTCGCCCGCCGCATAGCAGAAATCGTCGCCGAACTCGAGCAGCTCGCCGAAATCGGCTCTCTCCATGACGTTCATTATGCGGTCGTCATACTGCGGTCCCTCGGGAGTGTATCCGTACGGGCCGTCGTCTTTGAGCCTGTGTGACAGATCGCCGCTTGCGACGACCGCGATGCGCCGGCCCAGCTTGTCTGACGCCGCCGTCATCAGCATTCCCAGCCGGTAGTGGTCGGCAAGCGACCTGCCCGACAGCCCTATGCGCACAATGCGTGGCAGCCTGCCCGGCCAGTAAGCCTTGCTTATAAACCACAGCGGCACCATCGTGCCGTGGTCGAGCATGGTATCGTACCCGTCGGAATTATCCACGGGCAGCTCCGACTGGCGCGCTTCATCGCAGAGCGCAGCGACAAACTCTGTGTCATAATCGACAGCAAACTTAACGCCCGGCGCCCTGAACGCCGCGAAGCTTCCCCGAGCCGATTCCCCGGGCGATATATGAAACCTGTCGGCATAGAAAGTACTGTGAGGTGTCGTGACTACCAGTGTCTCCGGCTGGGCTCCCCTGATAAACTTCGCCGCAGCGTTATATGCCGCGATTGTCGCCGATATTTTTCGCTCCTCTCCGCGCCCGATATCCGGTACAATAATCGGCGGATGCGGTACCATAACTGCACATACAACCGGCATTTTGCTTATACCCCCTTAATATGTTTTATTTTGGTAATATTATAACTCATACAGGAAGATTTTACAAGCGATTTAAACAAAAACCTGCATCATATGTCACTATTACGATTGTAAACTTTTTTACCGTTTTTCTCCGCCGCGATGTACAATTTCCGGCAGTTTTATTGACAACGTGAACGCCGAGTGCTAAAATAATATGATAAGATGGAAAATACTATGGGTCCGGGGATTTGAAAGCGAGGTGTTGCGGCATGGGCGATAAAGACCGGGATGATTTCTGGGAATTTGAATTTACCCGTCCGGTCCGCAAGCCGCGCCGGTTTTCGCGCGACACCGGCACCGTCCGGCTTGAAATATCCGGTAACGGCGCGCACGAAGATACCGGCGGCGCAATTCCCCGCCCCGCAGGGCAGGCAGCGCAGACAAATGCGGCAGGCGCGCGCATACCTCCCCGCCACTCCGGACAGGCTATGCGTACCGATACATCGGGCGCGCGCATTCCTCCACGCCACACAGGTGCAGGCAGCCCGGCTTACAGGTTCAGGCAGGGCGCCTCAAAACCCACACTTGACGATCTTTTGCGCGACGGTCTGGTTATGCACGGCAGCGCGCTCGGCGTGCCCGTGGATTCGGAACAGACCGTAGATGCGCAGACTGATTTCCCGCAGACGGCGGCAGAGCGCTATGCGGCCGAAAAAGGCGCATTACCGCCCGCATGCTCGCACTGTCAAACCGACGGCGAACCTCCCGTTGACGCGCCGCCCGGCGTGAGCGCATGGGATAGCCATAACTCCGACGGAAAAATACCTGAGCGCGCCGCTCCCCCGCAGCCTGTCGAGCCGTATCTTTGCTATAAGCCAGGCGACAACAAGCTTATCCACGATGTGCGCGTCTCCATGTGGCCGTCGCCGTATACTTTTTACGAGCGTTTCCGCAGCAACGCACGCCGTTATCACAACCACCCCGCGCATATGTGCGAGCCGGCGCCTTTTTTCTCGTTTATGCCGCAGTACTCGCAGCTTAACACCGACCAGCGCGCGTGGTATTTCTACTGGCGCTCGCTCGTGCGCGAAGGCAAATACCCCTCTACCGACTTCGGGTATGTGATGCTTTATATCTATGAGCTTATCAACCTGTCGGACATGCTCAAGCCAGAGGCGGTGCTGAAATCGCTGTGCGACGTGTGGCTCGGCTACCGCGCCCAGCACCCCAGGCTCGACCGCTATCTGTCGGAGTGGGTGTGCGATTTGTGCCTTATCCACCGCCTGCCGCTGCCATACGAGCGGCTTGCGCCAATATATCCGCATATCATCGCCGCCGCACGCTTCAAGGAGTTTTACGCCGGCTGCATAAAAGGCTCCGACTCGCCTTTTGCAGAGGCGCTGTTCAACTTCAACTCAGGCTACGACTGGCGGCGCAGCAAATATATAACCAAAGAAAACAGGCATCTGTTTGAGGAGCATATCCGCGGCGCGTTCATGTACGCCTGCAAAAAGCTTGAGTCCGCGCCCGAAGGCACCGAAACCATGAGCGCAAAAACCGACCTGCTTAGCTCCGCACTGCGCAGCTACGGCGCGCGGCTGAAAGTCATCCGAGACGCTTATTCGGGCGCGCTCTGCTCCTACGAGGTCAAACGCAGGGTGGAGGTTTACTACAGCTGCTGCACGCGGTCGCCCGAGCTGCGGTTTATCGTCACCGACATGGTGAAATACGCCGAGAACAACATCCGCGCGCTCATCGGCGTCAAATCGCGGTTTAAAACGCCCAACCTGCCGCAGCCGGCACGTGTGCTTATAAGCGAATATTTCGCGCCGCTGCGCGCAAAGCCGGGCAAACAGAGCGAACTTCCCGAATACGAGCGATTCTACGAAGCCGCGAGCACGAGCCTGTCGCCTGAGGCGGCGCTTGAGCTTGAGCGCAGCTCATGGGAAACGACCAACCTGCTTGTAAACGCCTTTTCCGACCCGCAGGACAGCACCCCGCCCGTCGACATTGCGACAGAGTCAGCCGAAAGCGCGCCCGATGGCATTTATGGCAATGCGGGCGACGTTTCGGACGACACAGATGGCGCAGTCACGGCGAATGACCCGCAGGGCGATGCGGCTGCCGCCGGCACAGACAGCCACATTACAGGCAAATCAGGCGCAGCCGCACACGGCGATTTGGAAAGCAGCGCACCATTAACCGGCCAAAACTCCGGTGTTACGCACGATGCGGGCGAGTACGCCGTTTCAGCCGGCGGCTCCGACCCGGACTTTGAGATATGCGCACGCGCATACCGGCTGATACGCTCGGGCGACGCGCACGGCTTTTCGGCGCTTGCCGATGAGCTGAACATTATGCCCGAAACGCTGACCGAAAAACTCAACGAATACGCATATGAAATCATCGGCGATATAGCCGCCGAGCCGGACGGCTCCGGCTGGCGCATTGTATACGACTATGTCGCCGATCTCGACGAATATTTTAGCTGCGAGCCGTAACCGCAGCGGAGAGGCAAATGGACGAACAGAAAATTCCCAAACGAATACTGAACTCGCTGATGAGCTCGATTTCCGCGGGCGTAGTTCCCCGCACGGGCGCGCCGTACATCGCCATCGGACGCGCCGACGAAATCGCGGCGCTGCTGGGCGACCTGGAGCTTATAAACGAGGGCGGCAGCTCCATGCGCTTAATAATCGGCAAGTACGGCAGCGGCAAGAGCTTTCTGATGCAGCTTATCCGCGGCTTTGCGGTTGAGCGCGGTTTTGTATGCGCCGACTGCGACCTCTCGCCCGAGCGCCGCATCTGCGGCGGCAAGGGCTCGGGCGCCGCGACCTACCGCGAGCTGATCAAAAATCTCTCATCCAAAGCCGCGCCTGACGGCGGTGCGCTTACGATAATAATATCAAAATGGCTGTCTGGCCTGCGGTCCGAGCTTGCTGCGACGGGACTTGAACCCGGCTCGCCTGAGTTCGACTCGGAACTGAAAGCGCGCGTCTACGCGCTTGGCCGCGAGCTTGAGGATCAGGTGGGCGGCTTTGACTTTGCACGTGTGCTGACCCTGTACTATGACGCGTCGCGCACCGACTCCGACGAGGCGGAGGAAAAACGCTCGGCGTGCCTGCGCTGGCTGCGCGGCGAGTTTACCACCAAAACGGAGGCGCGCGCGGCGCTCGGCGTCGGCGAGATAATAGGCGACGACAACTGGTACGATTATATAAAGCTGCTCGCCGTGTTTGTGCGGAAAATCGGCTACCGCGGCATGGTGATGTTCATCGACGAGTGCGTTAACCTTTATAAAATCTCCAACCGCGTGTCGCGCGAAAACAACTATGAAAAGCTGCTCTCGATGTTCAACGACGCGCTGGGCGGGCG
>JAPXNL010000115.1:5998-7501 GCA_033808535.1 Clostridia bacterium
CTCCCGGACTTGCGATTATACTAGGCGGAACGCCGCAATTTCTCGAGGACACGCGGCGCGGACTGTTCAGCTACGAGGCATTGCGCTCGCGGCTGACCGACGGCAGGTTCGCCGGCGCGGGCTACCGCAACCTGCTCGGCCCTGTGATACGGCTGCGCAGGCTCTCCGACGACGAACTGTTCGCGCTCATCACTCGCATTACAAAACTGCACGCGCAGGCGTATTCATGGGAGCCGCGCGTCACAACCGAAGAGCAGGCGGAGTTTCTTAAAACCTGCCTGTCGCGCGCCGGCGCAGACACGATGATAACCCCGCGCGAGATTATCCGCGACTATATGCAGGTATTAAATATCCTGCTGCAGAATCCACAGGCAACATTTGCCGAAATCGCGGGCAGCGGCGTTGTAACGCTGAAAACCGCATACAACGGCGAAAACATGCCCGCCAAAGTTGAAACGGAGCCGCACGTCACCGCCGACTCCGGCGACCCGCCTCCCGCAAAAGCGTTTTCGCTTGAGGATATTGAATTATGAGACGGTTCTGCTTGTTTTTATTATCTGTGCTTGTCGCGTTTGTCCTTGCGTCGTGCGGAGTGCGCCTGAACAGACCGGTCGACGCCGATCCTTCCGAAACCGTTATCGGCGGCAAGTTCGGAGGCGAATACAAACCAGAAACGGATGAAGTGACAACACCGCGCAAGTACAGCAAATATTTTGATGTCGTCGTCAGCGAAACCGAGGGCGGCATCCTGTATGTACCCTATACCGACGACGAGGGCAACGAAACCGGCGACATCATCGTCGTCGGCTATAACGGCGCGTCGCTCGACGTTGTGATACCCCCGATAATCGACGGCGGCAACGTGCGTGCGATAAGTGAAGGCGCTTTTTATGGAAAGAATAACATCATCTCCATAACCGTGCCCGACTCCGTCACCGAAATCGGGCGCGCTGCCTTTTCATCCTGCCCGAACCTTACGTCCGTTACTTTCGGACGGGGCGTCACAGAGCTTCCTCCCGCCATACTCCGCAACTGCCGCGTGCTGACCTCTGTCACACTGCCCGATACGCTTGCCGTAATCGGAGACTTCGCTTTTGAAGGCTGCATAATGCTTGAAAATCTCTATATCCCCGCGTCGGTCACCGAAATCGGACATGACGCGTTTATGACCTGCGAGCGGCTGACGCTCGACGTTTCCGACAATGAATACGCCGCAGCATACGCAGAAGAATTCAAAATCAACACCGACGAATACCTTTCCTACTCCGCATTCCGCAGACGCGTAATCGCGGGCATTGCAGCCGGCATAGTGATAGCGGCTGCGGCGGTTGGCGTGCCGCTTTATCTGCGGCGCCGGAGGGAGGTACGCTCATGATTGCGGTATTCCAGCGCGTAACCGAGGCGTCGGTATCGGTAGCCGGAAAAACTGTCGGCGCGTGCGGCGCAGGCTGCGTGATTCTGTTAGGTGTAGCCGCGGGCGATACGCAGGCAGACGCCGACAAG
>JAPXNL010000116.1:0-2583 GCA_033808535.1 Clostridia bacterium
GGAGAGCAAAACCGTGAAAAGAAAACTCGCTTTGGCATTTATCCTGGCAATTGTGCTTGCAGTGACGGCGGCTCCCGCCGTGATTGCCGCAGGTGACACAGCGCTTGTGTATGTGACAATCGCGAACGGGGAGCTTATGACAGCGCGCGAGCCCGTTTCCGTGTCCGACCTGGACAGCGACGGAGCGCTGACGATAAACGACGCGTTGATCGCTGTGCACAACGAAGCCTATACCGGCGGAGCAGCGGCGGGATACGCAACCGCAACCAGCGATTTCGGCATGTATATCACAAAGCTCTGGGGCGTTGAAAACGGCGGCAGCTACGGCTACTACCTTAACAACGCCATGGCTATGGGTCTGAACGCTCCGGTAAAAGACGGCGATTATGTTGTCTCGTTCGCCTATACCGACGCGGCGGGATTCTCCGATGCGTTCACCTATTTTGACAAGTCGCAGTATACTGCCGGCAAAGGCGAGAAAGTCGCGCTGACAATGTACTCCGTCGGGTTCGACGAGAATTTCAATCCGGTCGCATCGCCTTTCGCGGGAGCGACAATAGCCATCGACGGCAAGCCGACCGAATATAAAACTGATGTAAACGGCTGCGTTGAGATAGCGATTGCTGATGCCGGCAAGTATGTGATAAGCGCGGTATCGGATACAAGGATTGTGCCGCCCGCATGCATTGCGGAGATTGGCATCAGCGCGCCTGCGACGGGTGTCGCAATTGCGGTTCCGGCGATATTTGCCGCAGCCGCTTCGCTTGCGGCAGCGACTGTGTTCCTCCTCAAACCGAAAAATGAAGGAAAAAATAAATAAACCTGCGTTCGTCCTGCGCGCCGCAGCACTGGTAGCGCTCTGCTCTGTGCTGTTTGTCTGCGGCGCGCAGGCGAAAGCTTATTCTGCGGATGAAATCGACGCGCTTGCCCGCGATATAATCGAATACGAGCTTGCTCAGAGCGGCGCGGGCTCGGTGCAAAAATGGATCGACGGGGCGCTCGCCAACGGCGCAGGCGAGGTGTCGGAGTGGTACTGCATCGGGCTGAGCCAGTCGGGCGAAAGCTATGACTTCACCGCATATGCCGACGCGCTTGAGCACTACCTTGCACAGCACAGCGTGAGAGGTGCCACAACGCGGCAGAAGTACGCGCTTGCGCTTCTCGCTGTGGGAAGGGCGGACAGCGCCTATGTCGCCGAAACGCTCGACGCCACGGTCGGAATGCAGGGCGTTATGAGCTATGTGTACAGCCTGCACCTGATTAACAACGGCTGCAAATCGGAGCGGCACACTGCCGACAGCGTAATATCCGCGATTCTGTCGCTGCGGCTGGCTGACGGCGGCTGGGCTCTGACCGGCGAGCGCTCGGACTCTGACGTCACAGCGATGGCTGTGCAGGCGCTTGCGCCGTATTATGAGGAAAAGGCCGATGTGCGCGCGGCAGTCGACGGCGCGCTTGAGTTTCTTTCGTCAAAACAGAACGCCGACGGCGGATATTCAAGCTACGGCACCGATAACCCCGAGAGCGCCGCACAGGTGATAGTCGCACTGTCCTCGCTCGGCATCGACTTTCAGTCGGATTCACGCTTCATTAAAAACGGCAACACCGTAATCGACGGCATGCTTTTATACCGGCTCGACGAAGGCGCGTTTGCGCATGTGATGGGCGCCGGATACAACCGTAGCGCGGCGTCGCAGGCGTATTACTCGCTTGTCGCGTACCTGCGCAGCCTTGACGGGCGCAGCCCGCTGTATATTTTCGACTCTGTCGGCGCTGCCGGCTCCGCCGATACGGAAGATGCGTCAGATACGCCCGAACCGGCTGAAACCATCGGGACAGTTGAAACTGCCGCTCCCGAACCGGCTGAAACCGGAGGCAATGCTGAAACATCCGCGCCCGAAAACGGTGCCGACACGGTATCCGCTGTCGCCGGCGGGCAGGAGGTAACCGGCAGACCGGGTTATAAGCTGTGGGCGATTGTCGCGATAGCGGCTGCCGCGGGCATAATATGCGCGCTGTTCTGGTTTACCGGGCGACGCCACGCGAAAAACTTTATATTTATACTGGCGCTTGCGACTGCCGCGGCTGCCGTTGTGTCGCTGGTCGATATAAAGGGCGCGGACGATTATTACTCGGGCGCAATCGATACCAAAGAGAACGCGGTCGGCAGCGTGACTATAACTATTCGCTGCGACAAGGTAGCCGGACTTGCGGAGCATATACCAGCGGACGGTGTAATACTGCCCGAAACAAAGTTTGACATTGCAGAGGGCGACACCGTGTTTGACGTGCTTGTGGAGGTTGCCCGCACCTACGGCATACAGATGGAAAACAAGGGCGCAAACTATATCTCGGGCATCGGATATATTTATGAGTTCGACTTCGGCGACCTTTCGGGCTGGATATACAGGGTCAACGGCGAGCGGTCGTCGCTGGGCTGCGGCGAATACAAGTTAAGCGACGGCGATTATATCGAATGGCTCTACACGCTGGAGCTGGGCGACGACCTTGATTAAATTTCATGAAAAGTTTTGAAGATTTTAACCCGATTGCGATTTTTATATATTTCGCGGCGGTGTCGGC
>JAPXNL010000116.1:2593-7486 GCA_033808535.1 Clostridia bacterium
GTGCCGATGTTCTGCGCAAATCCGGCGCTTGCCGCCCTTTCGCTTTGCGGCGCGGCGGCACTGTTTATGCTGCGCGGCGGGGCGCGCCCGCGCGACGCGGTAATCTACGGTCTGCTGTTTGTTATCATGGCGGCGATAAACCCGATTTTTTACCATAACGGCATGACGGTGCTGTTTGTCGCAAACGACAACCCCGTGACGCTGGAGGCGACGGTCTACGGCATCGTAGCGTCTGCCGTAATCGTATCGGTGCTGCTGTGGTTTCGCTCGTTTTCGCGTATTATGACAAGCGACCGGCTGCTCTATCTTTTCGGGCGCGTATCGCCAAAGCTGGCGCTGCTGCTCTCGATGGCACTGCGCTATATACCGCTGTTCGGCGCGCAGGCAAAGCGCGTAAACGACGCGCAGAAGGCACTGGGGCTGTATAAAGACGACAACATCGTCGACGATATCCGCGGCGGCACGCGAGTGTTTTCGGTGATGGTCAGCTGGGCGCTTGAAAACGGCATTATCACCGCCGACAGCATGACTGCGCGCGGCTATGGAATCGGCAGGCGCTCGTTTTTCGCGATATACAGGTTCACGCGCGTCGACGCGGCTCTGCTTTTAGTAACTCTTGCATTTTTTGCAGTTGCGGCGGCGGGAGTTGCAACCGATGCCGTGACATTTGCATATTATCCCGCGATAATCCCACCGGAAAACCGGGCGGCGGAGATTGTGGTTTACGCAGCATATGCGCTGCTTGCATTTATACCGGCGCTGATTGAGGCAGAGGAGAGTGTGAAGTGGAAATACTTGCAGTCGAAAATTTGAACTTCACATATCCCGGCTGCGATGAGCCGGCGCTGGACAATGTGTCGTTTAGCGTCGAATCGGGCGAGTTTGTGGCTGTCTGCGGCGCGACGGGCAGCGGCAAATCGACTTTACTGCGCATGCTCAAGCGCGCGCTGACGCCGCAGGGCGAGCTGTCGGGCGAGGTGCGCTATCGCGGAACGACGCTTGCGGAGCTCGACGCGGCGACTTCAGCCTGCAAAATCGGGTTTGTGATGCAGCGCCCGGAGCAGCAGATTGTGACCGACCGGGTATGGCACGAGCTTGCGTTCGGGCTTGAGAATATGGGGCTGCCCACCGACGTCATCCGCCGTCGGGTATCGGAGATGTCAAGCTACTTCGGCATCGAGGACTGGTTTGACAAGCCCGTCTCAGAACTTTCGGGCGGACAGAAGCAGCTATTGAACCTTGCGGCTGTGATGGTGATGCAGCCCGAGCTGCTTATCCTCGACGAGCCGACGGCGCAGCTTGACCCGATCGCCGCGTCGGAGTTCATTGCGGCGCTGGTCAAGCTCAACCGCGAGCTTGGGCTGACGGTGATTATAGTCGAGCACCGGCTTGAGGAGGTCGTGCCGGCATCCGACAAGCTGCTTGTGATGGAGTGCGGCAGGCTGACGCTGTCGGGCGAACCGCGCAGGATAGCGTCGGAATTTTCGGGCCGTCCAGGGCTGCTTGAGAGCATGCCGGCGGCGGTGCGGCTTTACAGCCGCGTGTCGGATCTGCCGATTGAAGCCGCCGTATGCCCCCTGACCGTGCGCGAGGGGCGCGATTTTGTGACAAGCCGCTTTCGCGCGGGAGAGGTACTGCCGCCCGAGCCGGAGGATGAGCAGACAAGGACGCCGGCGCTTGAGTTCCGCGAGGTCTACTTCCGCTACGGTCGGAATATGCCCGACGTGCTGCGAGGGCTGAACATGACCGTGCGCGAAGGCGAGCTGTTCTGCCTGCTCGGCGGCAACGGCTCGGGCAAATCGACGGCGCTCGCCGCCGCGTCGGGACTTATAACCCCGTATTCGGGCGAGATTCGCGTGTTCGGGAAAAAGCTGCGCGAATACAAAAACCGCTCGCTTTACAGGGAGTGCCTTGCTTTGCTGCCGCAGGATGTGCAGACGATGTTTCTGCACCCGACAGTCAGGCGCGAGCTTGAGGAGGTCGGTGCGTGTCCGGAGGATTTGCCGTTTGATTTGTCGCATCTTCTAGATAAGCACCCATACGACCTGTCGGGCGGCGAGGCGCAGCTTGCGGCACTGGCGAAGGTACTTGCGTCGCGCCCGCGCCTGCTGCTGCTCGATGAGCCGACAAAGGGGATCGACGCACACGCGCGCGGAATTATAGTGGAGCTATTGCGCAGGCTTGCAAGCTCGGGCATGACGATAGTCGTTGTCACGCATGACATTGAGTTTGCCGCCGAGTGCGGCGGGCGGTGCGCACTGTTTTTCCGGGGCGAGATTACCTCATGCGGCAGGCCGCGCCGCTTCTTTGCGGAAAACAGCTTTTATACCACCGCGATAAACCGCATGACGCGCGGCCATTTCTCGGGCGCGGTGACGCTGGGCGACGCCGAGGAGCTGTGCAGGCGAAGCTTTATACCGGCATCTGCCGCAGAGCGGGGAGAGCAGGCAACCCATGACGGGAAGTCCGCCGCCTCAAAAGGGGAGAGAACCGCTGCAACACAGGGTGCCGGAAGCAGCGCCCCGTCAGGTGACGGGAAAAACGCACTGTCAGTCGCCGGAATTGAGCTGTCAGTCTCGGACGGCGTGCCGTCAACCGTTGACGCCGCGCAGTCAAGCGCAAAGAAAGGCGAACCTGCCGCCGCAGCCGCTTCGTCAGCCGCAGGCGGCACCTCCGCAGCCGCAGGAACAGCGAAGCCTGCCGCTATGCGGGCGGCGGTGCATACCTCGCCGGCTGATGCCGGAGGAGATGCGCCGTGATTGTCATTCAAAACGCCGCACTGAGGCGCGCGCTGAAAATACTTATCCCGGCGATACTTATCCCCGCGGCTCTTGCCGCAGGAGTGTTCGCCTTCCGCGGACGGCAATATGCCGCAGCAATACTTATAGTGGCTCTGCTTTCGCTCGCGCTGTTTGTTGCAGGTTTCGAGCGCAAAAAAACCGGCACGCGGCGGCTCATCATCGTGGCGGTGATGGTCGCGCTGTCGGTTGCGGGCAGGTTCATACCGCTGTTCAAGCCGGTGACGGCGCTGACCGTCATCACCGCCGCGTATCTCGGCGGCGAGTCGGGCTTTCTCTGCGGCGCGATGTCGGCGCTTATCTCCAACTTCTATTTTGGGCAGGGTCCGTGGACGCCCTTTCAGATGTTCGCGCTGGGGCTTATCGGGCTGTTTGCCGGGCTGCTCGGCAAGCCGCTAAGGTGCAGCCGCGCGCTGATGGTGCTCTACGGCGTGTTTGCAGGCGCGGCGTATTCGCTTGTCATGGACATATGGACGGTGCTGTGGTACAACAAGGGGTTCGACACCGCGCTCTATCTCGCGGCGCTCGGCACGGCGCTGCCGCACACGGCGATGTATGTCGTGTCAAACGCTTTGTTTTTGTGGCTGTGCGCAAGACCGTTCGGTGAAAAGCTCGAGCGCGTGAAAATCAAATACGGCGTGTAAAAAATCGCCGCCGCATCCCGGAGCAGGGAAGCGGCGGCTTTTGTTATTAAAGTGTTTCGGGGTCGTAATCGGGCTTGATTACAATGTTGTCCTTGCCGCGGATATCTTTGTTGTAGACATACTTCCACTCGTCGAAGGAGTACTCCTCATAAGAGACCGAGATATACTTTTTGGGCTTGCCCATGGTTTTGTTGATGATCTCTGCGATCTGGTCGGCGGCCTGCTTGACCTGTTCGGGCGAGGCGCCTTTGATTGCTTTAATAACAATGTGCGGCATGATAATGCTCCTTTCTGAATTTATTTCATATAGTCAGGCAGAAACGCGGGGTCGATGGTCTGCGTCACATACCCGCGAAGCTGGTCAAGCGTGGCTGTGTTGCCGTAGATCTGCGTGCCCATGCGCGACGCAAGATCCTCTGTGAAGTCGCGCATCAGGTAAATGCGCTGGTTATAGTAGTTCGTCCCGTAGAAGAACACGGTCGGCACGAATACGACTCCTTCAATAAACCAGCCTTCGGGAGACTCTGAGATGTCAAACTTCAGCACGCCGCCCACCATGTTGTACGGCGCCATCATCAGCGACACGATGTTGCCGAGCGAATAGATACACAGCGTGTCGTTGCCGTTTTTGCCGGTCAGCCAGGTTATCGGCTGCACTACGTGCGGGTGGTGGCCGATGATAACGTCCACGCCCAGATCAGCCATGTATTGCGCAAGCGACACCTGCTGCGAGTTGGGCGTGAACACGTTTTCCACGCCCCAGTGGACAGACACGAACACCATGTCAGCCTCTTTCTTTGCCGCGGCGACCTGCATTGTTATTTCGGCGTAGTCGATATACGGCACATAAAGCTCGGTGTTTTGGGGCAGGGAAAGCCCGTTTGTAGAGAAGGTGTACGACAGCAGCGCGATTTTGACTCCGTCGCGCTCTATGGTGCGGATTTTCTGATAATCGGCGTAGCTGCGGTAGCCGCCTATCATCACCACAGGCTGCGATTCCCAGAAGTCGATGGTGCCGCGCAGTCCGGCCTCACCCTTGTCTGCCATGTGGTTGTTTGCGATGTTCACGATGTCAAAACCGAGGTCGACGATATCGCGGCCGATGTCCTGCGGGCTGTTGAATCTCGGGTAATTGGAGATGCCGAGTTCGTCGCCGCCCATCAGCGTTTCCTGGTTGATAAACGCGATATCGGCCTTTTTTATCATGTCAGCGATATCGTCGAACACGGGCGCAAAATAATACTCGCGGTCATCCCTGTTCTGCGCGCGCAGCTTTGCCTCGAGCCATATGCCTGTGTGCACCACATTGTCGCCGACCGCGACAAACGAATAGCTGCGCCCGGCTCTGGTTTTCGGGTTAGACGGCGAGGTTTTGACCGTCCGGTCGCCCTGCGGCAGTGTGATGGGTTCGGTTATTTCAACAGGCGCTTCTGTTTCGGGTTCGGTTACGG
>JAPXNL010000117.1:0-7387 GCA_033808535.1 Clostridia bacterium
CTTTACAACCCTGCCGTCCTTGACGTCAAGGCACGGAATAATTCGCTTTGCCAGCATTATATCTCACCCCCGGCGGATTTGCAATACATTATAGCTTCTTTTAAATCGAGCGTACCGCTGTAAATCGACTTTCCGGCGATTGCACCGTATATTCCAAGCGCCGCGAGCGCGCGTATGTCCGACATGTCGCGCACGCCCCCGCTTGCTATAAGGTTCAGATTCGTCGCCTCTTTCAGCGTAGCGAGCATGGCGGTGTTAACGCCTGACAGCATTCCGTCGCGGTCAATGTCAGTGACTATGGCATACCGCACGCCGGCGTCCTCCATTTTGCGCGCAAAGCCTATATAGTCCGTGTTCGAGGTTTCCGTCCAGCCCTCCGTTGCTACGCGTCCTCCGCGTGCGTCGATACCGACCGCGATTTTGTTGCCGTAGTGCTTTGCCGCCTCCCGCACCAGCGACGGGTTGCGGTAGGCTGCCGAGCCGAGTATCACGCGGCCTGCACCGCAGTTTATATACCACTCAATATCTTCTATCGTGCGGATTCCGCCGCCGACCTCGACAGGCACGCCGCAGCCTGATATAACACGCGCGATGAGTTCGTGGTTTACGCGCCATCCTGATTTTGCGCCATCGAGGTCGACTATATGGATGTACTCCGCGCCGGCGGCGGCAAATGCGCGCGCGGTTTCAAGCGCGTCTGCGGCAACTTCGCCTGCGGTGGCGTAGTCGCCCTTTTGCAGCCGCACGCAGCGGCCGCCCAGTATGTCGATTGCCGGTATAACTATCATTTTAGAGCTCCTGATCTGCCGCGCCGTTTATCAATATGCGGCAGTGAAATTTATTTACAGATTCACAAAATTGCGCAGCATCACCAGCCCGACTCGCTCGCTTTTCTCGGGATGAAACTGCGTGCCGAACACAAGTCCGCAGCCCACAACTGCGGCAACCTCATCACCGTAGTCGGCATAAGCCGCAAGATGGGATCTGTTTTCGGTCACAGCGCGGTACGAGTGAACGAAATAAACATATTCGCCCTCGGGTATGCCGCGCAGCAGTGCACATCTCTCTGCATATGGCGTGTAGTTCAGGCTGTTCCAGCCCATGTGCGGAATCTTATATTCCCTGCCGGGGCGCTCGGTCAGGCGAATCACCTCTCCGGGTATCAGCCCGAGCCCGTCGCGGACGCGAAACTCATCGCTTCGCTCGAACAGCAGCTGCATGCCAAGGCAAATTCCGAGCAGCGGCTTGACATGGGATTGTTCTTTTATAAATCCGGTCAGTCCGGCGGCGTCGAGCGCGTCCATCGCGTCGGGGAATGCCCCCACTCCGGGCAGTATAAGCCTGTCTGCCCTCTCAAGCTCGACGGGCGAGGACGATATAAAGCTTTCGGCGCCGACTGCCGCAAGCGCATTTGCAACACTGCGGAGATTTCCCATGCCGTAATCGATTATTCCGACTTTTGGCATATCACTCAAGTGTTCCTTTCGCGGAGAGTATGCCCCCGCCGGTTTCGGTTATGGCAGCAGAGATTGCGCGCGCGGCGGCTTTGAAGATAGCTTCTGTTTCATGGTGGGCATTGCCGCCGTACTCGAGCCGCAGGTGCAGTGTCGCGCCCATGTTGAAAGCCAGCGCGCGGAAGAACTCGACGGTCAGCTGCGTGTCGTAGCTGCCTATCTGCGGCGCGCTGAAATCCGCGTTGAACGCAAGAAACGGGCGCCCCGATATATCGACTGCCGCAAATGCCAGACTTTCGTCCATCGGGACAAAGGCATTGCCGAACCGCGCTATGCCGTTTTTGTCGCCCAAAACCTGCGCAAACAGCTTTCCCAGCACAATTCCTGTATCCTCGACGGAGTGATGAGCGTCAACATATAGATCGCCCTCTATATTTGCTGCTATTTTAAATCCGCCGTGCACCGCAAATGAATTCAGCATGTGGTCGAAAAATCCGATGCCGCTGCTGCCCGAAAAGCCGCCGTTGCCTGCACCTGCAAGCACAAGCTTCATCGAGATATTTGTTTCGCGCGTCACTCGCCTCATCTGCGCTTCTCTCATTGATTTTTCCCGTCCTTTAAAATATCCGAAAATTCACGCAAAAACACGCTGTTTTCGTTCCCGGTCCCGCATGTAATGCGCAGTGCGGAGCCGTTCAGCCGCACGCTGATGCCGCGACGCAGCAGCTCTGTGTGCAAATCCGCCGCGCAGCCGGCATCGGCAAACCTCAGTAGCACGAAATTTGCGCCCGGCGGGATGACAGAATATCTGCCTGACTCTGCAAGCGCCTTAAGCTCGCTGTACAGTGCCATTGTATCCGCGCCGATTTTTTTCGCCTGTGCGATCACCTCTTGCGCACGCTCAAGCGCCGCGACACCCGCCGCCTGCGAAAACGAGTTTAAGTTATACGGGCTTTTTACGCGCAGCACGGCGCGGATTATATCCTGATGCGCCACAGCAAATCCGACACGCAACGCCGCCAGCCCGAATGCTTTTGACAGCGTTTTTAGTACAATCAGATTTGGCAACTCCCCCGCCATGTCGAGCAACGAAAAATCGGCTGTGCAAAATTCGCCGTATGCCTCGTCCACGATTACAGGGCATGCGATCGAGCGCACAAAGTCGAGCACCTCAGAGCGACCCGCAACCGCGCCGGTCGGGTTGCAGGGGTTTGAAAACATCACGCATTTGCAATCGTAGGCGAAAACGATCTGCTGCAGCTCGTCAAAGTCTATATCACCGTCCGCGCCGCGCCGCGCAGTGATTTGCCTGCCGCCCTCAAGATACGCATAAAAAGCGTACATCGAAAAGTCGGGCAAAGCCGTCAAAGTACCGATACCCTCGGAAAGCAATGTCTGGCACAGCAGGTGAAGCACCTCGTCGGAGCCGCAGCCTGCGACAACCCGCTCGGGTTTCACGCCGTAAACTTCCGCGAATTTGGCGGTCAGCTCGCGCGCGTATGGGTCGGGATAGCGGTTGCAGTCGATATTCCGCGCAAGCTCCGCCAGCCTGTCGCGGAATGAGTCGGGCACGGGGTAAGGATTTTCATTTGCATCAAGCTTTATTTTTGCATCGGTTTCGACCGGTACATAGTCCTCAAGCTTTGCAATCTTTTCCGGTATGAAGCAGGCGGGAGATTTTGCTTTGTTCACTTCATCTCCTCCAGTCTGACCCGCACCGAATTTGCATGAGCGCCCAGTCCCTCAGCTTCGGCAAAGCGGATCACGTCATCAGCCGCTTTCATAAATGCGTCCCTGCCATAGCTAAGGAATGTCGAGCGCTTGACGAAGCTGTCGACGGAAAGTCCAGACGAAAATCGCGCGGTTCCCGCTGTCGGCAGGACATGGTTCGGCCCCGCATAATAGTCGCCCAGCGGCTCCGGCGTATACTCGCCCAGAAATACCGAGCCGGCGTTATGGACCAGCCCGAGCAGAGAATGCGGGTCGGCGACCGCAAGCTCGAGATGCTCTGGCGCAACCTCATCGGAGAATGCCGCAGCTTCATCAAGCGTGTCCACAACAAGTGCCGCGCCGCAGCGACCGATAGCGCGCTGCGCCGTGTCGCGGCGGCCGAGCCGCTCAAGCTGCGAAATAAGTTCCTCCCTCACCGCTTCGGCAAGCGGGCGCGAAACCGTGACAAGTATCGAGGCGGCAAGCGGGTCATGCTCAGCCTGAGAGAGCAGGTCAGCAGCTATAAAACGCGGGTTTGCAGTCTCGTCGGCTATGACTAAAACTTCACTCGGCCCGGCTATCATGTCGATATCGACCGCGCCCCACACAAGCCTTTTGGCTTCGGCTACATATATATTGCCCGGTCCGGCGATTTTATCGACGCGGGTCACACTTTCGGTCCCGTAAGCCAACGCTGCTATCGCCTGCGCGCCGCCGACTGTCAGCACACGGTCGACTCCCGCGATCGACGCCGCCGCGAGCACCGCGTCATTTATCATCAATCTGCCTTTTTCGTTAGTTTTCGGCGGCGTGGCAAGCACAATCTCCTCCACACCCGCGACGCCGGCGGGAATGCAGGTCATCAGCACGGTTGAGGGATACGCCGCCGTGCCGCCCGGCGCGTAAACGCCGACACGGCGCAGCGGGAGTATGCGCTGACCCATGAAGCGCCCGTCCGAAAACTCCGCCCAGCCGCGCTCTTTCTGCTTTTCGTGGAACGCGCGGATATTCTCTGCCGCGCGCTCCATCGCGCCGAGCAGCGCCGGGTCGAGCCGCGATTTTGCGGCGTCTATCTCGTCTTTCTCGAGCCAGAACGACGTCAGTTTTACGCCGTCGAATTTTTCTGTGTAATATGCCAGCGCTTCATCGCCCCGCACGCGCACGTCGGCTATTATAGCGCTCACCGACGCTACCGCATCAACCGAGGCCTGTTCCGCCCGCGAACGCAGGAGCCCGAGCAACTTTCCTGCCTTTGATTTTTCATATATTTCAAACATAATATGCGCGTCTCCGTTCAGATTTTCAGTCGCCTGTCGCTTTGCGTATCCTGCGCACAAAATCGTCGGTTTCGGCTTTTTTCAGCTTTATCGATGCCATGTTGAATAAAAGCCGCGCCGACACATCTGCTATATCTTCGTAGACTTCCAGCCCGTTCGCCTTGAGCGTCGAGCCGGTTTCGACTATATCCACAATCGCGTCTGCCAGTCCCAAAAGCGGCGCAAGTTCAACCGAACCTTCGATTTTAACGACCTCCACATCCGCGCCCCGGCGCGCAAACCATCGGCGGGTCACGTTGGGGTATTTAGAAGCGATCACCAGCCGCCGGTGTCCGGTACCCTGCCAAAGACCTGCTTTTCCCGCCAGCGCGAACCGGCAGCGCCCAAATCCTAGGTCAAGCAGCTCGCAGGCGTCGCTTCCCTGTTCCGCAATCGTATCGCTGCCCACAATTCCCGCGTCGCACACGCCGTGACTTACATAGGTGAGCACATCGGCGGCTTTTGCAAGCACAATCTCAAGCTCGCCCCCGCCCGTGCGGAAAATCAGCCTGCGCCCGCGCCGCTCTTCGCTAAGCTCCGAGCAATCGTAGCCGGCGCACTCGAGCAGCTTAATCGCTTCGGCTTCAATGCGCCCTTTGGTAAGCGCAAGTCTTATCACAGCACAATCACCTCCGCGATTCCGCGTGACTCCGCATAACGCCGCGACTGCCCTGGATCGGAATAGCACGACAGCTCACAGCGTTTGCCCTGCGCTGCGAGGTTTTCCGACAATTCCACTGCCTGTGCGAAATTTTTCTCTGAATAATGTATCAAAACGTCGGGCGTGTCGCGGCGCTCGCCGCCCTCTGCTTTTGCAATGCAGTCCGCAACTGCGCCGACGTTAATTGCAAATCCTGTTGCGGGCACGTTATAGCCAAACCCCTCGAGCAGCCCGTCGTATCTGCCACCGCTTAAAATAGGCTCTCCCGCGCCTTCGGCATAGCCGCGCAGCACCGCGCCCGTGTAATATTCAATCTCATGCACGATACCGAGGTCAATTATCACATCATCGGCAAGCCCCGCATCTGATAGCAGTCCATAAAGCTTTTTCACATAATCGAGCGCCGCGAGCGCAGCTTTGTTGCCCGCCGCGACCTCCTCCGCCTGCGCGAATATCTCGCTGCCGCCGTACAGCAGCGGCAGGCGGCGGATTCGTGCAAGCTCCGTTTTCTCCAGCCCTTCAAATCCTCCGAGCGAAACGGCGTTTTTCGCGTTTACAAGGCGTCGAAGATCGCGCTTAGCCTCGTCGGTAAAATCAAACTCGTCAAGAAGTCCGTTGAAAAAGCCCACATGTCCCAGCTCCAGCTTATACGGCAAGCCGATCGCGCGCAGAGCGCGTACCGCTGTCAGTATGCAAAGCAGGTCGCCGTGTGGAGCCGGCGCGCCCAGAAGCTCGACTCCACTCTGCTTTATCTCGCCCCGGCGTCCGGAGTTCTCGCCCTGAACCGCAAACACGCTCTGATTATAGTAAAGCAGCGCTGGCAGCTCGTCAATCAGCTTTGTCGCCGCAACGCGCGCGATGGGCATAGTGTTGTCGGCACGCAATGCAAGCAGTCTGCCCGAGTTGTCGGTCAGCTTGTACATTCGCTCGCGCGGGAGTGCTCTGCCGCCATCAAAAACGTCGAGGTACTCAAGCGTTGGCGTCGCAGCCTCACGAAATCCGCCGCTCTCATACACTGCTGAAAGCCGCTGCTCGATCTCGCGGCAGCGCCGGCAGTCGCCGTATATAAGGTCGCGCATTCCGTCGGGCACGTTTATTTTAAGATTTTTTTCATCCATACCCATTCCCCGGGCAATACCTCGTCTGCATAATTTATTTTGCTAATATATTATCATGCTAATGTGTTAAAGTCAACATATTTCATTGACGATATATTTTTCAGCCTGTGATGTTTCTTGTGTATTTTGACAAAACATGCTGCTGTCACTGGTAAAGCGGTATTTGATGCTTTATTCAGGAGCAATGCTCAGGATGAAATTACTGTAAGCGGTATTATATCATATCGACAAAATTTTGTGCAGACAATATTATAATTTTACGAAATATTCAGACAATAACCTGCTTTTTACATGCATTATTCATATTTACAAGTTATAATTGTTATTAAATAATTCTGAAATTCTGACTAAAAGGATTTTAAACTATGCATGCTGATTTTACCCCGAAAAAGCTGACCGGGTTTGCCGGCGTTGATGGGCCGGTACTGACAATCGTAATGGACGGGGTCGGGCTTGCTGCCCCAAATGCAGCCAATGCAGTTGCAGCCGCCTCCACACCCACGCTGGACATGCTTATGTCGCGTTATCCCACACTGAAACTTAAGGCGCACGGCACAGCCGTCGGTCTGCCCACGGACGACGATATGGGCAACTCCGAGGTCGGTCACAACGCGCTCGGCGCGGGACAGGTGTTTGCCCAGGGCGCCAAACTTGTCACACTGTCCATAGAATCAGGCAAGATATTTGCGTCCGACACCTGGCAGGGACTTGTTAAAAACTGCAATGATAACAGCTCCACACTGCACTTCATCGGGCTTTTCTCGGATGGAAACGTTCACTCGCATATCGACCATCTCAAGGCAATGATAGTTCGCGCAAAGCAGGAAGGTATCAAAACCGTGCGCGTTCATATACTGCTTGACGGGCGCGACGTGGGCGAAACCTCCGCGCTTGATTATGTGCTGCCGTTCGAGAAATTCCTCGCGGAGCTCTGCGACTCTGATTTCGACGCGCGCATCGCATCCGGCGGCGGACGCATGGTTATTACAATGGACCGCTATGAAGCCGACTGGAGCATGGTCGAACGCGGCTGGCACACCCATGTGCTTGGAGACGGCAGACAATTTGCGTCGGCTGAACAGGCGATAAACACGCTGCGCAGCGAAACGCATGCAATTGACCAGGACC
>JAPXNL010000118.1:0-7380 GCA_033808535.1 Clostridia bacterium
ACTCCTCCTGCGTGCGCACGTCGAGGATTATATATCCGGTCTCGCTGTCCATCATCAACTTTGCTTTTTGTGCTGAAATGCTCACGTATACAGCCTCCTTATTCTGCGGAGCGGCAGTTTCACCCGACTCACCCGTTGCTATAATCTGTTCTTCCGTCGTATCTGCATCGTTGTCTGCTGTGCCTGCACAGCCAGCCGACATTAAGATTGCAGCAACGAGTACAGCGAGCAGGTATCTTTTGAAACTTTCATTCATTTCAGCCGCCCCCTTTCCTTAATCTGCGGTTTATTTACATATTCGATATTACCGGTCATCGTTTTCCCTTTTTAATTGCCTCATACAGCCTCCAGCCGCCCGCGAGGTTATAGCATTCAAATCCGTAACCCTCAAGTATCCGGCAGGCTATATAGCTTCTCAGCCCGCTGTGGCAGTGCACATAAACCGGCTTGCCGCGCGGTATTTCACCGATACGCTCGCGCAGCGAGTCGACCGGAATGTGTGTAAATCCGTCTATCTTTCCGCGTCTGATCTCACCGGTTGTGCGCACGTCGAGCAGAGTCACACTGCCGTCGCGAGGCAGGGCGTCGACGTCGTGCCAGAAGAACTGCTTCAGCTTCCCGCTTGCCACATTTTCGGCAACGAACCCCAGCATATTAACCGGATCCTTCGCGCTGCCGAACGGAGGAGCGTAGCACAGCTCGAGCTTTGCGAGGTCGGTGACTTTCGCGCCGAAGCGCATCGCAGTCGCGAGCACATCCATGCGCTTGTCGACTCCGTCGAATCCCACAATCTGAGCGCCGAGCAGCTTCAGTGTCTTGCGGTCCCATATCGCTTTGATCGACATATTGCTTGAGCCGGGGTAATAGGATGCGTGTGAGCCTGAATATATATATGTTTTATCATAGTCAATGCCCGCGGCTTTGGCTGTGCGCTCGTTTATGCCGGAAGTTGCTACTGTCATGTCAAACAGCTTCAGCACTGCCGAGCCCTGTGTGCCGCCGTATGAACTGTCGCCGCCGGCGATATTGTCAGCCGCGATGCGTCCCTGACGGTTTGCCGGTCCGGCAAGCGGGATGAACGCCGGAGCGCCGGTTATAAAATCGGTGACCTCAACAGCGTCGCCCACCGCCCACACGTCAGGCACATTAGTGCGCATGTGATCGTCCACAATAATCTGTCCCCGGCTGTTTGTCGCGATACCTGCGGCGCGCACAAAATCCGTATCGGGCTTCACGCCGACAGCCATGACCAGAAATCCGGCTTTTATCTCACCGTTCTGCAGCTTCACGGTCAGGCCGCCGTCAGACTCCTCTATTGCTGAGACGCCATTCTCCAAAATCAGCCCGATGCCTTTGCTTCTTATATAGTTGTGCACGTCCGCCGCCATATCAAAGTCGAGCGGCGCGATCAGGTGGTCGGCAAGCTCCACGATGGTTACGTCAAGCCCGGCATGAGCAAGATTCTCGGCAAGCTCCGCACCTATATAGCCGCCGCCGGCGATTACCACCGATTTTGGCTTCCGGCTGATTATATGTTCCTTAATTTTGAGCGCATCGGGAATATTACGTAATGTGAACACCAGCTTAGAATCGGCGCCGGGAATATTCGGTACGACAGGCTTCGCGCCGGGAGAGAGGATCAGCTTATCCCAGCTTTCACTGTAAACCTCTCCCGCCGCGGTTTTTACCGTCACGGTTTTGGCTGCCGTGTCGATTTCCGTGACCTCGCTCTGCACCCGGACTTCGATCTTGAAGCGGGCCTTCAGACTTTCCGGCGTCTGCAGCGTTAAATCCTCTTTATCTTCAATACTGCCGCCGATATAATACGGCAGCCCGCAATTGGCAAACGAGACATGCTCCCCGCGCTCGAATATTATAATCTGTGCATGCTCGTCGAGCCTGCGCAGCCGGGCTGCGGCAGAAGCACCTCCGGCGACACCGCCTACAATTATTGTTTTCACTTTTTTTACCCTCGAACAAAACATTGAGAAAAGGAGCGCGATTCATGCATAAAGACGAATGCACCGATATTTTTGAAAAGCACTTTCCGTTTTGGGATAAGCTTGATCCTGCCGACCGCATGCTGCTGTGCGAAAATTCGGTCAAAGCCGAATACCCGAAAGGCTCGAACGTTCACGGCGGCAGCGGAGAGTGCACCGGAGCAATTTTGGTTAAATCCGGCTGCCTGCGTGTGTATATGATGTCGGAGCAAGGCAAGGAGATAACTTTATACCGGCTTTATCCCGGCGATTTATGCATGCTGTCGGCTTCGTGCGTGCTTAGAGCGATTACATTCGACGTGCTTATCGACGCTGATGAGGACAGCGAGTGCTATGTTATAGGCGGCAGCGTGCTTGCCGAGATCACGGAGCGCAATGTTTACGCGGAAAATTTCGCGCTTCAGGTTGCGGTGAGCCGGTTTTCCGACGTGATGTGGATCATGCAGCAGATACTGTTCATGAGCTTCGACCGCCGGCTTGCGATTTTCCTGTGGGACGAACTGAGCAAGACGGGCGATATGACCATCCGGATGACCCACGAGCAAATCGCGAAATACATGGGCTCGGCGCGCGAGGTTGTTTCGCGTATGCTCAAGTATTTCGCGGCGGAGGGAATCACGGAAAACACGCGCGGCGGCGTCACAATACTTGATAAAAACAAGCTGCGCGCGCACGCCATTGGTTGATTACGGCTTTTTGCCACGCCCGCACACCGGTCATGCTCCCGGAATATCCGGGAGCATATACGTTGCAGAGGAGGATGTTATTTGGTATACGGACGTGGCACGGTTACCCGGTTGAATATGACGCGAGGTTTGTACCGCTATAGGCTCTACTTTTGCCTGCCGCCCTGCTGCAGTTACTGCTCGACGAGCATTGCCATTATTGCTGCCTTGGGACGTGCGCCGACCGTTTTGTTTACAACCTTGCCTTCCTTCATAACAACGAGCGTCGGTATGCTCATCACGCCGAAAGCGCGCGCGAGCTCCGGCTCGTCGTCCACGTTGACTTTGCCGACCTTTACGTTTTCTGCCTCCTGGGCGATCTCTTCGATTATCGGCGAAACCATGCGGCACGGACCGCACCATGATGCATAGAAGTCAAGCAGCACCGGCTTGTCGGACTCGACTATTTCGCTTTTAAAGTTGTTCTTTGTTACGTTTATAGCTGACATTGTGATACTCTCCTTAAATTACAATTTGTCAAAGCTTTTGTTGTGATATTATTATAACCAGTAATTTTAAAAAATAAAGTGACCCGGTCACACATTGCCGATTTTTCCGGCGTGACCAGGTCACAAATAAATTAAATAACACAATGAATTATAAAATTATAGCAACGACACCAAGAATTTTTATTACAGAGCTCGCGCCGTGCCTTGCGGATGAGGTTTACCGCGCAGCTCTCGACGCATCCAACCGCGAGTTTTTGCCCGATGAAGTGTTCGAAACACCGGCTGCAGCCCGCAAAGCAATTGAGTTTTTAATCTCGCGCTACAGCGGGGAGGACGGACCGTTTGTCTACGCCGTATTGCTCCGCCCGGGCGAATATGTCGGGCATGTGGAGGCTGTGCAGATTGACCACGGCTGGGAGGTCGGATACCAAGTTGCCGAAGCGTATACCGGCAGGGGGTTAGCAACGGAAGCGCTGACCGCTTTCATCCCTTATATCATGCGCCGGCTGGGAACGGACAAGCTGTGGGGCATCTGCCGCGCGGACAACAACGCTTCACTTAGAGTGCTCGAAAAATGCGGATTTGAGCTTGAATCCGAAGGAGAGGCAGTATACCACGGCAAAATTCACATGATACGGCGTTATGTTTACCGCTCTCCCGAAGCGTCTTCCGCAAGCTGCGGCGATGTTTTGCCTCCCGAACGATAGACAAAGTAAAACGAAAACGAAGCTATGCTGAACAGGCAGGCTGCGAGCATGAGCGCCGGCACTCCGAACGCCTCGACAAATACGCCCGGCGCCGCGCCGGCGAAAGCGCGCGCTGCATACATACCCAGGCAATAGACGAAATTCATAACCGTCGAGCGCCTGTTCCGGACGTAACTTTGCGTCACATAAATGAGTATCGAATATGTCACAAGCGTTATGCCGAATCCCGTGATGACTGAGGAAAGAATTATCGCCACCGTCGATTTGAACACCATATACGACGCCATGCGCAGTGTGCCGAGGAGTATCCCGAGCACTATCATCCTGTCAAGCCCGAGGCGTCCGACAATCCTGTCATAGAACAAAAACAGCGGCACCTCGCCGGCGACAGTGGCAAGCACAACCGCCGCCCACACGCTCTGCGGCAGACCTAGTGTGCCGCAGAGGTATCCGGGATAATAAACCAGCACACAGCCAAACGAGAAATTTGCTGAAAAGAATATCAGCAGCAGCATTATAAGCCTGCGGTCGCGCAGCATCTCGCGGAAAAACCCCGGGCCGCCGCGTTTTGGCGCGGAAGTATCCGATGATGCACCTTCGCCCGATTGAGTTTCAGTGACGGAATCGCTGCCCATGTCCGCGACTTTGCGTCGCGTTGATATATCGGTTTGAGCGCTTTCGGGCACCGGCATCACCGAGATCGCGCACAGCACTGCTGTAAGCCCGTATGTGACGAAAATATAGTTTATATCCGCCGATGTCAGCGGCGATATGATTATAGGCAATAGACCGTAAAACAGCGTGCCGAACACCCGGCATTTTCCGTAATCGGCGCCGGATTTCGTGCAGCCTTCGAGAGACAGCAGGTCGTTTAGCCCTGTCAGCGGCGAGAAAAAGAACATATACACCAAAAGCGAAGCCGCGGTTGCGGCAAACGACCTTGTCATGCCGAGCAGCGCGAATCCCACCGCCGAGCCCGCCGTTACGACAAGATAAACACTCTTGCGCGTACGTGCGCGGTCGGCTAAGAGTCCCCACATAAACGGCGCCGCCATTGCGACAATCGGGCCTATCGACAGCAGCACGCCGGCTGTGGCGGTGCTGTGGTATCCGCGTATATATATCTGGGCAAAATTATTATAAAGCGAAGACAAGCCGTATGAAAACGCGTTCAGCGCAGCAATGGCGACTGTTTCGCGTCGGAATCGCGGAAATGTCATGGATAATGATATCCGGGTCCCTTTCAAACTGCAGATATCATAGTTTTGTAATTATATCATGCGGCGGCAGATTTCGTCAATATATATTGATGCAAGGCACCCGCATGTTTTGGCGTTAGAATTTGTTGCATCTGCCGCCTTCGTCTGTTATAATAGCGTTAATATACCAGAAGGAGTTTTTTACAGTTTATGGATGAACTTATAAAGCGTTCGCAGCAAAACCCCGAATATACCTGGAATTTGACAGACCTTTACCCGAGCGATGAAGCGTGGCTTGCCGCTTATGGCGAGGTGTCGGCTGCCACCCAGCGCGTTGCCGATTATGCCGGGCGGCTCGGGTCGTCTGCTGCTGATCTGTACGGATTTCTCACACTGTCCGAGGAGGTCTCGGAGGATGTCCGGCGCGTCTATTGTTATGCGATGCTGAAAAGCGACGAGGACAAGGGTGACTCAAAATACGCCGACTATTTCGGGCGCGCCGTGTCGCTTATCACCGACTACAGCTCGAAAACCGCGTTTTCCGGGCCTGAGATTGTCGCCATACCCGACGAAACGCTTGAGCGGTTCTACAATGACGAGCCAAGGCTCAAGGTTTTCAAGCGCACTCTGGATGTAATCCGTGCGGCAAAGGATCACACGCTCTCGCCGGCGGAGGAAAGCCTGCTCGCGGCGGCCGGTGAGATTGCAAACGCGCCCGAAAATATCGCGTCGCAGTTCCGCAACGCCGACCTGAAGTTCCCCGATATCATAGGCGCGGACGGCAAACCGCAGCGTGTCACACAGGGCAATTTCATACCGCTCATGGAGTCGCCGGACGTCAATATAAGACGGCAGGCGTTTGAGTCTGTCTACCATACCTATGATAAATATAAGAATTCCGTGGCTGCGATGCTCGACGCGCAGATTAAGCAGCTCACATTTTTCCGGCGGGCGAGGAAATTCGGCTCCAACCTTGAAAAATCGCTGTTCGGGACCGAGGTGCCCGTCGCTGTATATGAAAATCTGATCAGATCGGTCAACGACCGCCTGCCTGTGATGCACAAGTACATCGCGCTGCGCAAGAAACTGCTCGGCGTGGACGAGCTGCACATGTACGACCTGTACACCCCTATCGTGCCCGACGTTGATGTTAAATATCCGTATGAGCTGTCGTGCGAGCTCTGCCGCAAGGCGCTGGAACCGCTGGGCGGACAATATCTTGCCGCGCTCGACGAGGGATTTGCGAACCGATGGATTGACGTTTATGAAAACGAGGGCAAGCGCGGCGGCGCGTATTCGATGGGCGCGCGTCCGCATCCATATGTGCTGCTCAACCACAAGGATACGCTCGACAGCATGTTCACGCTCGCGCATGAGATGGGGCACGCGCTGCATTCGTATTTCTCCGCTAAAACCCAGCGACCGGTATATGCAGATTATGTTATTTTCGTTGCTGAGGTGGCTTCGACCTTCAACGAGTCGCTGCTCATGCAGTACCTGCTCAAGACTACCGAGGACGAAAAGCAGCGCGCCTACCTTATCAACCACTTCCTGGAGCAGTTCCGGACGACTCTCTACCGCCAGACGATGTTCGCGGAGTTCGAGCTTGAGATTAACCGCATGTCAGAGTCGGGTGTGACGCTGACCGCCGACGCGCTCTGCGATGCTTATTACAAGCTCAACCAGAAATATTACGGCGACGGCATTACGGTCGACCGCGAGATCGCGATTGAGTGGGCGCGGATCCCGCATTTCTTCTATGATTTCTATGTATATCAGTACGCGACCGGTTACTCCGCCGCGATCGCGCTCTCGGAAAAGGTGCTGCGTGAAGGCCAACCCGCCGTGGATGCTTACCTTGAGTTCCTCTCCAGCGGCAACATCGCCGACCCGATTACATTGCTGCGCCGTGCCGGGGTGGATATGACCTCGCCCGCACCGTTGAGCGACGCGCTCGCATTGTTCGACCGGCTTATCGACGAGCTGGATGCGCTCATGGCTTAGTCTGGTGCCGCAATATAAGTTATTAAAAAGATATGTGTGGGGGGATAAGATCCCCCATACCCCCGCAATCTGCTTCGCCTTATACTTAAGGTGTTGCTATCATTTATAATTATTCCTCGCTCCGCCACCCTGTTTGGTCTAGGGACTCAAATGGGCGGCGTGGCGAGGAATTACTATACTTGATAGAACTACCGTTAAACCTGTACCGGAGCAGCACATTCCTACGGTCGGTTGCACTTACTTAATATTTTATATCAGCACTGCGGGGGTTCGGGGGTGGTCTTACCACCCCCGAC
>JAPXNL010000119.1:0-4760 GCA_033808535.1 Clostridia bacterium
GTGCTGATATATCCCGCAAGATGTATTATTCACCAAAATGAATTATAGCATAAGCCTATACTGATGTCAACATTCGGAAATAATCGACACCCCGCCGCAAAAAACGGCGGGGTGTTTCAGTTGTGTACAGTTTCCAGTTTGTAAAGCAGTTTGCCTTCAAGCGTGCGCATGTGAACGGTGTCGCTGGCAAGCAAGCCGACAAGGTCAGTCAGGTGCGTCACCGCGATATAATCGGCGCCGATCGCCGGCGAGCACAGGTAGCGCAGGATGCCGTACAGACCCTCCGCGCCCTCTGAATAGGCGGTGGTCTGAAACAGCTCGTTGAGCAACACGAGCGCTCCCGGCTTGATTTTATCCAGCATATCGGACAGCAGGCGTACCTCTTGTTCAAACCGTCCGGCGTCGTTGCCTGCGGAAAACTCTTTCTCCGCCGCGGCGTACAGCGTCCAGACCCCGCTGCGTATGCGCACCGTCGCCGCACGTGCGATGACCGGCAGTCCAGCCTGCGCGAGCAGCTGAGCGGTGCCGACAGAGCGCAGGAACACGGTCTTGCCCGTGTTGTTTGCGCCGGTTACAATTATGCTGCCGTGCGAGAGGTCGGCGTCGTTTGGCACAACAGCGGCAGCGCTGGGATACGATGCGCAGAGATAGAGGTCGTACAGCTCCGTATACTTTGTCTGCTTGTTTTCGGTAATCTCAGGATAGCAAAGCGGCAGCTTTTTGTTTCGCATCGCCGCAACATACGCGGCGCCTGCCTCATAGAAGTACAGCTCGCGCAGAAGCGGTACAAAGTCATCAAATATTGCCTTGGAAATGGCATATGCGAGGTCCGCCAGTTCGCGCAGCGCTCCGCCCAAAAGATCGTTGCGCAATTTATCCCACCTGTCGGCGACTCGGATGCCGGTTATTCCGCCGGTTGACGCGGGTTTTCTGTTAAACAGCCGCCGCAGGCCCGTCACTTCTTCGGTCGGCGCGGGATGGACAACCCCGGTGAGCTCATATACGGAAACCCTTGTATGTTCATCAAGTTTTGCCCGCAGCGTGAATATATCGTCGGAGCTGAGATGCGAGGTCATGTCAAGCAGCTCGGTGAGAGCCGCATATTTTTCCCCGCCAGTCAGCGCTGAAATCCTGTCCCGCAGCTTAGCAAGTCCGCGTGACTGTATCGGATATATGCGCAATAGTTCGCCGATCCCCGCCAGCGCATGGAGCGCTTTCCTTGCCGCCGAGCACGACACCTCCGCAATGCCGCATGAAGTTATGTACGCCGATTCCGAATCTGTGCCGCGTATCAGAGTAAAGAAGCGCGTGCGGTCACCCTGCTGCTCGTCGCGAAGATTTGCCAGTTCGCGCAATGCGGCGCAAAGCCCGTCGAGCAGATTCGGTTTTGCGCAGAAATCTCGCAGAATTTCCGCTCTGAAAAGCGGTATATCCGGGTCAAACTGTTGCTCGGCGACGACGGAGAGGAAAAACCTGCGCTTGTTTATGTCCGGGAAAAAGCAGGAAAACGCCTCGTCGAGCATCAGGTCGCCGGTGAGTCTTTCGCTTATCTCCGTGTCGGGCTTATCGGGCACCGCGCCCGGATATAGCAAGCTAATACTCATATGCGCACCCCCGATCTGCGTTCGAGTGACTCGGCATCAAGCCCGTACTTGCGCAATATGTCGCGCGCAAACGAGGAGCGCAATGCAGAGCTTTTCATAATACGGAAGGTCCGGCGCGACGGGTCGTCTTTGTCCATGACAGTGTTTAATATTGGGAAGTCAGAGACCGCGACTTCGTGGAAATGCGTGACATACAGTGCAGTGGCGCCTTTATCGCGCAGCATTCGCGCGGCCGTAAGCGTCAGCTCAAGTCCGCGCTCGCCGTCGGTGCCGGAATATGTTTCGTTCATAAACACGAATGCGTCCCGACCCGCGCGCGAAAGTATTTCGTTTGCGCGGTGCGCCTCCTCAACGAGCCGCCCGCTGCCCGTGAAACGCTCGTCGGCGGGGAAATGCGTATACACGGCGTTGTACGGGTAAACAGCGCCGGACTTCGCGATTACCGGCGCGCCTGCCAGCGCAAGTATGAGATTTACCGCCACGCCGCGCAGGAATGTCGTTTTTCCGCCGCCGTTGGCACCGGTTAAAAACCACACACTTTCAGTTTCACTGAATTCCGCGTCATTTGGTACAATGTCGCAGCCCTTGATAAGCAGTGTAGGGTCACGCATTGCGCGCAGCTCAAGCCCCGGCGTGTCACTGAGCGACGGAAAGGCAAGCGGCAGTCCCGCTTTGACGGCACGCACATAAAAATCGCGAAGTGTCAGATAAAACCGTATCTCGCGGCGGTATTCGATAATCGCGGGGTCGAGCGGTTCGGAAAACGCGCGCATGAAATTTTCGAGCGCACCGGCATCGTCCGGCATACGGCGCAGCAGAGCATCGGAGTAAAACGGCTCGACGGCATATTGTTTTTGCGGTCGGCGTGCCGGAAGATTGTAGCCGAGCTCTGCCGCCGCTCTGTAGATGCGCTCCGAGACGGACGGCTCATTGCCGGGACAGTCAAGCGTTGTCCCTTCGGGCGTGAATGTCAGCTTTGACTCCGACAGGCGCGATGCGGTTTCTGCAGTTTCAGCCAGCGCCGACTTAAGCCGGGCGGTTTGCTCTGTCAGACCACGGAAAAATGTCGTAAAACCGTTGATCAGGTCAGTTTCTGCTTTACAGCCGCCATCACCTGTATCATCCGTGTCAAGCACTGCAGCTTTGCGGCAAAATTCTGCGTAGCGGCTTGCATACCGGCGGAACAATAGCAGAGTTTCGAGCCTGTTCTGCGCGTTCCTGAACGCCTCGTATGCCTGCAGCAGACCAACCGACGCACTTTCAAGCGCTTCGAAATGGGATGCAAAGCTGCCGGTGTGTTCTCCGTCTTTGACTATGTCATCGCAAAGCAATTTAAATATGGTTTGCCGGGCAGTTATAAGCGGTGCAGGGCAGGGCAGAGCCAGAATTTTCAGCACTTCCTCGGGCAGCAGCTTGTCGAGGTTTATGTCAGTGAAAACCTGCGCGTCATTCTCGCCGGTCGGGCGATAACCGCCCCAGAGCAGGGAGGGGAATTTCTCACCCATCAGCACGCAGCGCTCCCTTCCCACAGGATTTTCTCGCCCGCAACTGCGCAGCCGCCGGGTTTGATTATTCGGCGCAGCCTGTCATCGGGTATCGTCCCGCCGGCAATCGCGACATCGATTGAGTGGCTTGCAATATTGGGGGCGGAAAGATCGGTTTCCATAAAAATGAGCTGTCCGTTGTTGAGATTTTTGGTCGCACGGTCGGCGGCATACAGTTTTTCTCTGTCCCCGTCGGCAAGGATGACGATAACCTCATGTTTATTTGCGAGTCTCGACGCCCATACGGCGTTATCCGCGCCGCAGACAAGCAGTGTGAAGTGCCGCCCGAATCTGCATTCGAGCCAATCGTCGCCCGGCAGATCAGCTGCGCCTGGCTGACAGCTTGTGCCGCCGCCGAAATCAAGTGTGTAGCCCTGTGCCGCCACTTTATTACCGCATTTGCAGCGCGCAGGATAATAACCTGCGAGCGTCAGCCTGCATTTCGGGCAGGTGAAAATTGCGGGCACTGTTCTTGTTCTTTCATATTCGACATGGTTGAACGATTTTCTTCGCATTATGTAAAGCGCCTCATCGTCGATAATTCCGTCAAGCACTGCGCTTTCGACCAGCGAGATGTACGAATATTCATCGAGTGTGAGAATATCAAGATAATGATAGTCAAGCTCGCCGGTCAGCACTTTATTTAAAACCGTATATGTCGCGTACGAACCGAGCAGGGGAAGCAGTTTTTCAAGCAGCGCGATGTCCATATCGGCGATATTGTCAAACGACACGGCAGCCATCAGCTTCTCTGTGTCCGCGTCGTTTAGGTATTCCGCGAGCTCTACGATGCTCGACATATCAAAGCCGTTTTTAGCCATATTGTCAGCCAGCTTCGAGAGTATGCTCGGCTTCAGATACGGGGCAAGGCCGACAACATCACGGGCGTTCACGGCTTTTACATCGCGGCCGGTGAGAATGCTTTCAAGGATCTCCGCTTCGCCTTCGGTCGGTTCTCCCGCCGCGATCAGCAGATCAGTAGACACTCCGAAAATTTCGGATAGCTGTCTGAGAATCGAGATGTCGGGAAAGCTATCCCCGCGCTCGTATTTTGACACCGCCTGCCGGGTCAGGTTGAGCCGGTCGGACAGCTCCGACTGTGTCATATCTGCATTCTTTCTCAGGCGCGCGATAAAAGCTCCGAATTTTCTCGTAACAAACATGAAATCTGCCTCCGTCTTATATAAAGGGCGCATATTATACAAAGCAAAGGTATACGTTGCATCCCTGATTATATAATACCACGAATGTAGCCGGTTGGCAAGCAAAGGTTAGTTGCGCAGAATCAGGGTATAATTTAAGTGGTTTTGAGAGATGCAGCGATATGCGCCTTGACGCCCGCATATTTGGCACAATTCATAAATTCGTCAGCAGACGGGAAGATAAAATCTGTATTGTAAAGCACCTATTAATAAGACGTGTGACTTGCCAAACAAAAACGGTTATGCTATAATAGTAGTAATGTAAATTTAAAATTTAAAATCTGTTTATCGCCGGTGGAGATACGCAAAATGAAAATTACATTAAAAATAAACGGCATGACTTGCGAGCACTGTAAAATGCATGTCGAGAAGGCGCTGTCAGGGCTCGCGGGCGTTTCCCGTGCGGATGT
>JAPXNL010000119.1:4770-7336 GCA_033808535.1 Clostridia bacterium
ATCGCTTTTCTGGAAAAAGGCTACAGTTGAAACTGACGAGGATATCTCCGACCAGCTCCTGCGCGATACAATTGCCGATATCGGCTATGAAGTTATTGCAATCAAACGCTAAATCAGCATCAAATGAAAAAGCTCCCGCAAAGGAGCCATTTTGGTTTCAATAAACAGATATATGATCACGCGGGTGTTGAATTTCTGCGGATAACATGATATCATACAAAAGGTTGTTTATCCGCGGGACAACTCAATGCCCGCGTCTGTCTGGGGGTACTTGCGACGTTTAAATTATTCAGTTACGGCGACTCGGATATGACGGAAGGCGTCATATGGCGCCAGCTTATGAATTTCTCTATTCCGACCGCTATCGGACTGCTGTTCCAGCAGCTTTACAATACAGTTGACACAATTGTTGTCGGGAAATTTGTCGGAAAAGAGGCGCTTGCGGCAGTCGGCAGCACGGGCAGCATTGTAAATATGCTGGTCGGTCTGTGCGCGGGAATATCGGTCGGCGCCGGGGTTGTCATTTCCCAGCATTACGGCGCAAAAGAATATGGCCGCCTACGCAACGCGCTGCATACAACGGTTATTATAACAGCCATTCTTTCTGTTATTGCCACAGCCTGCGGCATATTGCTTGCGAAACCGCTGCTCGGGCTGATGAACACGCCCGAAGATGTAATGGGTCAGGCGTATACATATCTGACAATCTATTTCGCAGGCTTATCCGGTCTGCTTATATATAACATGGGCTCGGGCGTGCTTCGCGCGGTCGGGGATTCGCGAAGACCTCTTTATTTTTTGTGCATATCAGCTTTGCTGAATGTTATATTTGACCTGCTGTTTGTTATAGCGTTTGGCATGGGCGTTGCCGGTGTGGCTTACGCCACGATTATTTCGCAGTTCGTATCAGCCGCTCTGGTGCTTTTTTCACTGTCCGGCGGAAACAAACCGTATTCAATCAACTGGCGCGAGCTGAGCGTTGCGTCTGGCGAGTTGAAAGAAATAGTACGGATAGGCGCACCGTCCGGTGTCCAGCAGGCGATAACCTCGTTTTCTAACGTATTTGTGCAGTCGTACATAAATTTCTACGGCACCGCCTGTATGGCGGGCTGGTCGAGTTACAGCAAGCTCGACATTTTCATTCTCATACCCATGCAGAGCATTGCGATTGCGTCGACAACTTTTGTCGGTCAAAATTACGGAGCAGGCAAGCTGGGCAGGGCAAAGGACGGCGTGCGTCAGACGCTTGTATTCTCACTTATCGTAACGGCGTTTTTGTGCGTGCTGATGATTATATTCCGCGTTCCACTGCTTATGCTGTTCAACGACGATCCGGAGGTCATCGATTTCGGCGCGCGTTTCATCGCAATGATCTCGCCGTTTTATTTGCTCCTTTGTTTCAACCAGATATTTGCCGGCGCGCTGCGCGGCATTGGCATCTCGCGTACTCCTACGATGATAATGCTGTTTTCGTTTGTGTTATTCCGTCAGCTTTACCTGTTTGTAAACCGACTGCTCGGGCAGTATTTCGTACTCACCGCGCTCGCATATCCGGCTGGCTGGCTTGCATGCAGCATACTGATGAGCCTCGCATACCTGCGCAGCCCGTTGGTGAAACACTCAAATCAGGATGCCAGTGAAGAACTGCTTGCAGGGGATACAACCGCAAATTAACGCCGCGCAAAGGTCGGGCGTCATATGCTGATTTTATATTCAACGGGTTTTGTTACATGCGCAAGGAAGAATCAAGGTTTGTTTCAAACGGTGTTTTCGAGGGATTGATATCGATACGGGCGCTGATTGAGGGCGCAAAGCTGGGTGTCACCGACCGCAAAATAGAGCGCGTGCTGTATACGGCACAGCGATACTCCGACCCACGCAAACGCCCGGAGCTGGCGTGGCTTATAAAAACAGGTCAGCACTCCGGCTTCACAGTAGAGGAATGCCCGGAGGAGCAAATCGACGAGCTCACAACCGGCTCCTCGCACGGCGGGCTTATAGCAATCGCCGGTGACCGCTCGATCTCCGAACCTGATCCTGTCGAAAACGGGTTTTACATGCTGCTTGAGGGGATAGAGGACCCGTATAACTTCGGTTACGCGCTGCGAAGCATCTACGCAGCCGGTGCGGACAGCGTCGTGTTGACGCCGCGCAACTGGATGACCGCGGCCGGCATTGTTTGCCGGGCTTCCGCGGGCGCGTCGGAACTTTTGCCGCTGTCAGTCGCGGAGCCGCTCGATGCGGTCGCCATATTCCGTGCGCGCGGCTATAAAATCGTATGCGCCGACCTGCGCGATGCGGTTGACGTTTATGATGCAGAGCTGAAACGCCCGCTGCTCGTCATTGTGGGGGGCGAGCGGCGCGGCATATCGCGTGCGCTGCTCGAGTCTGTGGATTTGCGCGTCAGACTGCCCTATGGGCGCCAGTTCGGCGCGTCACTATCCGCTGCTACAGCCGCTTCGGTAATAGCCTTTGAAATATTGCGGCAAAACCGAAACTGAAAATAAAACCAAATAATACGCCGCCGGCTATGGTGTAAATACCATCCGGCGGCTAGTTTTATATC
>JAPXNL010000120.1:0-7218 GCA_033808535.1 Clostridia bacterium
TATGTATTCCGTACGGCTAACGATACAAGCACGTATGCCGAACGCAACCCGGACAAATGGGTGCTCTACGGAAGACAGTCCGAGGACGATGAGTGGGTGGTAATTGACCAAGTCGATGACGGGGAGAGCAGGCTCGACCCGGTTGACTTTACGCTGTATGCGTTTGAAATAAAAAGCCCTGCGCCATATAAACAATACAAGCTGTGGGTTAAAAACGACAGTATAATGCAGCTGTCCGATTTGATACTGATCGGTTAAAACATGCATTGTAAAGTTAAAATTGATTCAACCTGACTGATAACAACTCTGATAGAAAATCAAACGATATAATTGCGGAGTGAGATACTCTACGCGAAAATGCGCCGATACCTGATAACGGTATGTCATAGTGCGGCAATACACCGAAACCTGACAACAGTATGTCAGAGTGCCGTAAAACCAAAAAAAGAAACCGCTCCTGTTAAAACGGGAGCGGTTTTTTGCGCGGCAGCGCACATATATAGGGAAGGGGAGGTTATTCTATAGGTTTGACGAGCGTTTCGATGTTTGCACCTGGCGGCGCAGGTTTAACGTCCTTTGAGCTGGCAAGGCAGGTGTAGAATTCGCTGCCTCCGTAATAGGCACGCCATTCTCCGTTATAGAGTGTCATGCCTGTGAAAAATATCGTGTCGCGCCAGTATGAAACGGGTTTGTGCGGCGGTTCGGCGGAAAGACCGTTTTCCCACGGAATATTTTCGTCCGCGGTCAGCACCGGGCGCGGCAGCCATTCGATCGGTTTGCCGGGATCGCGCTTGTTGAACAGTATCTCTCCGACTGCATAAAAATGCCCGGTGTGATGGCCGCCGGTGAAGAGAATAATGTCGTCCGTATGCTGCGGGTTGTAGTTTGTAAGCGCGAAACAGCCTTCGCCCCCCGACCAGCTCTCTTCAAGCTCGACCGACTCCCAGTGAATCAAATCGTCCGAGAGTCCCATCAGCCCGTCGTTTATATACATCACAAACTTGCCGTTTATCATCACGGCTTCGTTGTCAGGGTCCTGTACAACCACGGGATTGCGGTGTATGCGTTTGGCGTCGGGAAATACCAGTCCGAGCATTTCCCAGTGGAAAAGATCGTCGGATACTGCCATGCACACTCCGCATTCTGACGGGTCGTCAAACCTTTTCCAGTTCCAGCGGTTGAGGTACATATAATACTTGCCGCGGAAGGATACGACGCAAACGTCCTCGAACGAGAAACGTGCATCCTCGCCTTTGCGAAACAGCGGGCTGAACTCGTCAAGCTTCCGGAAATTGATGCCGTCCTCAGATTCGGCTATGCCTATATCGCACATATAGTCTATGCCCGGGACCGCATATTCCTCCGGCACAGGGAATTCCCCGCGATAAATATAATATAATTTTCCGTCCTTTTTTATTACTGACCCGTTGTGAACACCGCCTCCGAAACGGCCGCAGTCCCAGCTGCCGGGTGTAGGCGAGAGCACAGGCGCTCCGTGCTTTACAAATCCGCCTATCGCCCATGCGGGGAATTTGTACGAGGCTAAATCGAAGGGCTCGCGGGAAAAGCCGCCCCAGTACTTCTCCTCGTCGTATTTATACAGCTCAGCCCATTCCTTGCGCTGTTCCTCGGTGGGTGCAGAAAACTGCCAGTCGAAGAAGCCGCCTCCGTGAAAATCACTGCTTTGTTTTCCCATATAAAAATCCCTTTTATATTTCAAATATCCTGACGGGCGCGGGAAATGCGAAGGTATAAAGTCCCCGCATGTCTCCGCGCCCGCCTTTTGTCTTAGCTGCTGCGTGTCCGCTGCAGCTGTCCGTCTGATTTTATTAGAATTTTACCAGCAGGGTAGCCATTGAGTATGAGGAAACATTGAAGCTAACGGTGTCTCCGTATACCTTGACGTCGCCCAGCTTATGACGCTCTGTGATGTCAACAAGCTCTGCCGAGACCGGCGTCTTTGCGAATTTAACGCTCACGGGCTGATCCTTGCCGTGCCAGTCTGAGATTCTCAGTACAAGACCGCCGTCCTCCGCTGTCTTGACGGTGCTGACCATAACGTCGCCGGAAAGCTCAAAAGCTTTACCCTCAAGCGGAAGGCTGCCGCCGTGCTTTGTAGCCGACGCAAACGCCACGGGATGGCAGAAGGTATGCGCATACTGTTTCGCGCAGTCGGGGCTTGTAAGCATGACGCCCAGCTTAAAATGGTGCTTGCCGAGCTCCGGATACGGATCGGGATCAAACGAGCTGCGGATTAGTGTTACAGCGCCGGCGTTGCCGTTGCCGCGGAATCCGTATTTGGTGTCCGTTACGATCGAAACGACAGGACCCTCGCTCTTGAATATCTGCATAAAGCTGTTGGCAGGTACATCGTGCGCCAGATCTGGCCGGTCGACCATGCCGAAAGGAATATCATAACGATATTTTTCGGCTGCGTATTTAACCGGCACATAGAAGTTGAGCTGCGGTATTCCGGAGTCAGGACGCCCGATTTCATGCCAGTCGACGCGCACGTCAAATTCAAGAGTCTTGGAGTTATTGGGCAGGGTGATGGTTACATCAAGCACCGACGAGTCAAACTTGATCTGATACGAGATCCACTTTTTCAGCAGGCCGTGGTTATAGTCGGTGACGCGCACATTCTTTGCCTCGTTGAGCGAGGTGACCTTCATATACGGGCCGACGCGCCATGAGGTCATGCCGAAGCGCGGGTTCTCGTCTATGCGTCTGAACACGCACGAGGGCTTGTCAACGACTTCCTCGCCGGTTGTACTGTCGACAAGCGACTTCAGCGTGACGTCGCAGGCGTCAAACACCGCCCGGATATGCTCGTTTTCGAGTACGAGGTCGCCGTCACTGATAAAGTTGTCGCTGCGCGGGTCACGCGGCAGGCTGTAGTTAACAAGCGGCATGCTATCGCGCTGGCGGATTATATAGGTGTTGTATCCGAATGCGGGTATTTCTGCCATGATAAGCAGCTTGGTAAACGAATGGCCCCAGTAGTGATGACCTTGTGCGGTTATCTGGAAGGGCACCACTTTGCCGTTTGCATCGGAGATATAAACACGTCCGAAATCGCCGGGATAATCCCAGATCGTGACCTCGACAGGCTCATGGCGGTCGTACATCGTCGTGTTAAACAGATGCAGCGCACGCACCGAGCCGCGTCCGCGCTCAGTCTGCGGGAAGAAGTGGCCGCTCATGTGGTCGACGTTGAAGCCAACGCCCGCACCCTCGGAGATGGTGTGGTTGTTTTCGTCAAACGGAATGGACGAGGTGTCGATTGCTCGGCCCAGCTCGTACATCGCAGAGTTTGCGGCGATGTCGGCGGCAGCCATCGTCTTGCCGAACTGACCCAAAGCATACTCGCGTGTTTCAATTACACCGGAGCCGGGCAGAATGTCATGGAAATGGTTGAACAGCGTGTTCTCCCACGCGGTCGCGAACAGGTCGACCTTCGGTTTAGATCCGGCATAAAGGTAAGCGGACGCCGAAAGTGACTCGGCATCGTAAAGTCTGTCCTCCGAAATACGGTTGGACATCTTTATGCGCGACTGTGAGGTGTAGCAGCCGGTGAACACGAAGTTCAGCTCGTGATTTACGGTCGGAAGCTTATCGCGGAATTTCTTGAGCGCCTCAAAGAATTCAATGTAGGTGCCGAATTTGATTGTGGGCATAAGCGGCCAGGATGCAATATCCATTATGCGCTCGACGTCGCGGCGTGTCGGTCCGCCGCCGTGGTCGCCGACGCCGTAAACGAATAAGTTTACATCGACGCCGTACTCGGCGCAGAACAGCGGGTCATTTACAAATGAGTCGTATTCGACCGTGCCGTTGTACCAGCGGGGATCGCGGTATACAAGCACGCACTTGCCCGACGGCGACACCCAGTTGTACATAAAATGCTCGTCGTGGGCGCGGCAGTGATAGTAATAATCAACGCCGCCGTTTTGCAGTATCTCGGGCACATTAGCGTTGTGACCGAAGGTGTCGGGCTCGAAGTCAATCTTTATGCTGTCCGGACAGATGTCAAGCAGTTTGGAAAGATAGCGCTTGGTGTAGAGTATATGGCGGGAGAGCGATTCGCCGTTGGGCATGTTTTTGTCGGTTTCAACCCATGTTGACGCCGAAACTTCCCAGCGTCCCTCGTGGACACGGCGTTTGATTTCCTCCAGCATTTCGGGCGCGTACTGCTCGACAATGCGGTAAACGGAAGCCTGGGACTGCGAGTACTTGAAGTCCGGGTATTCATTCATCAGCGTCAGTATTGTACGGAAAGTATCGATTGTAACCGACGCTGTCTCCTGGAAGCCCCACATCCAGTTCATGTCGATATGGGCGTGAGAAACGCAGTAAACGGTGTATGCCTTAACCGCACTGCTGAGGTCGGCAAGCTGCGCCTCTACCTTCTGAGCTACAGAAGCGGGCAATGTTGAATTTTCCTGTATTGCGGCGATGAGCTCGTCCGCTGCAGCTTCGATGCGCGCATCGAATTCTCCGCCGCGCAGTTTGGAGATCCCGAGCAGGCATTGTAGCTGGCTGGCAATGCGCCTTGCCCAGTAGTTGGAACCGGCGGCTCCGCGAATGATGTCAAATTTCTGAGTTTTGTTCATAACCATGCCTCATGATTCTTTTTATTATTTATCCGCCCCGGCAGAGCAGAGGCGGAATTTCTCTGATTATTAAAATCAATACATACCGGCGCTGATGCGCAGCATATGTACGGTTCAGTCTATTGACGAGACTATGCGGTCAGCCCAATCCAGAACCTTTTTCTTCAGGTCTTCAGAGGCGAACTTCATGAATGGAAGAGAGAACCCGAGGTTGACAAACAGTTTTTCGTCGCAGACTTTAGCGCCCGCTTCGGCAACTGCGTTGATAACATCAGTTGCGTCGGCACGGGTGCCGTCGATTAAAAACGCGACATTTTCCGCGCGTGTCTTATACAGCTCTCTGGCAAATCTGCGGAGCGTGTCGGGTACCTTTTTTCCGACCGTCATCAGTATGAAAACGATTTTTTCGTTTTCGCACGGATAAGCAGGCGGAATAACGTCGGATTTTAATTGATATTTAGCGCAGAGTGCGTCGGCCAGCGCGACCATTTTACCTTTCGATGAAAAGTAGAGCACTCTCATTTTTCCAATCGCCATAAATCACATATCCTCCGTTTATATAAATTTTATGTTTTTTCAGGTTAATTATAGTATATTCGGGCGAAAAAAGCCAGCGGTTTATAGCGATTTTTATTTTTTAGCGAAATGAACAATATAAAACGCAGAATATGGGCATATTGCATAATATGCGCTTATTGACATTTCAAAAACCCTATGGTAGACTATTGGGTGGATTTCACGAAATTTCACGAAGGGATGCGGATGGTATTCCGCGGAGTATTACTATGCTTATTACAGTAATCGGGCGCGGGCATTCGGGCACGCGTGCGATTTCGCATACTCTGTCTGCCAGCGGCGTTTATATGGGCGAGCCGCTGAACGTGTCCGGCGATCTGCTTCCGCCGCAGAAAATGTATGATGCTTGCCGCGTATTTGCGCAGTATGTCGATTATACCGGTGACTTACAGTGGGATTTTTCAAAAGTACTGTCATCCGAACCGACGCCCGAGTTTAGAACGCTGATAGAAGAATATCTTCACACAGTGCTTAACTCAACAAGCAAGCTTCGCGGGTGGAAAATTCCCGAAACCACGCTAGTTTACCCGTGGATTTTAAAAATGTTCCCGGATGCGGCATATATCTTCTGGGTGCGTGACCCCCGCGACTGCATTTTAAACTCGCATCTCACTGATGATCTTGCCGATTTCGGTGTCAAATATTCATTGCCCCGGCGCTATGCAGCCGAATGCAAGACCGATGCGGATTTTGTCCGCCTGCGCCGCGCCATAAGCTGGTTCTATCAGCGCGAGATTGTGCGCACAGTGCCGGCGCCCGCGAAATCGATTTCATTCCGGTTTGAGGATATGGTATTTGATCAGGATGCACAGCTTGCAAGGCTGTCCGACTTCATCGGCGTGCCTGCTGCAAAGATCGAAATGCGCACTGACTCCGTCGGAAGGTATAAAAACGATTCCGGGATACATTATTATGACTTTTTTGAGTCCGATATGAAGGAACTGAATTATATTTAATATAAAATAAAAAGATTTTATGCAAGCCGGTATAATAAACAAAAAAGTTTACATATTATTAACACGCACCAACACTCTGATCTCGCGTCTTATCGCAACTGTAACGGGGACACGCTACACACATGCCGCATTGAGCCTGGACTACAGGCTTACCCGACTGTACAGTTTCGGACGCCTTTATACCTATTATCCGTTTATCGGACGATTCAAGCATGAGCAAACCTCGTCGGGCGTATACGGCAGGTTTCGCCGCTCGCCATGTGCGCTGTTTGAACTGCAGGTCAGCGAAACCTCATACGATGCGATATGTGCGCGCATTGCAGAGATTTTGCGCCAGCGCGACCGGTACAAATACAATATAATCGGGTTGCTTGGAAACTATGTCGGCCGGCCGATAAGGCGCAAGTACCGTTATTTCTGTTCGGAGTTTGTTGCCGACACGCTGATACGCGGCGACGCGCTCCGCCTGAACCGTGATCCTGCGCTGGTGCGCCCGAGCGATTTTCTTGAAATGGTTGAGCTTAAACCCGTATTTTACGGTACGATTGAAACACTCGAGGATTTCATCAAGCGCATTGATGACAACGCTGAATTCGTTGGCGAGCTGCCTGAAGTGACAACTGTGGGTGAGTGCGTACCGGTTGCAGGTGACCATGTGACCCGCCCTCCGTTTTACATTGAGCTGATTTACAGTTTGCTCTCGCTGATGCGTCGCGCATAATAATATAATACCGGCTATATGCAATAATACTATACTAATGCTTTAACTCTACAGGCGAGGATTTATTCCTCGCCTGTTTATTTTAGGCTCTTGATGCAAATACGGTGATAATCTGATACAGGAGCCGGCAAAAACAAAAGCGGCGCAGTGAAAATCCTGCGCCGAATTGTCTGTTATGTTCGTTTAGTTATCAAGATCGAGGTATTTCTCGACGGCCTTATCCATGTTCTTCTGTATTGTCTTTTCAAGCTTGTTATATGTAGATGCAAGGTCAGTCTTTTTGCCGTTGACAAGCTGAAGCGTGAAGTCTGCAAGCGTGCCCCAGTTGTACATATAGCCCAGGTCGTAACGC
>JAPXNL010000121.1:0-7142 GCA_033808535.1 Clostridia bacterium
GGTGTGGAGAGCTTTATTAAAGCTCCGATTTTTTCAAAAAGTTCCCCACAAATCGCACCCACTAACGTCACTCGCCCACTCCGTTGTGATAACCGGCGAGCGCGCCGGTGAACACCGTGGCGAGCGCGTCGCGATATTCCTTCGTTTCCAGCGCCGCCGCTTCCTCGGGGTTAGAGAGGAACCCGCACTCGACGGTTATGGCAGGCGCCACCGCGCGGTGCATAAGGAAAATCCCGCTGCCGGCCGGCTTAATCTGCCGCGTGTTGTCAGGCTGCAAAAGCGAAACCGTGGCAGAGCGGAAATATCCGGCGAGCACCTTGCTGCGCTCGTCGTTTTTGGAATACCATACCTGCAGACCCCTGTATTGCGAGTCGGGGAACTTGTTCATATGTATGCTTACAAACAGCGCGTCGGGGTTAGCCTGCGCAATCAGCAGTCGCCCTCGTAGGTCGGACATCTTGCGCATTCCCTTCGGCGCCTCGCCGCCCACAACCGAGTCAGTCGTGCGCGTTTCAATAACGTCGACTCCTATTACGCGCAAAAGCTCCGCGAGCGTGAGCGAGATTTCAAGGTTTAGCGTCTTCTCCGGCGTGCCGGTTATGCTAACCGCGCCGCCGTCGCGCCCGCCGTGGCCGGGATCGACGATCACCCGCAGCGTGCCGCGCGCAAACATGCCGGGCGAGGAGCCCGCAGCCTCGGCGCCAACGGGCTTTCGGATACTGTTGCCGATATAGTTCAAAGCGATTGCCGCAAGCGTCAGCACAAGCGACACCGCCGCAAGCTTCAAAATGAAAAATATCGCATCGCGCGTCTTGTCGCGTTCGGTTATTTCCATAGGTAAATTACTCCGTCCGTATAAATCGGTCGGAGAATTTTATTCACAAGTGCGTAAAAATATGCGTTGTTCGCAAATTGATAGTGATTAGGAGGTACACGTGGGGAGCTTTCCCCCAAAAGCTCCCCATTCCGCTACGCAGATTATAACATATAAGATAAGCGGTGTGCACCGCCATGCATTTTATATGAAGCTTTCTTTTCTCAAAGTAAAGATAGGCGCGCCAACGTCATTCGCAGGCGAATGACCTTTAAGAAAAGACGCCGGAGGGAGTACCCCTCCGGCCACCCAAGACAGGGGAAGTAGCAGTATCCCCCGCGCACCCTCTTAGTGCCAACTTGATGGATCGAAGGACTCCGCCAGAGGTGCCCGACGGTATCACCACCCGTTAAGCCTTTGTCAACCGGTATAACCTGCGCCCTTTTATGGTGCTGTTGCCTGTGTCAGGAGTCGTGAGTAACATCTGTTAAACCTGCACCAAAACCCTTGCTAACCCGCTCATGGTATGCTATAATCAACATATATATGATATATATGAAAAATCTTCGGAGGTTTGCTTTGAATCGCGCAAAATACCCGCTCCGGCTCGACCCGGTGCGCAAGCAGATAATATGGGGCGGCTGCAGGCTGATCGACAACTACGGCATTACGTTTGACGGCGACAACCTTGCCGAGGCGTGGGTGCTCACCGTCCACCCCGAAGGCGACAACACAATCACAAACGGCGAGTATGCCGGCATGACGCTGGGCAGCTACCTCGGCATCGACGCCAAAACGACCGATTTCAGGATAATGATAAAGCTCATCGACGCCTGCGACAAGCTGTCGATCCAGGTGCACCCGGTCAAAACCGAGATGTGGTATATTGTCGACGCCGAGCCGGGCGCAACGCTCGTTTACGGGCTCAAGGAAAAGTTCGACGAAGCCCGCTTCCGCGAGGCGCTCGCGGCGGGAACGGTCGAGCAGCTCTTAAACTATGTCCCGGTCAAGCCCGGCGACGTGTTCTTCATCCCGCAGGGACTGGTGCACGCCATCGGCGCGGGCATACTCATCGCCGAGATCCAGCAGAACTCGAATGTCACCTACCGCGTCTACGACTATAACCGCCGCCAGAAGGACGGCAGCCTGCGCCAGCTCCACGTCGACGAAGCTATGGGCGTTATCCGCGACTTCTCAGAGCAACAGATCGACGCGATACGCTTTGGCGTGCCCTGCGAGCGCGACGACAGCCTGCTCGCCTCGTGTGAGCTCTTCCGGGTCAACAAATATAACATTTCAGGCACGCTCGAATACCGGGGCGGGGAAGACGAGTATGCAAACGTGCTCTGTATAGGCGGCAGCGGCGCGCTGACCGCATTCGGAAAAACCGAGCAGCTCTCTCCCGGCTGCAGCTGCTTTATCCCCAAAAACTTCGGCTCACTTCAAATATCCGGCAGCGCGGAGGTCATTGTAACAGCCTCCAAGTAACCCGCGCATATGACCTTCACATCTAAAATACCTGTCGCTTGATGCGAGAAAGGACACAGTTAAATGAAACGTTTTTCTGCATTTACTTTGGCATTTGTGCTGCTTATCACGCTCGCCGCTTCATGCTCCGACAATACCGACCAGGCGGGCGGCGACACCGTTGCCACCGAAACCGCGGAGGAAACACGCCCATATCTCGACTCGCTCGGCGAATACAACTTCAACGGGGAGGATTTTGTTGTCCTGTGCCGCAAGGACACCGAATACGAGGTGTCGATCGACGAATCGGCGGGCGACCTTGTCAACGATGAAATCTACAAGCGCAACCTCGAGGTATGCGAACGCTTTAACGTGAACATAAAAACTCACGCAGTCGAGGGAAACTGGCCGCAGCGCGACGGGTTTATGAAGACACTGACCGATGAGGTCGCAGCAGGCGGCGGCTCGTTTGACCTGGTGCTCGGTTATCAGGCGTACATGTGCAGCACCGGGCTTGCCGACTACCTTGTAAACTTCCACGATGTCCCCGCAATAGATCTGGATGCGCAATACTACTATCACGACATTATCGACCAGATAACGATTAACAAAAAGCTGCTCTACCTTGTCGGCGACTACACGCTCACGGTCTGGAAGCATCTTTTTGTCTACTTCTTCAACAAGCAGCTTGCAACCGATTACGGGATGCCCGACCTCTACCAGCTCGTCCGCGACGGGGTCTGGACTATTGACAAGCTCATCGAGCTGTCGGTGAATGTCTACAGCGACTTAAACGGCAACGGCAAGGAAGACGGCGACGACCTCTACGGGCTTGCCACAGACTTCGGCAACATCGCCGACGCCTATTATTCGGCATTCGAGATCCCGATAACCGTAATCGATGCCGACGGCAACCGCGCGATCAACGCCGATATATCCAAGTTTGACAGCGCGGTGAACAAGCTCGCAAACTTCATCCACAACTCGCCGGGCGTACACTCGTTTAAGATGGTATCGACGATGACCGAGTTCCCGCTGACCGATATGTTCGTCGGCGGCCGCGCGCTTTTTTATCCCGATATGCTCGACTATGCCGTAAGATTCCGTGGGCTCGAAACCGATTTCGGCATACTGCCTTATCCCAAGTGGGAGGAGTCGCAGGAGCTCTACCGCTCGCAGTCGTGGAACGGCTACAACGTCATCATGGTGCCCAAAGACGCGCGCAATCTCGAGAAAACGGGCGTGATGGTCGAGGCGCTCAACGCCGCGAGCCTGAAGTATGTCATCCCTACATATTTCGACACCGCGCTCAAGCTAAAATTTACGCGCGACGAGGAGTCGGGCGAGATGCTCGAGATTATCCGCGGCGGAATAAGCTATCAGTTCGGCTATTTCTTCCAGGTCCCGCTCTATGCCGGCTGCGAGGCCTATCGCATACGCGACCTTGTGGAGAAAACCAAACCTGCGGTGGCGTCGTCCTTCAAGGCAGTCGAGAAGAAGCTGAACGCCAATCTCGAAGCCATACTGCAGGTCTATGCCGACAGCGAAGACGCGTCATAATTTTGCGCCCCTGCACAGGAGTGCTATTTGCCGGGCGCCGGCATAATATGACCGGCATTGTGCAATATAATAAAAGAATATGAAATACTGTGAGAAATGCCGCGTTTCGGTGCGCGGCAACCGCGAGAACTGCCCGCTTTGCCAGAGCAGGCTGAAAGGCGACGGCGAGCCGGAGCCGTTTCCGGCGTTAAAATCAGTCTACCGGCAGTTCGAACGGTTTTTCAAGTGGCTGCTGTTCGGCACCATATCCGCCGCTATCGCAAGCGTCGCGGTCAATCTGATGCTGCCACAAACCGGCGTCTGGTCGCTGTTCGCATTGCTCGGACTGGGCTGCTTCTGGATTATAATGTACCTCGCGATAAAACGCAAAAGCGGCATCGCGCGCTATATAGCTAAAAACGCGGCCGTGGTCGCGGCAGGCAGCGTGGTCTGGGACCTTGTGATCGGCTGGCGCGGCTGGTCGCTCGACTACGCGATGCCGATAGCGTTCACCGCGGCAATGCTGGCGATAATAGTCGTCTCGCGCGTGCTGCACAGCGCCGCCAGCGATTATATAACGTCGCTGGCGCTGATTGGGCTTGGCGGGCTGATCCCGCTGGTGTTCTATTTTACAGGCATGCTGAACACCGATATACCCTCGATAATCTGCGTGGCGTGCAGCCTGATACTGTTCGTCGGCCTGCTCGTGTTCCAGGGCAGGGCGATGAAACACGAGCTGTCGAAACGCTTTCATGTCTGAATTTTTGACGGTACAAAATGGATATAACTGAATTCAAATCAAAGCTGGCCGGCGCGATCACCGATATGCGCCGGCTCACGTTGTCCCGCCCGACGGAGTCGGCGCGCGACTATTTCGGCACCGATTCCGCGGTCAGGCGCGCGGAAGGCAGGCTGTTTTCCGGCTCGCGCGAACTGACTTTGCAGCTTGCGGTTTATACGACCGATGGCAAAGTGCGGCACATAAACATCCCCGCGTCGGACGCGCCGGACAGGCTTGTCCAGTTGCTTTCCTCGGAGTTTGCGCAGCTCAACATCTCGACACCGCGCGGCGAGTTTGAGGCGCGGCGCGCAAAGGACGGCTCGCCGGTGATAACGCGAAAGCTGCCCGCCGCACGCGGGGTTGCGCCGGCTGAAGCAGTCGGCTCGCACAACCGAGAGAAGAACGTGATATTACCCGAGGGCGAGCCGGGCGGGTTTCTGACTGCGCTTGGGCTTGCCGACCGGGACGGCAGGATATATGACAAAAAGCGCGCGAAATACCGCCAGATAAACCGGTTTCTCGAGTATCTCGGCGACGTTGTGGGAAAACTGCCCGCGGAGGGCGGGATTTACGCCGTAGATCTCTGCTGCGGCAAAAGCTACCTGACCTTTGCGGCGTATTATTATCTCACCGCCCTGCTCGGGCGCAAAGTGGTGATGACGGGAGTCGATCTCAAGCCCGACGTCATAGAATTCTGCTCGAAAACCGCCGCGTCGCTCGGCTGGGAGGGGCTTCAGTTCATCTGCGGCGATATCGAGGCGTTTACGCCGGCGCGCACGCCAGACCTTGCGCTGTCGCTGCACGCCTGCGACGTCGCGACCGATATAGTGCTGGCGAAAGCCGCGCAGTCGGGCGCGCGGGTGATACTGTCAACGCCCTGCTGCCAGCATGAGCTGTATAATCTGATGGACCCGCCGCCCGCGCCGCTTGCCGCGCTGTGCGCGCAGCCGCTTATCAGGCACAAGCTGACTGATGCGTTTACCGACGCGCTGCGCGCGTGCTGTATCTTGAGGCGTATGGCTACGAGGTGAACGCTGCGGAGCTTGTCGACCCTGAGCAGACGCCGAAAAACACGCTGATTCGCGCGGTCAGGGTGCGCGGGCACAATCCCGACGCGCGTATGCGCTACGAGGAAACCTGCGCTTCCCTCGGCGCGCGCCCGTCAAGGCTGACGTTTGACTGGTAAGTGGTCGCTGAAATATAAGTGACCGCAGGGGGAACGAAAATATAAGTGACCGCTGGGGGAACGAATTGTGGGGGAGCTTTTTGGAAAAAGCTCCCCACAATCTTATTCATCACTTTCACTTTATCAGCCGTGCTTCGGTGTAGTAGCGTTTGCTGGCAGCTTCGCCCATCGAGAAGGTCTTGCGCGGCAGCGGACCGTGCGCGGCGACGTACTCGAACAGCTCATTTTTCCCGATCCCGCCGAAGATGAACCCGACAGTGTCGTCACGCTCAGAGCAGAGTCGGCGCACCACATCCTCGCCGTGGATATAGTCGACAGTCACCTCGGGGTGTGAAGCTATATAGCTGTCTATGAAATCCTGCACCGCGCCCGACACAAGCCCGGGAGCGTAGAACCCGCCGCTAACGGTTCGCGATATAAACCGGACGTTGTCAGCGCCCGAAAACGAGAACGCACCGCGCAGCGCCGCCTCCACATCGGCAGGGTCGGCGCCGAAAATCACGCGGTAGATAGGCTCGAACACCAGCGCCTCGTCGTGGATGTTCACAAGCTCAACAAGCGCATAGCGCGAGAGCGGATTCTTGCGCCCGGTCGCGGATTTCTCAGCCTCGTAACAGGCTTTGGCGGTCGCAAGCGAGTGGTTTCCGTCGCCCATCGCAAACACCATCGGATGCTCACCCTGCGCCAGCGCGGCGATTGCCCGGGCAATATCGCCGTGCGCGTCGCGCTCGACAAGATGTCCGCGGAGATGCCCGCCGCCCATCATAAGGTTAAAGTCATACAGCTTTATACTGCATCGGTCGGCCAGCGGCTCAATAACAGTGCGACCGGGATCGTTTATCAGCACCATGATATGTGGCAGCTCGAGCGGCGCGTTCTTGCGTATCTTCACGCGCGGCGGAATCCGCGACAGCACGGTGCCCTCGGTCGCGCGTACAAGCGAGGTGGAGTCGGGCGAGTAGTCGTACTCCTCAAGGTCGAGGCAGCCGACCAAACCGCGCCGTACGCCGCCGCCCGGCAGGGTGCGCTCGACGTAGATATAGGCGTCGCTGTACTGGGCAAACACGCCGCGTTCAAGATAGCTGTGCATCGTGTTGTTTATCGCGAGGATGCGGGAATCGACGTCAGGCTCGTCGAGGAATATTTCAGGCAGCGTGATCCTGTATGCAGACGGCGCGTCGCCTACAAACTCCTCCACAGCGCGCCAGTATTCAGGCTCGGAGGTAAACTGATCGCACGCCACACACGACCATTTTTCAAGCCCGGTTTTGGGCAGCAGTATATCGGCGGGTATGAATGCATTCTGGATGGGCATAAAGTTCTCACTTTCAATTTATGTATATCGGTTTGTTCAG
>JAPXNL010000122.1:0-802 GCA_033808535.1 Clostridia bacterium
TGAACGCCCCAGTCGAGCAGCATGCCGCCGCCGTGCTCTTTCTGGGCGCGCCAGTCGCCGGGGATGCCGCGCGAGCCGTGTACTCGCGACTCAACGTTGAAGATCTCGCCCAGATCGTTCTTTTCACGAAGCTCTTTGACTGCCAGGATTTCGTTATCCCAGCGGCGGTTCTGGTGAACGGTGAAGATTTTGCCGTTTTTGTTTGCCGCGGCAATCATCTTCTCCAGCAGGGCATAGGAGAGTGTAACGGGTTTTTCGGAGATAACGTTCTTGCCGGCTTCAAGCGCAGCGACTGCGATCGGGCAGTGCACTTCGTTGGGAGTCGCTATGGTGATCAGATCGACCTTGGGGTCGGCAAGCACAGCCTCCAGCGAATCATAAGCGAATATGCCGCGGGAGCGTGCAAGTTCGTTGCGTTCGGGCTTGATGTCATAAACACCGGCGAGGTTGACAACATCGCTGTGCCGCGCACATTCGGCGTGCCAGCCGCCCATTCCGCCGTAACCGACGATAACAAGATTCTTTTTCATGTCAATTGCCGTAACGTGCGTGACTTTACAGCGCACGTCCTTTCATAATCTGAAGCTGTATGATATGGGGTTAATGTTTTTAATATTGTATATGCCGGATTATTAATTTTATGCCCATGCCATTGTGGACGGCTTCGGCTCGGACATTAAAGCTTCGCGCAGGAACGCAACCGCCTTGGAAAGACCCTCGTCGATGCTCATGAGGCTGTCCTCATGCTCGATGGAGAGCGCTCCGTCGTAGCCGACAAGCCGCAGGTTGCTGACGATATCGC
>JAPXNL010000122.1:812-6824 GCA_033808535.1 Clostridia bacterium
GTGCAGCTCGTCGGAGTAGTGCTTGGTATCGAGCACGCCGTCGGTCCCCGTGTTGTAGGTGTCAACCTTCGTGTCCTTGGCATGGAAGTGATAGATTGCGTCGCCCAGCTTGCGGATCGCGAGCACGGGATCGATGCCCTGCCAGATGAGGTGCGAGGGGTCGAGGTTCGCGCCGATTGTCGGGCCGACCGCCGCGCGCAGCTTGAGCAGGGTTTCAGGGTTGTACACGCAGAAGCCGGGATGCATTTCAAGCGCGATCTTCGTCACGCCGTGAGCGTTAGCGAACTCGACCGCTTCTTTCCAGTAGGGAATGAGCACATCGTTCCACTGGTAATCAAGAATTTTCAGATAATCGTCCGGCCACGGGCAGGTGACCCAGTTGGGATATTTTGCGCCTTCGCTGTCGCCGGGGCAGCCGGAGAACGTGATAACGGTGTCGATGCCCATCTTTTCGGCGAGCAGCACGCAGTTGCGGAAATCGTCGTCAAAAGACTTGGCGATCGCTTTATCGGGATGGACGGGGTTGCCGTGCACCGACAGCGCACTGACTGTAAGCCCGTATTTTTCTATCGTCTGGACAAACGTGAAATAGGCGTCGCGGTCGGACAGCAGCAGTTCCGGGTCGCAGTGAGCCTTGCCGGGATAACCGCCCGCGCCGATCTCAACCGACTCCGCTCCGAGAGCTTTCAGCTTTGCAAGCGCTTCGTCAAACGTAAGTCCGCTGTAAAGAACAGAAAATACGCCGAGTTTCATGTTTACCTCCCTGTAAGTTAATCTATTTTATGCTATGGGCATAGGGGAGAGGATTTTGCTATGCTTGACAACATTTGTCCCCGCATGGTTGCGCTCCGGAGCGAGCCGGTGTTGCCGACACGCGCCGGAGCGTTTTATTATTTTTTAGTTGAAGTAGAACGGAGCGCCCGATGCAGCGGACTTGTAAATGCCCTCGAGAATCTGCGTTACGCAGTATGCCTGCTCAGGCAGCACGAAGGTGGGCTTGTCGTTTACGATAGCGTCGAGCCACAGGCGGGCTTCGCGGTCCTCGGGTCTCTCGTCGCCGCTGCCCTCGTAGAAGGCTGCGCCGCCGGCCTGCAGGTTCGGACGGTATACATACTGTCTGCCGAAACGAACGCCGTTGATGCGAACGCCGTCGTTCATATCGCCGCCGGCGAGTGTGCCGCAGACTGTGGTGACCGCTTCACGCACGTCGAGCGTGTTGAGCGCCCATGCCGCCTCGAGATAGATGGTAGCGCCGTTTTCCATGACGACGAAACCGAACGCGCTGTCCTCAACTGTGAATTTATCGGGATCCCAGCAGCCCCAGGCGTTGCCCTGGAGATCGGGGTCGTTTTTGTTGAGCTTGTGATAGGCGGTGCCGACGCAGTATTTGGGCTTGTAGTTGTTCATGATCCACAGCGTCAGGTCGAGTGCATGGGTGCCGATGTCGATCAGCGGACCGCCGCCCTGCTCGAACTCGTTGAGGAACACGCCCCAGGTCGGAACTGCGCGGCGGCGGATAGCCGTCGCTTTTGCATAGTAGATGTCGCCGAATGTGCCGCTTTCAGCTTCGCGCTTCATGTACAGCGAGTCGGGACGCTGGCGGTTCTGATAGCCGATTGTCAGCTTCTTGCCGGTGCGGACAGCAGCGTCGACCATCTTCTTAGCTTCTTCGGAGTTGATAGCCATGGGCTTCTCGCACATAACATGCTTGCCGGCCTCAAGCGCATCAACGGTGATGGGGCTGTGCATGCGGTTGGGCGTCAACACATGGATTACATCGATGGACTTGTCCTCCAGCAGTTTCCTGTAATCCTCATAAACCTTCGCATCGGGTGTGCCGTACTTCGCTTTGGCAGCCTCTGCGCGATCGACAATGATGTCGCAGAATGCCACCATTTCGGCGTTTTTCTGCCTGCTGAGCGCCGGCATGTGCTTGCCGTTAGCGATACCACCGCAGCCGATAATACCGATTCTGAGTTTTTCCATTTGAAACGAACCTCCGATATATTATATAAATATTTCTGATGCTGCTGAAATTATAGTAAAATCACAATTCCCAGAACATTATACTTGAATTGCCTCGGATTGTCAATAGTACTGGAAAATATGTTAACGCGTTGTTTGTAAAATATTTATTGCCAATGACCCTGAGGAATGTTATAATATACCCAAACCGCGGCTTAATGCCGCAAACTATATTATAATAATAAGGAAAAAATACACACAACAAGTTGGAATCAAGTTGCAGCCGTATCATTTTTACAGGTAATTAAGATGCCTTTCCGGATAAAAAAAGTCTGGCTTTTCACACTCATCACAGCGGTTTCCGTCACGGCGCTGGTCATGGCGGGAGCTTTTCTCGCTGCGCCGGCAGTCGGCGCGCATAATGCGACAGTGCTCGAAAACGTGGACGCGGGTTTGCTCTCCGCAAATCTGACGGAAATTATCGACCGGTTTGCAATAGCCGAACCCTGGAAGCCGGCCGACGGCACGACCACAGCCGAGGCGGTCGGCGTGCTCGACGCGCTTCCGTACAGCCCGCTGACGGACGACAGCTGTCTGCGGGTCACGGCGCCTGCGGGCGCAGCCAGCGCGTCGGTCGTGCGCCAGTACGCATATCCGCTGAATTTACTGCCGGCTAAGTGGCTTTGCTTCGGCGTGTGCCTGCCCGACGACACCTCCCGCAGCTTCATCGCATCGGTGAAAGTTACATGGCTGGACGGGACGCAGTATACCGCTTCCGCTCCGGTGAGCGGCAGGACCTGGAACGCGGTGATGTGCAGGATTGCCGACGGTATGCCGGGGTCGGGCAGCGGCCTTGTTTCCTCAATCGAGCTGACACTCACCGCCGGCGACTCGCTCGGATTCACCGCATATTTCGATACGCTCGGAATATCGTCATATGACGGTTTTTACACCGCGATGACGTGTCTGTCCGACAAATGGTATGCCGGCGGAGGGCTGCTGGAGCTGTCCGGCGACGGCACGCTGACGCTGTATGCGGAGGACGCCGACCCGTTTATCGAAACCACGGTGCTGCGCTACAATACGTTTGTCTCCACAGACGCATTGCGCGTGCGGCTGGCAAACGGCGCGGGCTGCAAGTCGGTGACGCTATATTACACGACCTATGAAAGCCCCGATTTTTCAAGCGAGCGCAGCCGCACCGTCGAGATACAGGCTGCGTCCGCTCCGCAGACGGTGTATCTGCCGGTGACCTCCGACTATGTGGGGCAGATCCGGCTGGTGTTCAACGGCGAGCTGCGCGGCGACATCAAAATACTTTCGATAACGCCGGTTTCTACATATGTTTCGCGCGACGCGGGCTATGCCGACATTACGTCGTGCAAGGTGACCTCGGCAAGCACTATCCGCATAGAGGGCACGCTGACCGAGCCGGCGCTGAAAAAGCTGCGCGGCACGACGCTGCAGCTTTATGAGCTTGAGTGCTGGCAGACCGCCGACGCGGCGACACTTGCCACGCTTATGCCGCTTGATAGTATCGGCGCAATTCATTCGTTCGCCTTTGAGTTTCCGCTCTACCGTTCCGACGGCACCTCGCGCATCAACTCTAAATTTGCATTGACTGCGATACGCGACGGAGAGCCGGTTCTGCTTGACGGCTACAAATACATAACCAACCCCGAATACTTCGCGCCGGTCGAAACGCAGCCGTCGCGCCAGACACTGATACGCGGCGCATCACCGGTGACTGGCGAGCCGTACGGCGGCGCCGCGCAGACGGTCATAGAGGTGTCTATGCCCGAGCTTATGACGCTGACAGGCTCCGGCGTGACGTTCACCTCCGACGGCGTTGTCTACGCCGCCGACAGCGAGTTCGTGCAGCGGCTCGACGAGCTTGTGCGGCGCAACACCGAGAACGGCGTGCGCGTATACCTGCGCCTGACCACGCGCTATACCGGCTCGTCGGCGGAAAACCGCGTGTTCAATTATCCCGGCTCGGCAGGCTCGGCGGTTTATGCGGCGTTCAATACCGCGACGGTGTCGGGAACAGGTTATCTGCGCGCGGCGTGCGAGTTTCTCGCCTCGCGCTACAGCGCCGGCGAGTATCAAAGCGGCAGGGTACATGGCTATATAATCGGCTGCTCGGTCGAGACGGCGTATAAATACTACAACCTCGGCTCGGCGCCGCTGTCCGATTTCATAACCGCATACGGCAACGCGCTGCGCATCGCATATAACGCCATCCGCTCGACGGCGGGCGCGGGACCGGAGGTCTATGCCGCGTTTGGCTCGACATGGGACACCAACCTGACCGCAGGCTCGCACTATGTATACGACAGCCGCTCTGTGATAGACGCGCTCGACAATATGTTCGGCGAGGAGGGCGACATCGGCTGGCAGCCGGCGTTCGACCCGTACCCTGAGGAGGACGGTTATCTCGCATACGCCGACAGGTCGGCCGGCGCCGATTATTCGGCTGACCGCATTACAATCGCCAACCTCGACCTGCTGTGCAGCTATTTCATGCGGCAGCAGCTCTATTACAACGGCGCGTACCGCGGCATACTGCTGTGCGAGCGCCCCGCGCCGGTCGCGCGGGCGTACCTCGACCCGATGGCGGCGACCGCCGACTATATCTATGCGGTCTACAAGCTGACAGGAATAAACTACTCGATTATAAACGGGTTTATCATCTCGCACGCGCATGCGGTCGACCCGGAAGTTTTCGCAAGAATAGACACGCAGGACTCGATTGCCGTGGCCGAGCAGTATAAGACTGTGATCGGGATCGGCGAGTGGCGCGAGCTGATACCCGCGTTCGACGAGGGCGCGGCGGTAAAGCGCTATGTGACTGAAACGGAGATTTCCACCGACCTGCCGCAGGGGCTGGGGAAATACACGCTGTGGAGTTTCTCGGACGGGACGGCGGGCTGGTCCGGCACGCTCGACTGCGAGTCGATTTCGGGCGGCAACTCGTTCGACGGGCGCGAGAATCTGCTGCGCATAAAGCTGTCGCCCCAATCGCAGCGGGGCGGCGTGTATGCCGACTTTGAATACAAATACGATTTCTCGATAGCGCCGGCGATGGGGTTTTCGATGCTACTTGCGGCTTTGCCCGACGGCGTTGACGGCGCGGAGCTGACGCTTGTTTTGACCGACGGCACCAACATCGCGCGAGCGACGGGGTATATAGAGCCGGGCAAGTGGAACGATATTTATGCCGATTTCTCGTCCTTTGCGGGTATCCGCGCCTGCACGCGGCTTGCCGTAATGCTGCGCGGCACGGTGAAAGATGACGACGGCACGGTATTCTACACCGATATCGGCGAGCCGGTGGTGATGCTCGGCGAGATAAACGCGTATTCCGGGCAGTATGGCGACACGGAGCTTGAAAAGCTGTTCGACGACGCGCGCGACGCGGCGCTGTCGCAGAATACGCGCAAAATTAACACGGCGCTGGCCTGGATCACCTCCTGCATTATAATGGTCACCGCCAGCCTGTGGACAGTCTACATCATGGCGCGCCTGCGCCGCAAAACCAGCAAGTGAGCGTAATATTTATCGGGGATTGAATATTGTGGGAAACTTTTTGAAAAAGTTTCCCACACCCTTCAAAAACCTTTTGGCAATATATAACTTATAATATTCTTTTAAGTATTATCTCATCATCAGGCTTATACGCAATTTTCAAGCCTGCGCCATGCCATCTGCCCAACCCGCGAAGGCTGCACCATATCTGCGCCGCCCTCCAACGTCATTCGCTTGCGAATAACAATGATCCCATATCCCCTCGGGCGGCTTGAGTGGGGAAGGGGGAAACGACGTGAAGCTCTGCGACTCCCATTACCCTTTCCCCGACGGGCGGCTAAAGAGGAGCAGAGAGACGCACCGCAGCGGCTTACAGAAGAGCAAAGTCCAACCCGTTAGCACTACCGCCGAACGTCATTAGGGCGTCCGGTGGACGAATGGACTGGCGCCCAGAGGGGCGCGGGGTAACATCCCCTGACGGCTTTGACCTGCGGCGGAGCCTTAGGGCTCCTTTCTGCC
>JAPXNL010000123.1:0-6778 GCA_033808535.1 Clostridia bacterium
ATGCTCAAACTGCCCTATAGCCTGAAACTCCCCGGACTGCACCATCTCAAGAGATATAAAACTTGCGCCGTACTCGAATGCGGCTTCGCGCAGAATTTTATCTCCCTCATCATTTTTCCAGAAGCTGCCTGTGCAGAATACCTTTCCGCGGCGGTTTTTATTTATGTATTCAAGCAGCTTAACATACGCGGCTCCGAATGACTGCAGTTTATCGCGAGGAACATTCTCAATAAGCCGTACAATTATAATATCTGCCTGAAAATCGCGAAGGTTTGACAGTGTGACTAAATCAAAACTATCGGGGTTCCTTTCAAAATCGGCGGCATTGTACACGTGCGCGTCCACTTTTTTGCCGCGCTGCTCGATCAGTCTACATAAAGTGTGCACATAATCGTTTTCCTCGCAGCTTGCTGCCATTCCGTAATTGCCGTACCAACCGATATCCGGCGCCGGCGAATGCAAAGTGATGCTGTTACCGATAAACAGAACTTTCATATCTTGTCAACCTCGCATGCAATTGATTTATTAATGAAAAAAATAGATAGCATATTAGGCAGATTTTGGCTATTACACTTCACCCTCATTATAAATTACCTGAATATGAAAGTCAATGATTTGCATGGAATATTGCGTAAATAACTGGCAGTATGTTGTACTTACAGATGACGAGATAGCAAGTCATAACGGGGAGCAGACGGTCGACACCATAACCTTCGAAATGGATTTTGCACCTAATGAAGAATACGAACGAGGACTAACAGGGGTTCAACTATTCATTGGCGATAAATGTCTAGGGCTTCTGGAGGCAATCAATGAGGTCTATCCCGATGCAAAGTATCAGAGATGCACAGTCCATTTCTACCGAAATGTTTTTACAGTGACCCCACGTTCCAAGGTAAGAGAAGTAGCGGCAATGATGAGGCCATTCACGCGCAAGAGAATAAAGAAGCAGCAAGGCAGAAGGCCAAGAGTGTGGTCCAGAAGCTACGAGAAATGAAACTAAAAGAAGCGGCAGATAAGATAGAAAAGGGCATTGAGGAAACACTGACATACATGGAATTTCCCTATGCCCATTGGAGTAAATTGAGGAGCAATAATGTTATTGAACGACTTAACCGGGAGGTCAGGCGCAGGACCAGGGTTGTAGGCTCCTTCCCTGATGGGAATTCGGCGTTAATGCTGGTTTGCGCAAGATTACGGCATGTTGCAAGTAAGGATTGGGGAACCAAGCGTTATATGTGTATGAAACATCTTGAGGATGTGGATGCTTCACAAATAACTGCTGGCTAACTGATTTCTACCAAGCGGGATATGAAATTGCGAAAAAATCTTGACGGTACCCACTACTGCAGATGCCATCGGCTCGTTGTCAAGCTGCTTTTTAATATATGCTCTTGGATGGATCGTAACTATACTTCTACGCTGTATTTCTTATTTACTTTTGACATAATAATTCCCTTAGTGTAGCCTCGAAATCTTTTGTTATTTCAAGTGTCTACCCCAAGGGGCATATTAAGGGGGGTTATATATGTTTATCGTTTGAACCTTATATATCACTGCATTGATATTCTGTAACAGCCTTATATAACTTGCCTCTCCATGCGGAAGTATCCATAGGATTGCTTATAAGATTTTCCTGTCTGAACCAAACGCGCATGAGACTGGGGCCGCGGTTGTTCCACTTATAATACGGGATCAGCATAAACGGCTCGCTGGTTGCTTTCGTGCCTGTGATCGTACCGTCGGAGTTTAAGGTCAGCGGAGCATTCTCGCTTATCACAAAATCGAGGTCTTCCCACACGTGGCTGCCGCCGTTGTCGATATTTTCTGCGCAGTAAAGCAGCAGGCCGTGCTTTATCATGACGCGACCGCGGTCAGCATGCACATACGGATGCGCAGCGTATTTGACAACAGGCGTGTTATACTTAACTTCAAGTATATCGTCCGCGCAAAACTCGCGAGAAACGACCGCATATCCACTTTCAATCTTATATGCTAGTTCCCTGCCGTTGAGATGCAGTGAATAAGCCCGCGACCACTCGGGGATTCTGAGCCGTAGCGTCAACTGTACGCTATCAGCCGATTTTGGTTGTACTTTGATGCCGCCATTTAAAAACGATACTTTACAGTCGGGACGCTCCAGCATGCAATCTATATAAAGGTTGAGCCAAATATTTTCTCTGTTATGCGCGAAGACCAGGGTTGGCAGGCAGCCGACAGCTTTGAGAAGCATCGGTGGGCAACACGGGCAGCCGTGCCAGCTCCAGCGACTGAATTCACCGCGCGACTCGAGCGGGTTTTCGTACGTGTAAAGATTACAGCTTTCAGAGATCGAGGCGGGCAGCAAATTGTAAATCGTATTTTCTATCGTATCCCAAATGGAAGCGTCCGGGTAGAGCCGGAACAGATTCATGCCCCAGAATATAAGTCCCACTCCCGCGCAGGTTTCAAGGTAAGCGTTGTTTGGTAGCTCATACTGCTGGCCGAACTTCTCGTCGTTTCTGTAAGCGCCGACGCAGCCATTTGAATGGAGCTTGGTTTCTACGACATCTTTCCAGATTATCTGACTGGCATGGGCAAGCTCCTTGTCTCCACTTTCAAGCGCGACTGCCGCCATTCCTGCATAAAACAGAGTGGCGCGCACGGCATGTCCGACAGCCTCGCGCTGCTCTCTCGCCGACCGGTGATCCTGTGCGTATTCCTGTAGAAACGGCGGAAATGTATAGCGAGTTTCGTTGTCGCCTTTATGGTCGATGAAGTATTTTGCGACTCGTAAATACTCCTCGGGCTGTGCCCCGAGCTGCTTGGCAATATCTTTGCGTTCTTGCAGCATCTTATACAGCTTTGTAAATGCCTCCTCGGGGAGCGCATGCTCGGCGACTACATTTTTCTTTGGCGGATCGCCTATAAACGACGCAAGGTAATTGCACATTTTAACTGCGATTGAAAGCAAATTGGTCTTTCCTGTCGCGATAAAATGATGCACGCCCGCTTCGGCAAGTGCGCCGGCGTTGTATGTCTCATGCTGCCAGCGTATGTTGCCTCCGTTGCGCCCCCAGCGCTGATTTGGGCATTCTAGAGTCGTATACGGATTTATGTAATTTTCAGAGTCGGCGGCTTGAGCCTTTGCCATGCGCCCGATAATCGAGTCGATCCTCGTGTCGAGTTCGGCGTCATACCTGTGCACCAACAGATCTGAGATGCCGCGAATAGTCTCGCATATCAATCCGTGATACCACGGCGGACCGCGATGACCGCCTTTCTCACCTGCGGCAACGCGATCATAGTTTTCGAACGCGCCGTCAGCTTCGAATTTATTTAAGACATCGGGCACGGTTACCTTGAAAATTTTATCTATCCATGGAGCAAAGCGATCATCGCATAATCTGACTTCGCTTAAATTTGAATAAGCGGGTACAGTTTTGTTCATTTAATATCACCTCTGTTTCATACGATTTAACTCAACCTATTGGTTTTTACAGCTGTCATTTTACATTTTTAAAATACTTCTTATAATTGTTGACTTTATTTGGCTGCAACTCCTTTAAAGGATATGACCTGCTGAAATTTGCATACTTTGCGCCCGCAAGGATATTGTACGGCAGAAGCTCGATCTGCGAGTCGCCCACAAGTCCGGCAAGTCCACGGAGATTGTCCTCGTCATCCGTATAGCCTGGTACTAGAGGTATGCGTATTATATGAGGCTTCCCCGACTGCTGTAAAGCCCTGAGGTTGCGGTGAATCAATTTATTTTCGACGCCGGTATACTCTTTATGCCTATCACTGTCATAAACCTTGAGGTCAAATAAGAAATAGTCGATACATTCAAGCGCAAAACCGAATCTACATTCACTTATATAACCGCAAGTTTCAACTGCGGTATGAAGCCCGCCGAGCTTGGGTATAAGGTCGGCAATAAACTCAATATTAAGCAATGGCTCTCCGCCTGAGAAAGTCACGCCTCCGCCGCTCGACTGGAAAATGTCTTTATCTCGCAATAGAAGTCCAGCAAGTTCGTCTGAGTTGTAATCTTTGCCTACTACACCGACATTCCCGGCTGGACAGATATGCAGACACCTGCCCCACTTTTGGCAGTCGGAATGGCTGCAGCCTCTTATGCACCTGCCACAATGCGTGCATCTTGCGAAATTGACACACAGCTCTGCTTCGGCAGACAGCCCTTCGGGATTATGGCACCACAGACATCTGAGGGGGCAACCTTTGAAAAACACCGTCGTGCGAATGCCCGGTCCGTCGTTTGTCGAAAAGCCTTGGATATTGAACACTACGGCTTTGGGCTCGTTATCAAACGATATACTCATGACGCCTTATGACATGGTCTTGATACTCTTTGTCAAGCTCACAGAAATATGCGCTCCAGCCCCAAACTCGCACTATAAGCCGTCTGTACTTTTCGGGATGTTTCTGCGCGTCGAGCAGCTTGTCGCGGTTGACGGCGTTAAGCTGTAGTTGGTGCCCTCCGCTGTCGATGAAATATTTGACGAGCATAGCCGTCTTTTTTATTGAGTCTTCGGTGGCGAATATTTTCTCGCTGAATTCAAGCGTAAGCGGCCCGCCGTTGATGACTCTCTTCATCTCGGATTTGGTAAACGATTTTATAACTTTCACCGGGTCGGCTACATCTGCAAAAATGCTCGGCGAGAAATTGGCGGCAAAAGGCTCACCCGCACGCCTGCCGTCGGGCGATGCGCCCATCTCGCTTGCATGCCACAGGTAGAACATTGCAGAGCCGGTTCCCGCGCGCCAAATGCCTCCCCTGCAGTTCCGGCGTCCCGCCAGAGCATCTGCAAACGACTCGGTTAAAAAGGTCAAGTACCTATCTACTGAATCATCGTCGCACCCACATTTAGGTGCCTCATAGCGGAGCACGGCGCACATCTCGTCATATCCCTCGAAATTTTTGTAGAGCGCGTCGATCAACTCGTAGGCAGTCCAACGCTTTTCACTGAATATGTACTTTTCAATCGCTGCAAGCGAATCAGCAGCGCAGGAAATACCTGTTCCGTGCATGCCGAAATTATTGTATTTAGCTCCTTGTGATACATCGATTCCGCCGTATAGCATATCCATCATCGGCGAGGGAACAAACCAAACCGATTTTATCTTTTCGGTAATAGAGTCGCACTCGGTTTTGATTTCGCGCTTAACCACACCCAAAAACTCGTCAAAGCTTTGCGTACCCTCAAGCGAATTGAGAATTGCGCGGGCAACGCACTTCGGGTACGATAGTGCGGCAATGTTTGCTATATCGGTGCCGCAGCCTGGTATAATAAACTCCCAGCAGGCGGCAACCGTGTAGTTTACGGCGTCTTTATAATCGTATCCAAGCCTTACAAGCCCGTCTATAACCACGTCGTCATTTGAATATTGAGGGAAGCCCAGCCCCATTTTGGTAAGCTCAGTAGCCTTAATAAAGATTGAAAGCGGTGTGTTTTTCGACACGCGCAGATTAATTTTCGGGTCTATAAGCTTTAGTTCGCCGCATATCTCCATGCACCAAAGCGTCAGTTTGTTACAAATCTCGGTGCCATCCTCGCACAGCCCGCCGAGCATCATGCTTTGACCGTTGTCGCCCTGCTGAATACCCGGGTATAAGTCGCTGTCGATGTTAAATGACAGGAAAAAGTCCTCAAGCAGCGCTTTTGCCTCTTCCTCGGTGATAATACCACGGTCAAGGTCATGCTGAAGGTAGGGCATCATAAACATGTCAAAGCGGCCTATGGTATTGTGATAGTTGCCCTCAAGCCATAGCGCGTAGTGGAGTATTCGGAAAAACTGAAGCGCTTCGCGAAAGGTCTCAGCCGGATGCTCCGGAACACGTTCAAGCACTTTCACAATGTCATGCCTGTATTGAGCCGCCGCAAGCTCTCTGTAGCTGGTGCTAAGCTTTGTCAGCGCATCGAGCACCTCGCAGCTGCATCCGTCGGCAGTCTCTCTCAGCTTTTTAAAGCCTTTTGTAATTACCGACATGTAGTCGGGGCATATGTTTGATATGTAGCCTCGCTCGTGCACATACGAAATTGTTTTGATTTCTTCCCATTCATCTTCCGTCAACACGTCGGGCAAAGCCGGAACGGTGCGAATAAGGACAATTTTTTGCCCAGGAAGTATGTGCGGAGATTGTGCCTCCTTCATCGCCGCCTCGCAAAACCGCTTTACCATGCGCTCGCGCGGCGAAAACCCCTTTGTCTTATATTCCTGCGCACGCGGTGGTAGCCCTTCTCTGCGAAAGGCGTGGTGTTTTTTTTCGTTGATAAAATTATACAGTTCGGTGTTATACATAAATATACATACTCCAGAATTCGCTTTGTCATTCAAAATAACCAAGCAAAAATTTATTCCGTCGATTTAACCAATCTCTATAATATTCAATGTTTGCTGTATAATCCGAGAGAGGCTTCATCTCGATTATGCTCTGAGTTTGTGAAACAGGCCATAACACATTATTTCGTTCGATGTCTTCGCGGTATTCGATCGTCAATGTGTCTATCTTGTTTTGACCAATCTCATTATCATTATATAAGTTTATGATATAGGGTTGTAATTCTAAAAAACGCGATCTAACCATCGATTTGAAGCGAGTATTTTGCATGAGTAATTTAAACCATCCGAATTGCATCCAAACACCATCTGCGCTGTCTCCAGAGCCAGTGCCATAATCCGGAACGTTCCAGTAAGAACGGTATTTATCTTCATCATAGGCTTTAGATGCATTACCACAACTCAAATCAAAATCCCAAACTGGTCCGGCATGTAT
>JAPXNL010000124.1:0-6705 GCA_033808535.1 Clostridia bacterium
GTTTGAACTGCGTACACACAAGAGGCTTATCGACATCATTAAGCCGTCGCAGAAAACCATCGACGCGCTTATGGGCATCGAGCTTCCTGCCGGCGTTGAAATAGAGCTCAAGCTCTGATAAAACCGCGCGCCGGAGTTGTAAACCGAAGCGGTTTGTAAAGGTTTTAAGTCATGTCGGATGATGCGGGCAAAAGACCCGTCCCGGCGGACGCGGCGTCAATGAAAGGCGGCGCGATACCGCACCGGATTATGGCGGAGCCGGCTGTCGCGCAGTCCGACCAATAACTAAAACGGAAGGAAAACCGGAATGAAAAAAGGTATTATCGGCAGAAAAGTCGGCATGACCCAGATTTTCGACGATAAGGGCAATGTGATCCCGGTCACCGTTATCGAAGCCGGACCCTGCATCGTATCGCAGGTGAAAACGATCGAAACCGACGGCTATAACGCGATCCAGCTCGGATTTATGGATATTGCCGAGAAAAAACTCACCAAACCCGAAGCAGGCCATTTCAAAAAGGTAGGAGTGGCCACAAAGAAGCACCTCAAGGAATTCAGGCTCGAGGATATCTCCGGATTTAAAACAGGCGATACCGTCACCGCCGATATTTTCGCGGAGGGTGAAAAGGTCGACGTAACCGGAATTACAAAGGGCCGCGGATTTTCGGGTGTTATCAAAAGATGGAACGCACACAGGCTCAGAATGACACACGGCACCGGTCCCGTACACAGAAGTGTCGGTTCCATGGGCGCAAACTCCAGCCCGTCAAGAGTTTTTAAGAATAAGAAAATGGCCGGACAGTACGGCAACGATCGTGTCACCGTGCTCAACCTCACAATCGCCAAGATCGATCCCGAACACAACCTCATCGCGGTGCGGGGCGCTGTTCCCGGTTCGCGCGGCGGCATCGTGTTCATCCGCGATACGGTCAAGGCGTAAGCGACAAGGAGGATATTTACGATGCCAAATTTAAAAGTATTGGATATGGCGGGTAAAGAAGTCGGCGACATTTCGCTGTCGGACGAAGTGTTCGGCATCGAGCCCAACGCTGCGGTTCTTCATGCCGCGGTCAGGGCTTACCTGATGAACCAGAGACAGGGCACCCATTCAACTCTGACCCGCACCGAGGTTTCCGGCGGTGGCAGAAAGCCCTGGAGACAGAAAGGCACCGGCAGAGCCCGTCATGGCTCAACTCGTGCTCCCCAGTGGACGCACGGCGGTGTTGCGCACGGTCCCAAGCCGCGCAGCTACCGCGTGACGCTTAACAAGAAAGTCCGCCGCCTCGCGCTGCGCAGCGCTCTCTCGGCAAAGGTGGCCGGCGGCGAGATGGTGGTTATAGACGCCATTAAGACTGACGACTATAAGACAAAGACAATGGTAACGATGCTGCGTGCAGTCGGCGCCGACAAAAAGACGCTTGTCGTGCTGCCCGAGGTTGACGAGAAGGCCATCGCAAGCCTGCGCAACATTGAAGGCGTCAAGGTCGCGCTTCCCGGAACGCTTAACACATACGACGTTCTAAACTGCGACAAGTTTGTGGTCGCGCAGGATGCGGCTCGCAAAATCGAGGAGGTGTACGCACAGTGAAAACACCGCAGGATATTATTCTGCGCCCGGTTATAACCGAGGCGTCGATGGACATGACGGAGAACAAAAGGTACGTTTTCCGCGTGCACCCGGACGCGAACAAGCCCGAGATTGCACAGGCGATCGAAAAGCAGTTCGGCGTTAAAGTCAAAGCTGTCAACACGATTATGATGAAGCGCAAGCCGAAGCGCCTCAGATATGCCAAGGGCTACACTTCCGAGTGGAAAAAGGCAATCGTGACACTGACAGAGGATTCCAAGTCGATCGAATTCTTCGAGGGTATGAGATAAGGAGGGACAGAAATGGCAACTTACAAATATAAGCCCACAACGCCGGGTCGGCGTCACATGGCGGTCCCGTCCTTTGACGAGATAACCAAAACCACCCCCGAAAAAAGCCTGCTCACGGTCAAGAAAAAGCACGCCGGCCGCAACAGCTACGGTCGCATCACAGTCCGCCATCGCGGCGGCGGCAACCGCAAGAAATATCGTATCGTCGATTTCAAGCGCGATATCACCGATCAGTCGGCAACCGTCATCGGCATCGAGTACGATCCCAACCGTACCTCGTATATCGCACTGCTGAAATATGAAAACGGCGATAAGAGATATATTATCGCACCTGCGGGACTGACCGACGGCATGACCGTCATCTCCGGTCCCGACTCCGACATCAAGGTCGGCAACACGCTTCCGATCGCCAATATCCCGGTCGGTACATTCATTCACAACATCGAGCTTTACCCCGGCAAGGGCGGCCAGCTCGTGCGTTCCGCAGGAACGATGGCGCAGCTGATGGCAAAGGAAAACGGCATGGGCCAGATCCGTCTGCCGTCCGGCGAGGTGCGCATGGTGAGCCTCGACTGCCGCGCAACAATCGGGCAGGTTGGCAACATCTCGCATGAAACAGTAAAGCTCGGCAAGGCGGGTAAATCCCGTCACCGCGGTATTCGTCCCACTGTTCGCGGTTCGGCTATGAACCCCTGTGACCACCCGCACGGCGGCGGCGAGGGCAAATCGCCTATCGGAATGCCCGGCCCGGTTACACCCTGGGGCAAGCCCGCGCTGGGTTATAAGACCCGCGACAGGAAGGCCCGCACCAATAAGTTTATCGTCAAACGCAGGAACGGCAAATAAGGAGGCTTAATATAAATGAGCAGAAGTCTGAAAAAAGGACCGTTTGTCGAAGCCAAGCTGTTCAGCCGCATCGAGGAAATGAACGCAAAGAACGAGAAAAAGGTCATCAAGACGTGGTCGAGAGCCTCCACGATATTCCCGGAGTTCGTCGGTCATACAATCGCGGTGCATGACGGCCGCAAGCATGTGCCGGTTTATATCACCGAGGACATGGTGGGACACAAGCTCGGCGAATTCGCCCCGACACGTCTGTTTCGCGGTCATTCGGGCTCGAAGACGTCCAACACCCAGTAAGTCAGGAGGTAACGAAACACAATGAAAGCAGCTGCATATCTCAAATATGCGCGTATATCTCCCCGCAAGGTGAAGGTCGTCCTCGATCTGATCCGCAACAAGGATGCAAGCGAGGCGATGGCAATACTGAAGCATACCCGCAAGAGCGCGTCGGAATACCTTGTTAAGCTGCTGGGCAGCGCGATGGCGAACGCGGAGAACAACTTCGGCATGGATACTTCCAAGCTGTATGTGTCCGAATGCTTCGTTTGCCCCGGCCCTACACTCAAGCGCATGAGGCCTCGGGCAAGAGGCGGTGCCGCCCGCATTCTTAAGCGCACCAGCCATGTGACACTCGTGGTCGCCGAGAAGGAATAAGGAGGAGAGCGCACTCAAATGGGTCAGAAGGTAAATCCGCACGGCCTCCGGGTCGGCGTTATCAGAGACTGGGACTCCAGATGGTTTGAAAAGGACGCCAATTTCGGCGACACCCTGGTTTCCGATTATAAAGTCAGAAAATATCTGAAGAGCCAGCTTCATTCGGCAGGCGTTCCGAAGATTGAAATCGAGCGCGATCCGCAGCGCGTGCGCGTGTTCATCCACTGCGCAAAGCCGGGTATGGTAATCGGCCGCGGCGGTGCGGAAATCGATAAGCTCAAAGTCACGCTTGAGAGCATGGTCGGCAAGCCCGTGTCTGTCAACGTGTATGAAATAAAGAACCCCGACCTCAACGCACAGCTCGTTGCCGAGAACATTGCAGCTCAGCTGGAGCGCCGCATAGCGTTCCGCCGCGCAATGAAGCAGGCGATCAGCCGTACGATGAGACTGGGCGCAAAAGGTATAAAAGTTACGGTGGCAGGCCGCCTCAACGGCGCCGAAATCGCCCGCACCGAGCATTATCACGAAGGTACGATCCCGCTGCAGACACTGCGTGCCGATATTGAGTACGGCTTCTGGGAGGCCAACACCACATACGGCAAGATCGGTGTCAAGGTATGGATCTACAAGGGCGAAGTGCTGCAGGATACAGGCAAAAAGCGCCGCTTTGTAGAGTCAATGCCCCAGCAGCAGAAACCGTCCGGACGCGGACGCAATGAGCGCGGAGGACGCGGCGATCGCGGATCGCGCGGCGGATATCAGGGCGGCAGCAACCGCAGCGGCGGAAACCGCTCGGGCGGTCAGTCAGCCGGCTCAGGTCGCGGCGGCAACCGCGGACGCGCGCAGGCTCCGGCAGCCAACTACAGCAACCGCACTCAGATTGCTGAAAAGAAACCCGCTGCGGCGCCCGATACAAAGGATAATCCCCAAGAGGGAGGCGACGTATAATGTTGATGCCTAAAAGAACAAAATACAGACGCGTTCAGCGCGGCCGCATGAAGGGCAAGGCGACACGCGGCAACAAGGTTACAAACGGCGAGTTCGGCCTGATGGCGCTGGAACCGGCATGGATCACCAGCAACCAGATCGAAGCGGCGCGTATTGCGATGACCCGCTATATCAAGCGCGGCGGTCAGGTATGGATTAAGATATTCCCCGATAAGCCGGTTACCGAAAAGCCCGCCGAAACCCGAATGGGTTCCGGTAAAGGCTCGCCCGAATACTGGGTCGCTGTCGTGAAACCTGGCAGGATAATGTTTGAAATGGGCGGTATTTCGGAAGAAAACGCAAAGGAAGCAATGCGTCTTGCTTCTCACAAGCTGCCGATCAAGTGCAAGTTTGTGAGAAAAGAAGGCGCTGCAACCGGCACCGACGAGGAGGTATAAGCCGTGAAAGCAAAGGAAATCCGCGAGATGAATGTCGACGAACTCGCCGGCAAACTCAAAGAGCTGAAATCCGAGCTGCTTAACCTCCGCTTCCAGCTTGCGATAAATCAGCTTGACAACCCCCATAAGATTGAAGAGACCAAGCGTAATATCGCTCGGGTGATGACAGTCATTCGTGAGAAGAAGAACGCTTGACGGGAGGTAACAAACGATAATGAACAACAATGCAGCTCAGGCCCGGACACGTGCGCTCCGCAAGACGCGCGTTGGCAAGGTCGTAAGCAATAAAATGGACAAAACCGCTGTTGTGGCTATCACCGACCACGTCAAGCACAAGAAGTACGGAAAGGTCGTTAAGCGCACGATTAAGATTCACGTCCACGACGAGAACAACGAGTGCGGTATTGGCGACACCGTCAGCGTGATGGAGACCAGACCGCTTTCCAAGACAAAGAGATGGCGCCTGGTGGCCATCGTCGAAAAGGCGAAATAAGGGGAGGACCGCATGATACAGCAACAGTCATACATGAAGGTCGCCGATAACACAGGCGCCAAGGAACTCATGTGCATCCGCGTGCTCGGCGGTACCGGCAGACGCTACGCAGACATCGGCGATGTCGTCGTGGCATCGGTGAAGAAAGCCGTCCCCGGTGGTCAGGTTAAAAAAGGTGATGTCGTGCGCGCGGTTATAGTCCGCACGAAGAAAGGCGTTAAGCGCGCCGACGGCTCGTATATAAAATTTGATGAGAACGCAGCCGTTATAATCAAGGAAGACAAAAACCCGAGCGGCACGCGTATATTCGGGCCGGTAGCAAGGGAACTCCGTGAGAAGAATTATCTCAAAATTCTCTCACTGGCTCCCGAAGTACTTTAAATCGGGAGGCAATGAGACATGAAGAAGAAATTACACGTCCGCCGGGACGACGAAGTCATCGTCATATCCGGCGACGATAAAGGCAAGCGCGGCAAAGTGCTTGAAGTTTCCCCGAAGGAAGGCAAGGTCATCGTCCAGGGGGTTAACATTGTCAGCCGCCATGTAAAGCCCCGCAAGCAGGGCGAAACAGGCGGAATCATCAAGGTTGAGGGCGCGCTGTATGCCAGCAAGGTTATGCACTACTGCTCTAAGTGCAGCAAGGGTGTCCGCGTGAAAGCAGGCACCGATTCAAAGGGCAAAAAAATCAGAGTCTGCGCCAATTGCGGCGCGGAGCTGTGAGACGGAGGCGCATACAAATGCCAAGACTTAAGGATTACTACAGAAACGAAGTCGCCCCCGCGCTTATGAAACGCTTCTCCTACAAGAGCGTCATGCAGATTCCGAAGATTGACAAAGTCGTGCTGAATGTTGGCGCAGGCGATGCTAAGGAAAACTCCAAGGTTATAGACAATGTTATTGCAGAGCTGACTCTCATCACCGGCCAGAAGGCTGTGCCGACAGTCGCGAAGAAGTCGGTTGCAAACTTCAAGGTCCGCCAGGGCATGAAGATAGGCGCGAAAGTAACACTCCGCGGCGACCTCATGTACGAATTCATCGACAAGCTGTTCAATTTCGCGCTGCCCAGAGTGCGCGACTTCAAAGGCATTAACCCCAACGGTTTCGACGGCAGGGGCAACTACTCACTGGGACTGCGTGAACAGCTTATCTTCCCCGAAATCGATTATGACTCAGTTGAGAAAATTCGCGGCATGGACATCGCATTTGTCACCACGGCTCGTACGGACGAAGAGGCAAGAGAGCTGCTGACCCTTATGGGCGCACCCTTCGCCAAATAAGGAGGAATAATCAAAGTGGCTAAAAAAGCAATGATACTCAAGCAGCAGCGTCCTCAGAAGTATTCGACTCGCGAATACAACCGCTGCAAAATCTGCGGGCGTCCGCATGCTTATCTTCGGAAATTCGGAATATGCCGTATCTGCTTCCGCAACCTTGCTTACAAGGGCGAGATAC
>JAPXNL010000125.1:0-6700 GCA_033808535.1 Clostridia bacterium
TGCCGGCATAGTTGACGCCGCGTCGCGTGCCGGACTTGACGGCATCGAGTGGGGCGGCGACGTTCACGTGCCGCACGGCAATCTTGACGCCGCGCGCCGCGCCGCCGCTATGTGCGCGGACGCAGGACTGCGCTGTTTTTCCTACGGCTCGTATTACCGCGCCGGAAAAAGCACCGACCGGACGGCCGTCATCGAAACCGCGCTTGCGCTGGGCGCGCCGAATATCCGAATCTGGGCGGGTACGCGCGGCAGCTCCGAAACTTCCCCGTCCGAGTGCGAAGCTACCATAGCGGACATTGCAGATTTCGCAGCCGAAGCCAAAAAAGCGGGGCTGACCGTGTCCTTTGAATGGCACGGCGGAACATTGACCGACGATCCGCAATCGGCTATGCGACTTCTGGACGAGCTGGGGAACCCGCCGAATGTCTTTTTATACTGGCAGCCCAACCAGTTCAAGAGTCTTGATTATAATTTGGATGCGCTTCGGCTTGCCTCACCCTCGCTGCTGCATGTCCATGTATTCAACTGGGAGGGGTCAAAGAAATTTCCGCTTCGCGACGACGGCGGAGTGTGGCGGCAGTATCTCGACGTAATCCGCGCGTCATCTGTACCTGGATCGCAGCACGGGCTGTTTTTGGAGTTTTCGCCCGACGATACCCTGGACGCATTTTTGGACGACGCGGAATATCTGAAATCTCTTCTCAGCTAACATGGTTTAGCACCGCGCAATATCGCTGCCGTACATCTGCGCCTGTAATTTGGGTATCGGGCGGTTTTGCACCGCCGCAGCTATGCCGTTGCGTAAACTGCATCGCAAAATATCGATTCACCGGAGGAAATTCGCATGACAACTGACAAACTCGCCCGGGAAATCGCCGCCGAAGGCTACATATTCCCGCGCTCGGACGATCTTTCGCATTTGCTGAAACCTGTTAAGCTCGGCAGCATTAAACTTGAAAACTCGCTCGCAATACATCCGATGGAGGGCGGCGACTTTGACCCGGCTGACAATTCGCCGACCGAGACTGTGGTGCGGCGCTATCTGCGTTTTGCACGCGGCGGCGCGGGGCTTATCTGGTTTGAAGCAACGGCAGTTCAGGACGACGGGCGCTCGTTCGACCGTCAGGCAATGATAACGCCTGAAAATGTCGACAAATACAAGCGGCTTATCGAGGGCATGCGTGCCGAAAATCCGGGTGTCAAAATTATTGTGCAGCTCACGCACTCCGGACGCTTTTCAAAGCGAGGGCGCGAGCGCACTCCGGTTATAACCCATCACAGTGAGCCGCTCAACGACAGGATGCCGCTTCCGCCCGATTATCCTGTCGTATCCGACGATTATCTTGACCGCCTGCCCGATGCATTCGTCCGCTCGGCCCTGCTCGCGCGCGAAGCCGGGTTCGACGGCGTTGACGTGAAATGCTGCCACTGCTATTTATACGCCAAGCTTTTGTCCGCATATCACCGCACCGGCAAGTACGGCGGGCCTTATGAAAACCGCGCGCGGCTGACACTTGACACCGTCGCCGCGGTATGTGCGGCACTCCCGTCTGATACCATCGTCGCGTCGCGGCTGGGCATGTCCGACATGATGCCCTATCCGTGGGGATTCGGTGTGCCGACCGACGGCAGCGTCGCCTGCGATCTGACCGAAACTCTGCGGCTCATCGCCGACATGCGCGACCGCGGCTGCAGCCTGTTCAGCCTTACGATGGGCACGCCGTATTACAACCCGCATGTCAATAGGCCGTACGGCAAAGGCGTTCCGACTTCGCCGGAGCCGCCCCTGCGCGGGGTCGAGCGCATGATTTCGACCTCCGCACAGATTAAAAAAGCTTTCCCCGACCTGACATTTGTCGGCGCGGGCTACTCATATCTGGGCGAGTCTGCGCCGCAGGTCGCCGCCGGAGCGATTGAAAACGGCATGATAGACATTGTCGGGTTCGGACGCATGGCGCTTTGCTACCCCGACTTTGCCCGCGACATTGCAGCCGGCACATTCGACCGCCGCCGTGTCTGCCTGACCTGCGGCAAATGCTCGGAGCTGCTCGGCGGGTTCCGCGAGGTCGGCTGCCCGGTCCGCGACAGCGAACTGTACCTGCCGATTTATCAGGATCTGCAAAGAGAGAAGGCACAGCGAAAATGAATAAAGGCAACAGCATTGCGGGATGCATAATCAATACTTCCGAGGAGCATGCCGAACCGGCGCAAAAATCGGTGCGCGCGGCGCTCGTCACCGGCGCTGCATCCGGGATAGGGCGCGCCGTGATATTGCGGCTAGCTGCCGACGGTTTCCGCGTCGTCGGCTGCTCGAGGCGGAGTACAGACCACGAGTCTGCGTCGTCGCTTGGGCGCGAGCTTGACGCGCTTGGCGCCGACTGGCGTTATATCTCCGCGGACATATCGGACGGTGAGGGGCAAAAAAAGGCTGTCGATACAGTTTACGACGAATTCGGCAGGCTCGACGTGCTGGTAAACTGCGCAGGCGTCGCACCCGAAAAGCGTGTGGATATGCTTAAGCTGACACCCGAGGCTTTCGACCGCGTGCTCGACATCAACCTGCGCGGCACGTTTTTTCTGACACAATATGCCGCACGCCGCATGGCAGCCGATACCCCGCCCGACACGCCGCGCGCGGTAATCACTATCACATCAATCTCCGCCGAAACAGTCAGCCTGAACCGCGCCGAATACTGCATTTCTAAAGCCGGCCTGTCGATGGCGTCGCGGCTGTTTGCTGCGCGGCTCGCGGAACACGGCATAAATGTATACGAGCTCCGGCCCGGTATAATCGATACCGATATGATTGCGCCGGTGCGCGAACGCTATAACAAGCTATTGTCGGACGGTCTTGCACCGCTCGGACGCATGGGCAAACCTGAAGATATCGCCGACGCGGTGTCTGCACTCGCCGCCGGTGCACTACGATATGCGACAGGCGAGGTCATCAATCTCGACGGCGGCATGCATATCGCACGGCTGTAATTTTTTAACCAACTATATACCAATTATGGATTACATTAAACTGAACTCTTATACTGTGCCCCATGTTACGGTGACCGCCGCCGTTGTGGGCAGCGGAGCGGCGGGGCTTACCTGCGCAGACCGCCTTCATAAGCTGGGTGTGCGTGACATCGCGCTTATTACAGAGGGCATGAACATGGGCACCTCGCGCAATACCGGCTCTGACAAGCAGACGTATTATAAAATCTCGCTGACCGGAAGCCGCGAGGACTCTGTCACCGCGCTTGCCGAGTCGCTGTGCGCAGGCGGCGCGATGCACGGCGACCTTGCGCTAACCGAAGCTGCCGGTTCGGCGCGTGCATTTTTCAATCTTGTTGAGCTCGGCGTTCCCTTCCCGACCAACGAGTACGGCGAATACGCGGCTTACCGCACCGACCACGACGGCGGACGCGGGCGCGCGACCTCCTGCGGGCCGCTGACCTCGCGCATCATGACCGAGCGGCTTGAAGATGCCGTACGGCGCGACGGTATCGCGATTTTTGACGGCTGCCGCGTTGTCGAAATTATGACTGATCGCTGTAAAGTATCCGGACTTGTCGCCATTTGCCGCGATTATGTGACCGAGGAAAATCCCTTCGGGCTTATCTGCTTTTCCGCGTCATCGGTCGTTTGGGCGACCGGAGGACCGGCGTCGATTTATGCCCGGGTCGTTTACCCCGAGAGCCAAACCGGCGCTCACGGTGTCGCATTTCTGGCAGGCGCAGAGGGCTGCAATCTGACCGAATGGCAATACGGCATCGCATCGCTGCGCCCGCGCTGGAACCTGTCAGGCTCGTACCAGCAGGTCGTCCCGCGCTATTTTTCGATTGACGAGAGCGGCACGGAACGCGAATTTCTGCGCGATACCTTTACTGATTATACGGAGCTTTTCGGCGCGGTGTTCAGAAAAGGCTATGAGTGGCCGTTTGACCCTCGAAAATGCGCAGGTTTCACTCGTGACGAAACCTCCGGTGCAATTACTGTAAAAAGCAGCGGCTCGTCTACCGTCGACCTTGCGGTATATGCCGAGCGTCTGCGCGGACGGAGGGTATACATGGATTTCACGCGCAATCCTGCGGGATTTTCGGCTGTGCTGCTCTCGGCTGACGCGCGCGATTATCTTGCGGCGTCGGGCGCTCTGGACGGCAAAACGCCATTTGAACGGCTCTATGCAATGAATCGCCGCGCGGTGGAGTTTTTCGCCTCTCACGGCGTCGACCTGCGCACGCAGCCTGTCGAAATCGACGTCTGCGCCCAGCACAACAACGGCGGCTTTTCGATCGATATATGGTATGAGTCGACCTCGCTTCCCGGTTTATTCATCATAGGTGAGGCGGCGGGAGTGTTCGGCGTGACCCGTCCGGGCGGCAGCGCACTCAATTCCACGCAGGTAGGAGCACTGCGTGCCGCACAGCAGATAGCAACTCGCCCCGCATCGCCCGCTTTGCCGCCGGACAGCTCACGAGCAGCAAAACTGCTCAAGGCGATAGCCTGTGATGACGGACATGCGCTCACCGCGGATGAAATATCGGCGCGCAGAGCCGCAGGCGCAGCGATAATGTCGCTCTGCGGCGCATTTATACGTGAGCAGGAATCGGTAGCCGGTGCAATCGCCGCCTGCCGGGCGGAACTTGACGGGTTTAAGCGTGAAATCCGCATACATCGCGGCGACTTTGACGCTCTACGCGAGCTTGTGATATACATAGACTCACTTGTGACGCGATATGTATACCTATGTGCTATAAACGAATACATATCACGCGGCGGTATCAGCCGCGGTTCGTATCTCATATCCGGCAGAATGCCAGGCGAAGACCCTCTTCGCGGCAAAATCTGCCTTGTCAGGCTGCCTGACCCCAGCCGCCCGCCGGAATTTGTGTGGGAGAATGTCAGGCCGATACCCGAGTCGGAGCAGTGGTTTGAGGCAATATACAATAGATAATGCAGTTGCCCCGATTGCAAAAAACAGTAAATCTTGATGCCTTTACATCAAATGACGCATTCGCGCCGCCCCGGCGTATATCTATGCTCGGGCGGCGCGATTTATATTAAGCCGGACGTTTCCGGCCGGACGCTGTCTGGCATCCGCGTATGACTAACTTATTTTTTTAACTGTACTGCTAAATTACCTTCGCAAATATCGGCTTGCGCTTTTCGGGTGACGGAATGGTCATCACGCGCGGGAGCTTGCTATCCTCGGAGATAGCGTTTTCTGCCATCAGATCGCGCTTGGTGGTTGAATACTTTTTGGCTATATCCCACAGGCTTTCGTCTTCGGTGGGATAGTACAGCAGCAGTGCGGCTGCCGGCTTTGCCAGTTTTTTGGAGGTGTCGAGCGTAGCAGAGCTTACATATTCATAGCTGCCGACATTCTCGGTTACAATGTTCAGGTTTACTTCGAAATCAGCATAAGCGTTGACCGAATCGAACCTGCCTTTGACATTCGATACACCGACACTGCACTGCCAGCCGAATCCCTGCTCAAGCCCGCGCGAGTCGAGCTCGCATCGGATCGGAACGTTGAAGGTTGCCGCACAGTATGTATTCTCCGGCTCACCGTTTACTTCAAGCTCCGCTGCCTGCTCCGGGTCATGTTCAACAACGGCGGTGGTTTTGGGTGCCGGCCTGCACAGCGCGAGCATGAAAATTTCTGCTGTACCCTCTGCAATGAGTTTATTTCTTGCGCTGTCGAGCTTAATGTCGGTTATCTTTGCCGTTGCATCGGTCATGACCGGCAGAATCAGCGAACCTTTGATGTCGGTGTTGACCTCGCTGCGTGCTTTTACCGCATTGACCGTGAAGTTCGTGTCGTAGGTCCGGGCGGGGCTGCGCAGTACGCAATTGCCGAACACCGGTCTGCATTCGTAGTCGGTCGAATATATATCGCGGGTAAGTCTGACGGTAGATGCATAGAATACCGGTATATCGAGCCTGTATGTGTAGTCGACTTCAATAACGCGCGGCTCACCATAGCTGTTCGGCTCCACAGATGCGGTTAGTTCGCCGGTTTTCGCCTTTGCATAGCATCCGCAGTTTCCTCGCAGACCAAGCGCAAGCTCGGTGTTGACCGGGAAATGATGGGTCGCAAGAGCATAAGTCCCGTCAGGAGTCTCGTAAAGGCAGCGCAGTATGCCCTCGCCATGGTAGTTCAGCATCCCGCTTTCGGCGGTGCATGATAATGTCACTATTTCAAGCTCGCAAAGCACTATCTGTCCGACCGGCGGCTGCGATGCATCCAGCTCCATGTCAAAGCTGCCGTTAAGCTCGTCGCTGATCTCGCGGCGTACCTCCATTGCGGGCACCGCGATTTTATCGCGCTCTAAAGTCAACTCGTCCTCAACGCCGCGTATGCCGGTTATCTCAGGCTCTATTGCGTGAGTACGGTATACGCGCGCATAATAGATCACCCTGCACCGCAGCAGCAGCTTGCGAGGATTTTGCACCTGCGCGCAAGCATCCTCAACCTCGATCTCCGATATCACTGCGTCGCTTTCTGTCAGCCCTTCTATTGTCATTTCGCCGCTGTAATCATCAGCAAAAGCCACACTCCTGAGCTGATTGTCCTCCGAAAGGTAAAGAACCGTGAAGATTACCTCGCCGCCGAACGCAAGCACGCCGTCGGTTACGGTTTCGGATTCGCTTTCGGTTCTGGCTGTGACCCACAGGATGCGATCTATATCGGGCAAATAGTCGGGTA
>JAPXNL010000126.1:0-6558 GCA_033808535.1 Clostridia bacterium
GACAGAAATCGCGACTTCACCGCTGGGGTTAAGTTTGAATTGTGAATAGAACGTGGCGATGCCGTAGATTTCCTCTGCCGGCGTGCCGGTTTTCAGAGCAATGATCCGCTGAACCTCGGGCGGCAGATAGCCGTAAATATCCTGCGCCTCCTGAAGTATAGGCATCATCGCGCCTTTGACCCCGCGATATTTTTCAATGACTGCCAGCAGCTTCTTTTCCTGCTCGGGCGTGCCACGAAAATCGACAGCGGTCAGCTTCTTTTTCATGTCGAACAAACCTCCGTTTGAATTAAAGGGTATATTTTTTTCATACCGACCTATTATACTACAAGTTATATCAAAAATCCATAGCCACTATAAAAAATTTATCATTTTTTAATATTTGAATACTTACACACTCACATAATCTGTTAATAAACCGGTATATTTTTTACATCGCACCATAAAAATTTAAAATACAGGTCAGTATGGGAGCGATGTTGTGATATCTTATGTTAATAGTAACATTTTATCGCCGATTGTAACTGTGCTGCTGTTGATATCCGGCGTTTACTTCACATTCAGGCTCAGGCTGTCGCCCGGCTGGGTTTTTCAAACGCTGATATCAGGGCATGCAGGATCGGGGATAAGCCCGTTTCGGGCACTCACGGTTGCGCTCGCCGGCACGCTCGGGGTGGGGAACATAGTGGGCGTCGCCTCTGCGATCTCGCTCGGCGGGCCGGGCGCGGTGTTCTGGATGTGGGTCAGCGCGATACTTGTCATGGCGCTTAAATACGCTGAGGTGTCGCTTGCCGTAAAATACCGGCAAACCGAAAAAACAAAGCCGCAAAGCAAAAGCGCAAACAATCAGCATATTGAAGCAGAGTCAGAGCCGTCATATTACGGCGGGCCGTTTTACTACATACGCGATGGTCTGGGCATGGCCCGCACGGCTAAACTGTATGCGGTTGTGTTGGCGCTCGATTCTTTCGCGCTCGGCTGCATAATACAGACGAAATCGGCAGCCGACGGCATGGCGGGCGCATTCGGAATGCCGAATCTCGCAACCGGCGCGATTATCGGCGCGCTGATGCTCGCGGTGACACTTTTCGGCATCAGCGGCATATCCGAAGTTACCGTGCGGCTGATTCCGTTTTTGACAGTAGGATATACGCTGCTGTCGCTGTGCATTATTCTGCCGTTCACACGGATGATACCGGAGATAATCGGCGAAATCGTGCATTCTGCATTCACGCCGGCTGCCATTCCGGGCGCGGGCGTAGCCGGGATTACCGGGGTATTCAACCTCGCGGCATTGCGGTACGGCGTGGCGCGCGGGATATTTTCAAACGAAGCAGGCTGCGGCAGTTCGGGCATAGCACACGCCGCCGCGAACACGCGCTCTCCGGCCGATCAGGGTGCATGGGGCGTGTTTGAGGTGTTCACCGACACGATTGTGCTGTGCGGGCTGACGGCTTTTGTGATGCTCATAGCGCGGCGGCTCTCGCCTAACAGCACTGAGCTGCTCGGCGGAGGCATGGATGCAGTGTCGGCGGCATACGGCGGCGGCATTTACTCGGCGGTATTAAAAGTGATGGGCGCCGCGCCCGAGATATGCGCGGCAGCGGCTAAGCTCGCGGTGGCGTTCATCGGCAGCTCGATATGCGCATATGCGCTGGCGACGGTGATAAGCTGGTCGCATTACGGCGCGGAAGCGCTGCGGTTTTTGACGGGCAAGCGCAGCGGCGGACTGCGCGCGGCATATCTGTGCTGCTGCGCGGTGTTCTGCGCAGTGGGATCCGTCACGTCGGAAGGGCTTGCGTGGGAGTTTGCCGATATCGCTGTGGCAATGATGACGATGATAAATACCGTCTGCGTACTGCGCCTGCGCCGTGAGGTGCCGCTCATGCGAGAGAGTTTAGTTCTGCGCACTGCAAGACTTAAGCAGGCGACCACATCAACTGTCAGGCGTTCTGCATGAGGTGCATATAAAGGTGGAAACCGCAAAAGGTGCTGCTATTTGAGAAAAAACTGCAACGCATAGCACTGCCGCTCAAAAATACGTTATGCACTGCGCCGCGAAGTGCCTGTGGTGTATGAGCAAAATGTTCTACTCACTGTAAAACCCAAACCGACAACCGAGACAACCGGCGGTTTTATGCTTTAGACGCAATTATGTAGCAAATTAAAAATTTATTTAAGTAAAAAACGGGAGCGCGACGCGCTCCCGTTTATCTTATTTATTTAATCGTGCCATAAAATTGCCGATGCGCTCAAGCGCCGTGTCGATGTGCTTGACCGAATAGGCATATGAGATGCGGGCAAAACCCTCTCCGCAGTCGCCGAAAGCGGTGCCGGGCACAATAGCAACGCGCTCCTCATGCAGCAGACGCTCGCAGAACTGCTCGCTCGTCATGCCGAACCCGCCGATGTTGGGGAATACATAGAATGCGCCCTCAGGTTCAAAACACTGCAGACCCAGCTTGCGCAGCCGGTCGACAATGTAGCGCCGCCTGCGGTCATATTCGGCCTTCATCATTTCGATATCCTCGTCGCCCGCACGCAGCGCCTCGATAGCGGCATACTGGCTTTGGGTAGGCGCGCACATGATTGCAAACTGGTGCACCTTGACCATCTGCTTTGTAATAGGCGCTGGTGCGAGCGTGTATCCAAGCCGCCAGCCTGTCATGGCATAAGCTTTTGAAAATCCGGCGGCGATAACGGTGCGCTCGCGCATACCCGGCAGCGACGCGATCGAAACGTGCTTCGACCCGTAGGTCAGCTCGCCGTAGATCTCGTCGGACAGCACCATTATGTCGGTGTCTCTTATTATGTCGGCGATTGCGGCTATGTCTTGTGCGCCCATAACCGCGCCGGTGGGATTATTGGGGAAGGGGAGAATCAGCAGCTTGGTTTTGGGTGTTATCGCCGCGCGAAGCTCGTCGGGCGTCAGCTTGAAGCTGTTTTCCTCTTTTGTGGGTATCATCACGGGCACGCCGTCGGAAATGCGTATCAGCGGCTCATAGCAAACGAATGAGGGGACCGGCAGTATTACCTCGTCGCCGGGGTTAATAACAGTCCGCAGAGCCAGGTCAATTGCCTCGCTGCCGCCGATTGTCACGATGATTTCGCTTGCCGGGTTGTATTCAAGCCCGAACCGGCGCTTTTGGTACTTCGATATCTCCGAGCGCAGCTCGGCGAGCCCGCTGTTGGAGGTGTAATATGTTCTGCCGCGTTCAAGGCTTTCGATTGCGGCTTCGCGAATATGCCAGGGAGTAACAAAATCCGGCTGCCCGACCGTCAGTGAAACGGCGTCCTTCATCTCGTCGAGCATATCGAAAAACTTGCGTATGCCAGACGGCTTTATAGACTGCACCTTCGACGAAAGCAGCCTTTCGTAGTTTATCACAGAATATTGCCCCTCTCGTCGACCTCGGGAGCGCCGTAGACGATGCCCTTGTCCTTGTATTTTTTCAGCACGAAGTGCGTCGCGGTCGCAACGACATCCTCCAACGGCGCCAGCTTGTTGGCGACGAAATAGGCGACTTCCTTCAGAGTTTTACCTTCAATTGTCAGAAGCAGATCAAACGCGCCCGACATCAGGCAGACGCTTTTGACCTCCGGGTAATTGTAAATCTTTTCGGCGATGCGGTCAAACCCGCGGTCGCGCTGCGGCGCAACCTTAAGCTCGATGATAGCCGACACATACTCGCGTTCGGTTTTGTCCCAGTCGATCTGAGCGGTGTAGCCCAGTATAACGCCGGTGTCCTCATAGTGTTTGATTGCGGCTTTGACCTCTTCTTCGGTTTTGCCGAGCATGACGGCGATCTGCTCGGCCGTCAGCCGTCCGTTTTCTTCAAGAAGCTGTAAAATAGTATCCATATATCAAAATCTCCGGTAATGGTTTAGGTTTTGCGCCCGTTTGAGTGCGGATTCTGCCTTTACAGATATGCTCCGAGCGCAATGAGATTTCTCTGTATCTCGCCCGTGTCGGCGTCGCGCGCGGCAGTGCCTGACGAGGCAGCCACGGCTGCTCCGACTCCTGCAGCCTGCCCGGTTATGTAGCAGCCGGGAATGACGCGGATCGACGACTGTATGTACCTGTCGCACGAAATGCAGCGGCCCGCGACAAGCAGGTTGTCAAGCCCGCGTACTACAAGCGCGCGGTAGGGAATGCCGTAGCTTTCACCACGCTTGAGGCGCAGCCGCTCAAAATTCTCCGCATACTTTTTATATCCGGCGTCGTCGTTTGTGCCGGAGTGTATGTCGGCGGGGTAGCTGTAGCGTCCGATCTCGTCGTCAAATGATGCGCGGTTTATAAAATCGTCCAGCGTCATGACATATTCGCCCATGACGCGCCGGCTTTCGCGTATTCCGAGCTGCGGCGCCGACATAATCGGGTGAGCATGCTCGAATCCTGTTAAATACTCGCGGTAATATTTTTTATATTCGTCAAGTTGGCGCCGGCCGGCGACGATAGCGCGGGTAAGCGACGACGCGGAGCGAGCATCCACGCCGTAGATATGCCCGCCGTTCAGCCCGCCGACGCCCGATGCAGATGCGGCATCACCAGCGCCGCTGGATTTGTCGCCCTCACCCTCCGACAGCGGGAACATGCCCGGCAGATGACGGTCGATGTTGGTAAACACTCCGTCGGCAAACGCGCGCTCAAGCTCACGTGAGTCGGGCTGGACGACGCGCGACCAGTCGATGCCGGTCCATATGCTGCAGAGTGTGGCTGCCATAACCTCGCCGGTTTCATAGTCGCCATAGCGGCAGTCCGCGCCTGCCATGGCTGAAAGTTCGGCGTCTCCCGTGCAGTCAATGTACATTTTTGCTCGCGCGGCGAAAATCCTGCCCTTGGCCGAGCAGATTACGCTGTCGATCCGACCGTTTACGGTTACGGCGTCGATAACGGTGGTGTAAAACTGAAATTCAGCGCCGGATGCCTCTACAAGGTCGTCGCAGCAGCGCTTGTAAAGCTCCACCGGTATTGCGGGCGGGGTATGCTTGCGGTATCCGCCCTCGGCGCGCTCCTTCATGTAGTCGTATATCTCGCGTCCGATGCCGGCGGCAAGAAAATTCTCGCCGTCGCCGAACGTCATGTGGCAGGGAATGAGCATATTAACCGCCGCGCCGCCGAATGCGGCCGTCGATTCCACTATAAACACGCGCGCGCCGCAGCGCGCGGCTGCAATCGCCGCGGCGATGCCCGCAGGCCCGCCGCCCGCTACGAATACGTCGGTTTCAACCTCAACGGGTATCTCTCGCCTGTATAAAATGCTGTCCCTTGTATTCATATCAGGCGCTCCTGAAGATAATAATTTCTAATCATTATAACACAGGCTCCTTTTTTTGTCCATAGCGGACACGTAATTTTTGTATTAGGCAAAAACGGATTTCTGATGTTATCCAAAATATTTCACAAATATGAATAATGATATTGATATTTGTGCTTATTTATGTTATTATCTGTCATAGTAAAAAATTGCTACGAGGTAATGCTATGATAAAAGAAACCACTTACTCCGTCCCGCGAACGGGCACCGTGGATTTCGGCTGTCTGATTACCGTACCCACCGGATTTGACCCGAAAAAAGAGCAACTGCCCCTGATAGTGTTTCTACACGGTGCCGGTGAGCGCGGATCGGATATCTCCCGTGTGCGCGTACACGGCGTCGCAAAGCTGTTTTACGCCGATCCGGACTGGCACGGGCTGCGCGTGATCACGCTGTCCCCGCAGTGTCCTGCAAACACGACGTGGAATCAGCTTGCGCCCGAGGTCATGCAGCTCATTGCCCGCGTGTGCAACGACTACAACGTCGACCGCGACCGCGTCAGCCTGACGGGTCTGTCCATGGGCGGGTTCGGCACATGGGAGCTGGGCATGCAGCACCCGGAGGTATTCTCGGCGCTCGCCCCTATCTGCGGCGGCGCGATGAGCTGGCGCGTCGGAGCGCTGAAAGACATACCGATGCGCGTGTTCCACGGCGAAGCCGACCCTGTTGTGCCGGTACAGAACTCAATAGAAGCCGTCGAAATGCTGCGCCGCGAGGGAGGCAATCCCGAGCTGACGATTTATCCGGGCGTGCAGCACGACAGCTGGACTTATACATACGAGCAGACAGACCTGATCGAGTGGCTTGCGGTGCAAAAGCGTAAGTGACATGTCAAATCAACCTGATGAATCGATTACCCGTTTGATCCGGTTTCTGCCCGAGCGCGACGAGCGGGGCAATAAAGGGACGTTCGGAACGCTCCTTGTTATATGCGGGAGCGCGCCGTATCGAGGTGCTGCAGTGCTTGCGGTATCGGCTGCATTGCGCTGCGGAGTCGGCATTGTCCGGCTTGCCGCGCCCGAATGCGTGATTTCGGCCTGTGCCGCACAGGTGCCCGAGTGTACCTATCTGCCGCTGCCCGACTGCCCGGATGACAAGCCTTTGCCCAATGATGCGCTCGAACAAATAAAAACGGTGGCAAAACGCTCATCTGCGATTCTTGTCGGTTGCGGTTTGGGCGACTGCATGCGCACCCGCTCGATTATAGAAGCGATAACGGTAACCGAAGAGATTCCCGTGC
>JAPXNL010000127.1:0-3486 GCA_033808535.1 Clostridia bacterium
GCTATAAGAAACGCGGTATAGGGATACCGCGCCGTTATTTTTCGCCGCCTTGGGCGATTTTAAGATTGCGGCCGATCACGCCTCTGCCGCGCCACGAAAAGGCGCGCTTGTAAAACTCATCGTCGGTCATCGACTCAATCTCGTCGGCTGTCGGGTTCAAAATCAAATCGCGGCGGAACCATTCGATCTGCGTTTCCCCGGGGTCTTCGTTGTACGGGCAGACAAGCTGGCAGGCGTCGCAGCCCCATACGGTTGCGGGCGCGTCGCCCTCGCCGCGCATAAGAGAGACGACAGCTTCGTCCGGCTCCGATTTCGCCTGCGTCAGCGACGACAGGCAGCGCGCACGTTTATCGGCGCTGCGGTCAGCCGAGGGGTCGGAGGCGTCGACACATTCGCACGGACATGCGGCGGTGCAGCGGCCGCAGCCGTCGCAGCGCTCGACTTTGTATTCCCTGCCCGGCTCACCCGGTTCAATATCGCATATCAGCTCGCTCAGAAAAACAAACGAGCCGTAGCGCCTTGTGATAAGCAGTCCGTTGTCGCCGACCATGCCCAGTCCGGCTTTTGAAGCAGCCGCGACTTCGCCTATCGGGGAATTGTCCGCAAAGCACATGAACTTTACATCAGGGAACTCCGGCGTGAGCTTTTCTTTTAGCTCGGCAAACAGCTCCGAGAAAAAGATATGATAGTCACGCGGGACGGCATAAAGCGACACGGTGCGCCGGCAGTGCGAGTCGCCGGCAGCCATGCGCGAATAGTACGGCGCGGCGAACATCAATACGCTGCGCGGAACAAAACCCGGAACATCGAGTTTGTGGGGCGATATAACTTTACATTCCGACAGAGGTATCGGATTGCCGCACAGAACCGAAGCGGACTCTATCACTGCCCGGGCAGCAGCGAAAAAATCCGGTATAACCTTATTTTCCATATTGATTATTATAGCACGCGCCCCGCGTGTTGTCAACATCGCAAGCGGGACGGGCATAAGAGATGCGCGCAATAAAAATTCACCCGCGGCAATTTAACGCTTGCAAAATTGCGGGGGGTGTGGTATAATATATACCGCAAGTTTTAATTGAAATGCCGATGTGGCGGAACTGGCAGACGCGACGGTCTCAAAAACCGTTGGGAAACCATACCGGTTCGATCCCGGTCATCGGCACCAACCTTTTATTGCAAAAGCAAATGTTCGGACTCACCTGTCTTCAATTCAGGTGAGTTTTTTATTAAGTAATGGAGCATGCTGCGTGGGTATATTTATTTTAACAAGCATGTTTAACAGCAGGTTCGGCGAGGATTTTTCCGCAAACCTGCATCGGTATATTACTAAAACAGACATGCCGCGCGGAAACCCGCACGGCGTTTTTATGTATGGCGGTTGTACGCCCGTCTTATCTCTTTTTACACGCCGGGCAATAGCCGTACACATTGAGTTTGTGTCCGGTTATCGCATAGCCTGTTTCGCTTTCGAGCACCTGCTCGTATCCGCCCAGCGGGCACGACGAGATGGGGATTATCTTTTTACATTCAAGGCACACCAGATGGTGCCGGTGACCGCTGTCGTTATACTCGAACAGCGCCTTGCCCGGGCTCTCAAGCACAAACTTTCTCACAAGCCCCGCCTCGCAGAGCGACTCGAGCGTGCGGTAAACAGTCGATAGATTGACGGCAAGTCCCTGCTCTTTCAGCCCGTCGTAAATCTGCTCGGCACAGACGGGCTGGTCTGCCATCTCCAGATATCCGAGTATCGCCGCGCGGTTGTGCGTATGTTTCAGTCCATGCGATCTCAAAATTTCGGCGTATTCAGCCTGTCTTGCGCATTCATCGGAGCATATGGCACTGTCACGCTTTATCACTTTGTTCTTCCCTCCCCGGTGCTTTGCTTTGCTGCCGCGAGTTTTCGCGCGCGGGCATCGACCGTTGCGCGCACGCCGTATGACATAAGGCAGACCGCGCAGGAAAGCGTGACTATCGTCGCACCTGACGAGATGCCCGTGTAATATGAAATCGCCAGACCCGCAAAGCAGAACAGTGTACCAAACAGCGCGGATACCGCCATCCGGCTACCGAGCCTTTTTGTGCAGAGCGACGCCGTCGCCGCGGGCGCGGTCAGCATTGCAAGCGCAAGTATTATACCGACAACGCGGATCAAAGCGACGACCGACATTGCGATAACCGCAAGCAGCAGGTATTCGAGAAAAGCCGTCGGAACGCCCGTTATGTGCGCAAATTCGTCGTCGAACAGGTATGCCTTCCAGAAATCAAACAGCACGGTGATTATAATCACCACCGCGGCGGTCAGACCGGCTGTCAGATACAGGTCGGAGCGCGTGACCGCGAGTATGTTGCCGAACAGATATGAGCTCATGTCGGGCGGGTATCCCGGCATCAGCGCGACGAAAAATATGCCCAGTGCCATGCCGAGCGACCAAAACAAGCCGATTATCACGTCGGTGCCCGCGCCGCCCCGCCGCTTGACAAAACCGATGCCCAGCGCCGAGCACAGCGCAAATACAATCGCGCCGATTATAGGCTCGATACCGAGCAAGTATCCCAGCCCGACGCCGCCGTATGAGGCGTGCGCGATTCCGCCGCTCATCATAACAAGCTTTTTTTCAATTATTATAACGCCTATGACTCCGCAGAGCACGCTTGCCAGCAGAGCCGCCAGCACGGCGTTCTGCAAAAACTGATATTTAAACAGCGCCGTCAGCATGACCCGCCGGCCCCCTCTCCGGCGTGGTTGTGTTCGCCCAGCACCCTGTGCGCCACTCCATGCGCGATAAGGTCGACCGGGCAGCCGTAAAGCGCGTTTACGGTGCCGCTGTCGAGCCGCGGCTCACCGTGATATACAAGCCGCCCGGACAGACAGGCAAGGCTGTGCACCTGCGAGGATACCGCAAACAGGTCGTGCGTCACAAGTATTATGGTCATTGACTTGCTCAGACTGCCGAGCAGCGCGTATATGTTTTCGCGCGAACCGGCGTCTACATTTGCGGTAGGCTCGTCGAGCAAAAGCAGCTTTGGCCCGACTGCAAGCGCGCGCGCGATGAGCAGCCGCTGAAACTCGCCGCCCGACAGCTCCGACAGCCGCCGCCCGGCAAGCTCCGAGATGCCCACGCGCTCAAGCGCGTCGGCTGCGGCGATGCGGTCGGCTTTGCTGTACCGGTGAAAGGGCACGAGCCCCCGTCCCAGCCGCCCGGTCAGCACCGCCTCAAATGCCGTTATCGGGAAACGCTTGTCCATCAATGCAAACTGCGGGACATATCCGATTTTCACGTCCGTGTGACCCGGGGGCTTGCCGTATATGCGCACGCTGCCCGTCGCCGGCTCTATCAGCCCGAGCATTGCTTTTAGAAGTGTCGATTTTCCGCTGCCGTTCGGCCCGATTATGCCAAGATACTCGCCGTCTTTTATCTCGAGGTCAATATTTTTCAACGCAGGCGTTTGCCCGTAGTACACGCTGAGGTTTTTTATTTCAAG
>JAPXNL010000127.1:3496-6524 GCA_033808535.1 Clostridia bacterium
GTAGTATTCTGTCCGTCATTTCATCGCCTCTGCCATCAGATTTGCCATCTTTTCAAGATTGGCGATATAGTCTGCCGCCAGCGGCTCGAGCATTATGGCTTTACCGCCAAGCTCATCGGCAAAAACCTGCGCCTGGCGGCTGTCAAGCTCGCTCTGATAAAATATCGCCTTTATCCCCTGCGATTTGGCATAATCTATAGTTTTCTGCATATGCTCTGCTGTAGCTTCCTTGCCCTCTTCCTCCAGCGCATGCATCGTCAGGCCGTAATCGTCGGCGAGATAGCCGAACGCGGGATGAAACACGATAAAACTCTTATTCTCAAGAGCGCCGAAAATTCGAGACAGCGACAAATCAAGCCGGTCGAGCTTTTCTATATAATCATTTGCATTTGCGGTGTATATTTCGGCGTTGTCTGGGTCAATGGCAGCAAGCTCTCGCGCGATGGCGGAAACCATAACCTTGACGCGCTTGGGCGAAAGCCATATGTGCGGGTCGCGGCTGCCGCCGCCGATGGTTATGTCGGGATAGACCTGCGCCACCTCGTCCTCAAGTGCGACTACCTTCACCTTATCGCTTATGTCAGGCAGTATGCCCAAATCCTCGGCAGGCACGCCGATCGTGAAATATATGGCCGAATCCTCAAGCGCGGCCATTATGTCGGTCGTCGGCTCGTAGTTTTCGGGGCTGTATCCCGGCGGTATCAGCGTGACAACCTCGAAGCCGTCGCCGCAGACCTCTCTGACAAAGGTGGCCTGGGGCACGATGGACACCGCTATCTTCGGCAGTCCGCTGTCAGTCCTGCCGTCGCCGCAGGAAACCATGGAAAACAATGCAATCGCCAGTGCGGCTGCAAAAGTTAAGGGCCAGAATTTAAACTTTTTCATTTGTGCTCCGGTCAGTCGGTTATAACGCAAATGCAAATGAGAATAACATGCATTTGCAGTAAAATATTTTATCACACAGAGGTAAATTGGTCAATAGGGCACGCGATAAATTTGCTCTCATTCATACCCAGTTTGCGACCTGATTTAGTGTGCAGTTTTTCCGGTGCGCATGTCGCCGGTTATTTGTATTTTTGGTTTCTTTATTGTTAATTTAAATTTTTGCTTTTTCTGACGTTTGCATTAAATTTTATTTCCCCGGAAATTACCGCGATTTGCTTTTAATTTTTATTAAAATTGTGCGGTTTTGTTTATTTTCCACAAAATACACATTAGTTTTTTCTACTTTTGGACAGTTGAATATATATTGACAATAGCAACTTTATATATTATATTATTTACATAGGATACACAGTATCTTAATATTTTTATATTTTTTAAGGGGGACCTTTCAATGAAGAAATACCTGGCTCTCTTATTGACAGCTCTCATGATCTCCCTCCTGGCGATTCCGGCGTTTGCAGGCGCTCAGGACGAGGTAGACATGGGTAATGTCGCGTTCGCGATCAAAAAAGCGAATCAACCCTGGAAAGCTGACGGCGTTATCAACGAAGGCGAGTACTATGAAGTCCCGATGAAGGACACCTGGTTCTCATACGCATGGAACGACCTCACCGATAACGCAGAAGGCCTGGCAAAGGGCATGGAGCAGAAGCTCTACATGTCGTGGGACGATACCTATGTATACACCGCTACGGTTTACAAGGTATCAAAGTTCTATAACGAGTACGGCGATGATCCGGGCAATATCTGGCAGGCTTGCGCAATCCAGAACAACTTCGCGCCCAAGGCAGACGATGTAACAATTAAAGAAAATCGTCTCGAATACGGTCTCAGCCTTACAAGCGACACCAACGAACTGGTCAGCGTCGTTTGGGCTGACACCTCCGACGGCAATACCGGCTGGGCTCCTACGACCGATGACTTCATCGTTAAGAATAATAACAACGTTCTTACATATGAAGCACGTACTCCCTGGACGGCATTCTTAGCCGCAGCACCGAAGGTCGGAGACGTTTTCGGATACTGCATCGTATGGGCCGGTGGTCCTGAATACAGCGAATACATCCATGCTCAGCTTGCTTCGGGCTGCACGGGCAACCAGGGCAAGAACGCATACAACTTTGCACAGGTAACGCTTGAGGATGCTCCGGTCGTCGAAACCGAGCCCCCGGCAGTTGAAGAAACTCCGGTTGAGACTCCGGCTGAAAAACCTGCTCCGCAGACCGCAGACGCGCTTGCAGTCGTGGTATTTGCAGCGCTCGTCACCGCCGGCGGCGCAATCGTTCTTACCAAGAAGCGCAGCAAATAATTATATTTCCTATATACAATTCATAATTTTCACCTGACCGGAGGACGTCATAGGACGTCCTCCGATCTTTATTTTGTAGTATAATGGTACTTTTTTCATGAATAATATATAACTGCTATTATTAACCGGATATGTATAAATAAATCAAACCGTACATTCTGCAAACCGAAATAACATGCGCAAAGTAAGCGCCGTATGAATATGCAGACCGGGCTGACGAAGGTTGAGAGTCGGAACTGATAAACCGACACTGGTGCGGCACAAACTGATATACTGATGTCCGGTCTGCGCGAGCCCGTGGACTGATATACCGCCTGTAAATTTCCGCTCCGGAACACCTTAGCCCGTCTGAATAGGTCTATCTGTTCCCCGCAGACAGCTGTGACGTGTACCGCCAGTGTACTTGCCCGGTCGGCAGTAATCGGGCGCAGCTGTTTTTATGCGCACTAATACGGCAGCGATGGGCGATATTAAAATGCGGCAACCGGCGCAATTTTGCGTCCACAAAGCTGCATTACAGGGGCCATTCAATAAAACGCAAAAGAAAAACCCGGGAGTATCGTCCCGGGTTTTGAGTTTGTCTTAACTATGAGTCAAGCTTTTCGATCATTTTGATTATCTTGTTTATATCGCCCTGCATCGCTTTGCGGTATTTCTGGAACTGCGAGGCGATATTGTGGTTATTCTGCGAGCCCACCTCGAGTATTACCCAGTTGAATCCGCCCAGCGCGAAAAACTCACCGATATCGTATACGCGGTTCTCTAATATAATAT
>JAPXNL010000128.1:0-6516 GCA_033808535.1 Clostridia bacterium
CTTGTCGACGGTCTGACCAAGCTGGTACAGATTCCGTTTGCCGACAAGGAAAACGAGCACATCGAGAACCTGCGCAAGATGTTCCTTGCCATGTCGAAAGATGTGCGCGTCATATTCATCAAGCTGTGCGACAGGCTGCACAACATGCGCACGCTGGGCGCCAAAAAGGACGAGAAGCGGCGACAGACCGCGCTTGAAACGATGCATGTCTATGCGCCGCTCGCGCACCGGCTCGGTATGCAGCGCATGAAGCAGGAGCTTGAAAACCTCGCACTGCAATATCTCGATCCAATCGGATATGAGGAAATAAAAAACGACGTCGAACAGAAATACGGGCGCAGCCGCGACTTCATCGAGCGGGCGCGCTCGCAAATCGCGGATAAGCTGACCGAGGCGGGCATCAGGTTCTCGCTCGAGGGGCGCGTGAAAAGCGTTTACAGCATCTACCGCAAGATGTACGAGCAGAACAAGAGCTTTGACGAGATATACGACTTCTACGCGCTGCGCGTCATCGTCGACTCCGAGCCGGAGTGCTATGTCGTGCTGGGCATTATCCACGATATGTTCAAGATGATTCCCGGCAGGTTCAAGGACTACATTTCGACGCCCAAGCCGAACATGTACCGGTCGCTGCACACGACGGTTATCGGGCGCAACTCGATACCGTTCGAGGTGCAGATCCGCACCTGGGAGATGCACCGCATCGCCGAATACGGCGTGGCGGCGCACTGGAAGTACAAGTCGGGCGAAAGCGAGAGCCGCGAGGATATCGACCTCAAGCTGAGCTGGATCGCCAAGCTCATCGACGCCGACGACGACACGCGCGACCCCGACGAGTTTCTGCGCGCGCTGAAAATCGACATACTGCACGACGAAACGTTCGTGTTCACGCCTAAAGGCGACATTATCACATTGCCGCAGGGCGCGACGGTCATCGACTTTGCCTATGCCATCCACTCGGAGGTGGGCAACAAGATGGTCGGCGCGAAAATCAACGGCATGATTGTGCCGATCGACCGTATCCCGCAGAACGGCGAGATTGTGGAGATTATCACCTCGCCGACCGCGAAGGGGCCGAGCCGCGACTGGCTGAAAATCGTGCGGACAGCGAGCGCGCGGACGAAGATCCGGCAGTGGTTCAAAAAGGAGAAGCGCGCCGAAAACATCGCGGTGGGCAAAATCGAGATTGACCGCGAGTTCAAGCGGTTCGGGCGCCCCTACACCGAGGCGCAGAAGCTTGAGGTGCTCACCAACGTCGCGCACCGGATAGGGATACAGGAGCTTGACGACCTGTACAACACCATCGGGTACGGCGGAATGTCTGTGGCGAAGCTCGCGCCAAAGCTGCGCGACGAGTTTGACCGCGTGGTAAAGCCCGAGGAGGCGCCGCCGGTCACCGAAGCCGACCTTATGCGCGCGATCGCGGCGCAGAAGACGAAAAAGAGCAGCGGCGGGATCATCATAGACAATGTTGAGGGGCTGTCGTTCAAGATCGCCAAGTGCTGCAATCCCCTGCCCGGCGACAACCTGATAGGTTTTATCACAAAGGGGTTCGGCGTGTCGATCCATAAGCGCGACTGCCGGAATGTGACCGAGAACATCGGCAAGCCGGAGTATGCGACGCGCTGGGTGTCGGCGCACTGGGATCAGAGCGCGGACGATGTGAATGTGTTCGAGGCTGGGATCACGGTGGTTGCCGTGCCGGATATCCGGCTGCTTGCGGATATCACGATGGCGCTGGCCGATATGAAGGTGTCGCTGACCGGCATCGAAACGCACATAGAGGGCACGCGGATTATTGTGAACCTGACCGTCGCGTGCAAGAACCTCGACCATCTGAAGGCGATCGCCGCCCGGCTGAAAGGCGTGCCGCACGTTGAGAGTGTGGAGAGAAGATAAAAATCAAACAGGAGTATAGCGGGTACCGCACAGGTACCCGCTTTTTTTAGTTGCCGCAGGGGGATGCGAGATCGTGGGGGAGCTTTTTGAAAAAAGCTCCCCCATTCCCCGCAAAAGCTTCTGTGCACATTTTATTTGGGGAACTTTTTAAATCCCCAAACCCCTCAAAAACTTTCAAACTGAAATTTCTTTAAACCCATTTATCAGTTATACCGCTGATTCTTTATAATTCACTTCTCGCGCCGCCCTCAAGCGTCATTCGATTCCGAATGACGCTGGTCCCATTTCAATACCGGTGGTATTTTCACTGATTTCAAACTCAATCATCAATTGAAAAACCCGGCAAAACCGGCCAATTCAAGCGTAGGTTTATGAGAAAATCGATAAATCAAAGTCGCAATATTCCGGCAAGCTTTATGTGCTGCAAAACAAAGGAGCGGCGTCGTCGGGCGAGTCGGCAATATGCTATGCAAGGAATGTTAAAAATGTTTGTTTTGTGGGCAGTGCCTCGATGGGATGCGGTCAATTCGGGGAACTGAAAAGGTATAAGCTCCCGCACTCGGATCTGCGCTTTTCAATGGGGTATAAAGCTTTTTATACGGACGGCTCTGAAGAAGGCAAAGGCATTTTCCCCGACTACTGGTTCGACAGCACAAACCCCATCGCCGAGCTTGCCGAGTATATAGCGTAAAATACATAAATAAACAGCGGATAATTTCATCGCCTTCACCTCTATAAATATCAATCGGTTTACCCGTGTCGCTACATTATATTCGCTTTTCCCGCGTTATTGCTCACGCCCCGTTCTCCTCGACCTGCACACCGCGCCGTATGGGCACCATTTGCACGCGTCGTGCTGCCCCTCGCGCAGGGGACGCGCCGACGCCTCGCCGCTCTTCATCTCGCCAGCGATTTTCGCGATGGTAGCCTCGGCGTCTTTCATGAGCTTGCCGAACCCGGCTATATCCGAAAGCGGGATATTCGTGCTAATCCCGCCGTTTTTATTGAGCCTGACAGGAATATATTTCGACTCCAGATTCTGCTCCATCGCGCGCAGGATTTTCTCGTCGTTGAGCAGAATTCCCGTGCGTGTCAGCTTCTCGGCCGCGCGGCGCGCCGTTTCCTCCGCGTCCTCGCCGGGCTGCGCGTCGACGCGGGGCGCGCCCGCCGACATGTAGATGATGCCCGCCGGCAGAACCTGCGCGTCCGGCGGCGCTCCGACAGCCTCCCTGCCGCCGTTCCACAGCGAGAAAAGGTAGAGTAGCAGCTGCATGTTCAGCCCGAGCGCGAGGTCGGTCAGCGAAAACTTCTGCACGCCGGTCTTGTAGTCGACCACGCGCAGGTACACTTCGCTGCCGCGCCGGTAGGTGTCCACGCGGTCGATTTTGCCGTACACATACGCCGCGCCGCCGTCGGGCAGCGGGATGCGCAGCGGCTCCACCGACGGCTCGCCGTCAGGCGAGAGCGCGCCGCCGCTTGCGATAGGCAGCTCGAACCGGCGGGGCAGAAACTCGCTTTGCGCAAACTCGGCCGCGAGGTTCTCAATTACCAGCAAAGTCGTGCGCCGCAGCCGCCGGAACAGGTTCTGCGCCCGCGCCGAGTGCTCTTCGCCGCGCCCGAACATCGACGCAATGTACTCGCCGATAATCTCGTCTGCAAGCCGCACGCGGTCGGCGCGCGTCAGCGACGGGTTCAGCCTGCCGTCGGGCAGCAGCGCCGCGCGCATGAACCGCTCGAGCACGCGGTGCATGAAATTGCCGGTGTCCGCGCCGCCGAACTCGGCTTTCGGCTGCTCGCGCAGCCCGAGCATGTAGCGGCAGTAGTAGCCGAACGAGCACAAAACGTAGCTGTCGAGCCGCGACTGGGTGAGCGCAAGGTCGCCGCGGAATAACTCCGCCGCAAGCCCGGGTGAAAGAGACGCCTCCGGCTCGGCAAGCGGCCGCGAGGCCGCCTCGATCAGCGCCGCCGCCTGCGGGTCGGCGAACAGCAGCTTCCGCAGCGCCGCGCCCTCGGGCGTATGCGGGCGGCTGACCGCAATCTCCAGCGCCGACTCGACGCTCCACACGCGCTCGGACAGCGGGATATCCGTAAACCGCTCGATCTGCAGCCCCGGGAACATGGCGAGCAGCCGCTCCACGCCGGGCGAGGGCTTTGCCGGGCGGGGCTCGGTGCCGCTCACGGTAGGCGCGAACGTAACGACCAGCCGCTCTGCCGGCGCCGCTGCCGCGCGGTAAAAGCCGAACAGCTCCGACGACGCGATATACTCCGCGTCGTCACAGGGGTCGATGCCCGCCTCGCGCAGGACTTGCAGCTCCGGACCCGTGAAAATGTCGTCGCCGGTCTCGGCTTTCCCGGGAAATACGCCCTCAGACGCGCCGAGCAGCACCGCGAGCTTCATGCCGTCGGTGCGCAGCCGGTCGGACTGGCCGACCGTCACGCAGTCGATCGATACGGGTATGCGCCCGACCGTCGCCTGGCGCAGAATTGTGCCGAAAATCTGCGCGAACCGGTCGGCGCTCACTGTCGCGCCGCCCGCGACCGTGACTATCGAGTCGAGCGCGCCGGTTATCGCCTGCCAAAGCTGGTGCGCAAGCTCGCCTTCCTTTTCCTCAAGCTGTTTCGGCACGTCGAGCGCGCACAGGAAGGCGTAAAGCCCTGCGGCTGCACTCCTGACATTACCAGATTCGTCATTATCTGATATGTTCAAACCGGTGTCGCTTACATCAGCTTTACAGTTGTTATCGCACGATTCGACACTGGTGTTTTTTGTATGTTTAAAGACTTTAAATGTATTCTCAGAAGCTCTGTCAGCCGTTTTTTCCCCTGTTTCGCCCGACTTGCGCTTTGATGTGCCCTTCCCGCCGCTTTCCTCGCGCGCAAAGCTGTCGGCAAGCGCCGCAAGCGGCGGGACTATCCTCGCGCGCACGGCGTTGACCGTGGCAAGTATGCGTTCGCCGCGCGGGGTGAGCGTGTCGGTGTAGCCGTCGGGGTTCATGCGCCACTCGTACTCCGAACGCCAGCGTCGCTCGCCCGAAATGCTCCAGGTCGCAAGGTATTCCTCGAGCACGTCGCATTCCTCGGGCGACACGCCCGCCATGCCGGTGCGGAGCATCTCGATTATATCCGTCCGCCGCCAGCCGCCCGCGACGACCGCAAGCGCCGCCAGCGCCAGCTTGACCACCGGACGGGAGGCGACATCGGTGCGCTCGCTCATAAAGTACGGCGCGCCTATACGCTCAAGCGCGGCGTCGATGATGCCGTCGTAGTCGGCGATGTTTCGCATAATCACCGCGCAGTCGCGCCAGCGACCGCCCGACTGCACATAGCGCGCTATCTCGGCTGCGGCAAGCTCCGCCTCCTCGTAGCGGTCGGCGCACTCGACGATTCGGATATGGCGCGGCGGGGCGGGTTGGCTATCGGCAAGATCAGCCATATCGGAAGCGGGCGCGCTTTCGGGGTTAGGTACATCGGCATCATTAGAGGCTGGTGAGCCGTCGGGAGCGGCACCCTCGCCCATGCCGTCTTCGTGCGCATCCTCCTCCCACAGCGAGGCGGATACGCGCGCAAGCTCCGCGTTCGCGTATCTCGACAGCCCGCGAAGTACTGTCGGCTCGCAGACTTCGGCGCCGACCTCGTCGGCCAGCCTGCGCAGCATGGTCATTGTCTGCCGCACCGTATCGAACGCCGGCGAGCGCGTGCCGTAGGGTATGCACAGCGCTACCGTCACGCGCTCCGCCGAGCGCAGCATCTCGCGGATCAGCCCGTACTGCTCGCGCGTGAAGCCGTCGAAAGCGTCGAGCCATATACCGCAGCCCGCGAAAAAGTCGCGCCCGCGGACAAGCTCCGTCGCGCGGGTTATATCTTCGGACGGGTCGTCGTACAGCTCGCCGAGCAGCCGCGAGTACGACGCGCCGATAAGCGCCAAATCCGACAGCTTGGCCGCCAGCCTGCCGTACTCTTTGGGCAGACGCTTTGCCGCGCCCTCGAGCACCGCGGGCGTGACGCCCCGCGCCTTCAGCCTTGTGTACTCGGCCAGCATGAGCTGCGCCCAGCGCCGGCTGTTTTCGGGCGCGATTTTGTACTCCTCAAGCAGCCCAGACAGCTCGTCCAGCGTGCGCCACATAGCGGCAGTGCGCGCGCCCGCGTCGGCGTAGTTGTAGGCAAGACCGCCCAGCCGGCGGAACACAAGGTTGCACAGCCGCGTGAAGTTGACGACCTCCAGCCGCGAGGAGTCCATGCCCTCGGTCAGCCCGGCAAGCCGAGACTCCGCCGACACCGCGCTCTGTTCGGGCACGACGAGCCACTCGCGTCCGCCCGCGCGCAGCGAGTCGACCAGCCGCCGTGTCAGCTCCGCGGTCTTGCCGCTGCCCGCCGCGCCGAGTATAAATTCCAGCCTTGCCGCCATACGCCCCTCCGGTGCGAACCGGCACATCCGCCGGTGTTATTGTGTTTTATCAATGTTGTCACCATTATACCCCCCGCCCCGCGATTTTGTCAATTGTCATGGGTAATGCACTCAACGGCAGCTAAAGTGGCCGCAGGGGGGATGCGGGGATGCGATTTGCGGGGATGCGATTTGCGGGGATGCGATTTGCGGGGATGCGATTTGCGGGGGGG
>JAPXNL010000129.1:0-6482 GCA_033808535.1 Clostridia bacterium
GTCTTAACTGGGAAACTCCTTTAGAAGTCTTTTTTGATCAAAAATTGCACTTGACTTGACAATCGAGCCAAGCAAAGAAAGTAACATAAAACTACGCCTGCGGTGCGAACCGCTTGATTTCAAACTGATTTAAGGACTTAGCCTATCGTTTACCCTCAAATTATAGTTAAGCCGTTGATTTATAACCAATCTAATCTCAAACCGCCAGCTGTATTTTCCTATCAAAATACTCACGCCAATAGGCGTAAACCATCATATTTCTGCAAACTAATAATTACGGAGACACAATAAAACTAAAATTCATACTGTCTCCGGAGGTATCCAAATATAATGTCACAACAGGTGCGCCTGCAAAAATACATCTCCGACTGCGGGTTCATGTCCCGACGCGCGGCGGAGGAAGAAATCCGGCGGGGCAACGTCACCGTCGGCGGAGTCGTCGCGCATATCGGCGACAAGGTCGAGGTCGGCGGCTCGGGCAACGCGCTGGCGGAGGTAAAACTCCGCGGCCGCACAGTCGAACGCAGGCTGCAGCACCATACAACAATAATGCTGTACAAGCCGCGCGGATATGTCACCACAATGTCCGACGAAAAGGGGCGCCCCTGTGTCGCGGAGCTTGTCGCCGACGTGGGCACGCGCGTTTATCCCTGCGGGCGGCTTGACTACGACTCGGAAGGGCTGCTTATCCTGACAGACGACGGCGAACTCTGCAATCTTCTGACCCATCCAAGCCATAAGATCCCGAAGATTTACCACGTAAAACTGGGCAAGGCAATCACCCACGCACAGCTCGACACGCTCAACCGACCGATGGAGATAGACGGCGAGCGCTACAAGGCGGCGCGCGCCGAGGTCTTGACACTGAAGCAAAACGAAACGGTTCTGCGCATGACATTGCATGAAGGGCGCAACCGCCAGATCCGCAAAATGTGCGAGAGCCTGGATTTGCCCGTCATCACGCTCAAGCGCGTGGCGGTAGGAAAGCTGGAGCTGGGCAACCTCAAGCCCGGAAAATGGCGCCGGCTTACGCCCGCGCAGATTGCATATCTGAAAGGCAAAGAATAATGCTGAAAATTATTCCCGTGCAGGACAAAGGTGAACAGGAGCGAATTTGCGGGCGGTGCGGCACCGAATATCTGCCCGACGCGCTTGCGTATGCAGGATATGAGGACGACATGCTCGCGTGCATAGCCCAGTTTTCGATTAAGAGCGGATATGTGGAGCTGTATAACCTGTCGGCTGTCACAGGCGCGCCGGAAAACGGCGACGCTATGCTGCTCTGCGGGCGCGCGGCTCTGAATTTCGCGTATACGATAGGCATTTTGCAGGCGCGCTGCGATATGCCGGACGAGAGTCACCTGCCGCTTTATAAAGCAGTCGGCTTTACACCCGGCGGGGCCCGCATGACCTGCGACCTGAAAAAGCTGTTTGAAAGCCACTGCCATTGAATTTACTATCCCCTTTGTTTTTTATTGAACTTGTAAGGAAGCGATTAAATGCCAACCGATTTTGTACGCGAAAACCACACGCTGCTCTGCGATTTCTACGAGCTGACCATGGGCAATGGCTACCTGCTCTCGGGGCTCGGCGACCGGATATCGTATTTCGACGTGTTTTTCCGTACCATTCCCAACAACGGCGGATACGCCATAACCGCCGGGCTCGAGCAGGTTATCGAATATATTGAAAACCTGCACTTTACGGAGGACGACCTGGAATTTCTGCGCAGCAAGGGCATATTCGACGAGAAATTCCTTGACTATCTGCGCAATTTCAAATTCACCGGCGATATATGGGCGATACCGGAGGGGACGCCGGTTTTCCCCGGCGAACCGATTATGACGGTACGCGCGCCCGCAATCCAGGCTCAGTTTATCGAAACGTTCGTGCTGCTCACACTCAACCATCAGTCGCTGATCGCCACAAAGGCAAGCCGCATTGTGCGCGCCGCCGGCGGCAGACCGGTCGCGGAGTTCGGCTCGCGCCGCGCGCAGGGCGCGGACGGCGCAATACTCGGCGCGCGCGCGTCTTATATAGCGGGCTGCACAAGCTCGGCATGCACGATCGCGGAGCCGCGGTACGGAGTGCCCGCAAGCGGCACGATGGCGCATTCGTGGGTTCAGATGTTCGACGACGAGTTCACCGCGTTCGACGTCTATTGCTCGCTCTATCCCAAGTCCCCGACACTGCTCGTCGATACTTATAACGTCCTGACAAGCGGCGTGCCCAACGCGATAAAAGCATTCAAAAAGCACGGCATTACAAAATGCGCCGTGCGGCTCGATTCGGGTGACATAACATATCTTTCGCGCAAGACGCGCAAAATGCTCGACGACGCGGGGCTGTACGACTGCAAAATCGTCGCCTCCAACTCGCTGGACGAGTATATAATCCGCGACGTGCTGCTGCAGGGCGCGTGCATAGACGCGTTCGGAGTGGGCGAACGGCTGATAACCTCGAAGCCGGAACCGGTGTTCGACGGCGTATACAAGCTCGCCGCGATCGAGAACGAGGAAGGGAAGATAATCCCCAAGATCAAAGTCAGCGAGAATCCAACGAAGATCACAAACCCGCATTTTAAGAAGATTTACAGGCTTATCGAGCACCACACCGGCAAGGCGATAGCCGATCTGATCTGCATCCATGACGAGGTGATCGACACCGCGTGGCCGCTTACGATTTTTGACCCCGACTACACATGGAAACGCAAGACGCTGACCGACTTTTCGGCGATCGAGCTGCTTGAGCCGATATTCAAAGGCGGCAGGTGCGTGTACAGCCGCCCGACGACCGACGAGATACGCAGATACTGCGCCGAGCAGCTTGAGCTGCAGTGGGACGAGGTTAAGCGGTTTGAAAATCCCCACAACTATTATGTGGATTTGTCGCAGAAGCTGTGGGATTTGAAGCATGAGATGTTGAGGATTAACAGATGATGTGAGGTACGCAATTTGTTGCGTGTTCACCTATTTGCAGGCGGTTCGCACCGCGAGCGGGTTTATTGCATTTTTGAGGATACTGCCCGCCGTTTGCTCATCACCAACTTACATTGCAGCGGTTCCCACCGCGGGAGAGTTCGATGGGACTTTCTTTGCTTGCCCAATGAAAGTCCCCAAAGAAAAGGCCCCTAAGGCTCCGCCGCAAGGTAAAGCCGTAGGCTTTGCCTTTAGAATCACGCCAGAGGAAGGACCCATCCGGACTCCCCCGACGGGAGAGGCATCCCCCGCGCCCCCTCCTGGTGTTAATTGGCAACACCGTCGTACACCGCCAGTGGTGTCCGACGGTATCAAAAACCGTTTGGTATGTTGCTCACCGATCATTCCATATTACACAGTGACGGCATCCGCGGGTACGGTAAAACATGGTCTTAAGCGAGCACATAACGTGCGTGTTTTCTTCGTCCCCCGTGGCCACATAGCCGCCGATTTGGGTAAGGGGACCATATCGGCGGCGGAGCGAGGAATCACGATATTTTAATAAGATAGCGTAACAAAATAGGGTTGCAGAATAGAACAACCTATATTTTTTAGTAAATCTAAGATATATTTTTGCCTGCGGGGGGCGCGGGGGGGGGGGTCATTCCCCCCGCCGTAACCCAAAATCACTAACACATAAGTTAAACTTACATTTAGGAGTCATACGAAATGATACAGAAGCCGCGCGGCACCATCGACATAATGCCGGAGGAGATGCCGTACTGGTATAAAATTGAACAGACCGCGCGGGAGGTCTCCGCGCTGTACGGATTTTCAGAGCTGCGGTTCCCGACGTTTGAGAACACGGAGCTGTTCGCGCGCGGTGTAGGCGACACCACCGACGTCGTGCAGAAGGAGATGTACACCTTCACCGACCGCGAGGGAAGGTCACTCACACTGCGCCCCGAGGGCACGGCGGGCGTCGCACGCGCGATAATCGAGAACGGCCGCTGCTCCGACGCCATGCCGCTCAAGCTCTTTTACATCATCAACTGCTTCAGATACGAAAAACCGCAGGCGGGCCGCAGCCGAGAGTTCTTCCAGTACGGCGCCGAGCTGTTCGGCTCCGACTCCGCGGCAGCCGACGCCACAATGATCGCGCTCGCCAAATCGGTTATAGAGGGCATAGGCATAACAGGCGCCAAGCTGCACATCAACTCCATAGGCTGCCCGTCATGCCGGCCGGAATACCACGCAAAACTGCGCGAGTTTTTTGCCTCAAACGAGGACAAGCTCTGCCCCACCTGCCGCGAGCGGCTCAAAACCAACCCGCTCCGCATTCTCGACTGCAAAAACGAGGCCTGCAAGCGTCTGACCGAAGGCGCTCCCAAAACCATAGACTGCCTGTGCGAGCCGTGCGCCGGGCATTTCGAGAGCCTGAAGGGCTTACTCGCCGCGTCGGGTATCGGATATACCGTTGACACCACGATAGTGCGCGGGCTCGACTATTACACCCACACCGTGTTCGAGTTCATCTCCGATAAAATCGGTGCGCAGAGCACCATCTGCGGCGGCGGCAGATATGACGGGCTGATAAAACAGCTCGGCGGCCCCGCACTGCCCGGCATAGGCTTTGCAATGGGCATAACCCGCCTGATACTCGCGATGAAAGCCAGCGGCGTAGAACTCGAGAGCGGTATAAAGCCCAGACTCTACATCGCGCCCATGGGCGAGGCGGCGCAGATTGCCGCGCTCAGCATCACGTCGGAGCTGCGCGGCGCGGGTATTAACGCCGAGTGTGACATAGTCGGCCGCTCGCTCAAAGCGCAGATGAAGTACGCCGACAAAATCGGCGCACAGTACACGCTTATCATCGGCGACGCCGAGCTTGAATCGCGTCGCGCAATACTAAAGAACATGGAAACCGGCGAGCAGTCGGAGATCGGTGTCCGGGACATTGACGCACTGCGCCGCCTGCTTGGCTGATAGCAGGCATCGCCCGGCGCATTATAAATGGGGCGCGAGTTTGGGGCGGCGGTTCTAACCGCATGCCCGGCAAAAGTGCAAAAATATCCGGAACAACAAAAATATAAAGTGAAAAGAGATCGAGATATATGTCACAACTGCTCACCGCAAAAGACAAACGAACCAAATACTGCGGAGAATTCCGCGAGAACGACGCGGGCACACGCGCCTGCGTCATGGGCTGGGTCCAGCGCCAGCGCGACCTGGGCAGCCTGATATTCATCGACCTGCGCGACCGCACGGGCATCGTGCAGCTTGCGTTCGACGAAACCGTAGACAAGGAGATTTTCGACCAGGCGTTCCACATTCGCGCCGAATATGTGCTGTGCGCGCACGGCACGGTGCGCATCCGCTCGTCAATCAACCCCAACATCCCCACGGGTAAAGTTGAAATACTTGTCGACGAACTGAAAATCCTGTCGGCCGCACAGACGCCCCCGTTTGAGATAGTCGAAAACAGTCCGGTTAAGCCTGAGCTGCGGCTCAAGCACCGCTACCTCGACCTGCGCCGGCCAGACCTGCAGCGCAACATACTCGCGCGCTCCGAGATAACTTCAATCGCGCGCGAATATTTCAAAAAACAGGGCTTTATCGATATCGAAACGCCCTGCCTCATCAAGCCCACGCCCGAGGGCGCGCGCGACTATCTGGTGCCCAGCCGTGTGCACCCCGGCAGCTTCTACGCTCTGCCCCAGTCGCCGCAGCTTTATAAGCAGCTGCTCATGCTGTCGGGCTTCGACCGCTACGTTCAGATCGCCCGCTGCTTCCGCGACGAGGATTTGCGCGCCGACCGCCAGCCTGAGTTCACGCAAATCGACCTTGAGATGTCGTTTGTCACCCAGGACGACGTTATCGAAGTGGTCGAAGGCTTCCTAGCCGAGCTTTTCCGAAAGTTCAAAGGCATCGAGCTTTCGCTGCCGCTGCCCCGTATAACATATGCCGAGGCGATGGAGCGCTACGGCTCCGATAAGCCCGACCTGCGCTTCGGCATGGAGCTTTGCAACCTGTCGGACATTGCGCGCGGCTGCGGATTCAAGGTGTTCGCGCAAGCGGTCGCAAGTGGCGGCTCGGTGCGCGGCATCGTGGCAAAAGGCGCGGTAGACAAGCTCTCGCGCAAGGAAATCGATTCGCTTACCGAGTTCGTCAAGCTCTATAAAGCCAAAGGGCTTGCATGGTACAAAAACAACGGCGGAGAGATCTCTTCGTCGTATGCAAAGTTCCTCTCCGACGCCGAAAACGCGGCTATCGCAGAGCGTCTCGGCATCGAACCCGGCGACGTCGCGTTTATCGTCGCCGACCGCGACACGGTGGTGTTCGACGCGCTGGGCGCATTGCGCTGCGAGCTGGCAAAGCGGCTCGGTCTTATCGAGAGCGGCGTTTACAAGCTGCTGTGGGTCACCGACTTCCCGCTGCTCGAATACAGCGAGGAGGACGGCCGCTACTATGCAAAGCATCACCCCTTTACAATGCCCAACCTCGACGACATACCGCTGCTTGAGACTGACCCGTCGAAGGTGCGCTCGGTGGCGTATGATATAG
>JAPXNL010000130.1:0-6439 GCA_033808535.1 Clostridia bacterium
TTTCTATACGGGGCGTTAAACCGCTCCGCAGTTTATTTTATGTTTTTTATCCTGTTCCAATACTCAGCCGCGGCGCGCTCCGCTTTGTTGTCGCCGAAGGTGTAGTACTTTGCGCCCAAAAGGTCGTCCGGCAGGTACTGCTGCTCTACATAGTGGTCGGGGTAGTCGTGCGGGTATTTGTAGTTCTGGTATTTGTGCACCGGGCGCATGTGGTCGGGCACGGTTTGCCCCATTCCGGCGGCGATATCTGCAGCGGCGGCTGTGTAAGCGACATGCGCGGAGTTGGATTTCGGCGCAGTTGCGAGAAGTATGGCTGCGTGCGAAAGCGGTATCGACGCCTCGGGCATGCCGAGTTCTTTTGCGCTCTCGACGCATGCACGCACGATCTGCGCGGCGGCGGAATAGGCAAGCCCTATGTCCTCGCTAGCGATAACCTGCAGCCGCCGGCACGCTCCGATGAGGTCACCGCCCTCGAGAATCTTCGCCAGGTAGAAAATAGCCGCGTCGGGGTCGGAGCCTCGTATCGACTTCTGCAATGCCGAGAGCAGGTCATAGTGCACGTCTCCTGCGCGGTCGAAATTGCCGATGACTTTGGGGGTCATAGCTTCGATAATCCCGCGCTCAAGCGTGTCGGCGGAGGAGAAGAACGCGTTTTCCAGCAGGTTTAGCGCGCGCCGCGCGTCTCCCGCTCCGCAGGCGGCAATATAGTCTATAACCTCGTCCGGCGCGGTCTTGTTTATGCCCGTTGAATCGCGCAGAAAATCCAGCGCCCTGCGCAGAGCGGCGGCGATGTCGTCCTGCGACAGTGGCTTGAACTCGAACACCGCCGAGCGCGATATGATGGCGTTGTAGACGTATATATAAGGATTCTCAGTGGTAGCCGCAATCAGCGTGATGCGGCCGTCCTCCATATATTCAAGCAGCGACTGCTGCTGCTTTTTGTTAAAATACTGGATTTCGTCCAGATAAAGCATCGTGCCCGACTGTGCGAACACGCTTTCGGTATCCGCGATCACGGCTTTTATATCGGCAAGCGATGCGGAGGTCGCGTTCAGCCGGTGCAGGTTCATACCCGCCTCGCGCGCAACGATCTCCGCCACGGTGGTCTTGCCCGTGCCCGGCGGGCCGAAAAAGATCATGTTGGTAAAGTGCTTTTGTGCGCACATCCGGCGCAGCGCTCCGTTTTCGCCGACCAGATGCTTCTGGCCGACGACATCGCCGAAGCTCTGCGGGCGGACGCGGTCGGCAAGCGGTCGCGGCATAATATAAACCGTCCTTTCACGGGTCGTCGGGTAGTTGCAATATAGGCTTAGCAAGGCACCGGTAGTACCGTCACGTTTCGACGACCGGGCAACTTTCACCCGAAACCGGACAGCCGGGCGGCATAATCTGCGCGTCCCGGCTGCGTTTTTGTAAGTATTATAAGCTGTGCCTGCTGTCAGCCGGCTGCGGTTTCAGTCTCGAGTTCTGACACTTCGCTGTATGTCGCGTTTTCGATGATGAGCTTTATAACCTTGTCCCAGAGCATCGACTGACGGATAAGCTCGGAACCGTAAAACTCCTCAAACTCCTCGGGCGACTCGTAGTTATATTTAGCGCAATAGTCGGCTATGGCAGATTCGTATTCCTCGTCGGTAACCGACAGGTTTTCCTTTTGTGCGATGTAATACAGCACAAGCTGCTCCTTGACGGTGTTTTTCGCGTATGTCTGCACCTGCTCGTTAAACTGTTCCATCGTCATCTTCAGCTGCTGCGTGACGTAGGTTTCCAGCGACATTGCCGTGCTGTTCGCAAGCTTGTTGTAGCTGTTTTCAATTTCTTTAACTGCGTCGTCAAGCGCAGCCTTCGGATATTCTATAACCTCCACCGTCTCCATGACAGCCGCCCACGAACCGTACAGCTTCTGCTGTTCGGAGGTTTGCATTACTTCCTCTGCAAGCTGGGCGCGGATCTCTTCTTTGTACTGCTCGACAGTAGTGCTCGTGCTTGAAATGCTTTGAACGAACTCGTCGGTCAGCTCCGGCAAGACAAGGTCGTATATCTTTTTAAGCGTTATTTCAAAAACAATTGATTTTCCGGAATATGCTTCGCTGTTTTCAATCTGAACGTTTGAGTAATTTTCCGGGAAAGTGCCGTTTACCGTAAATGTGTCGCCGGTCGAATGTCCGATAAACGCGCTCTCTATATCGCCGAGCTGCGCATGAAATGCGTTGGCGCCTATCTGCACCGCGGTGTCGGTCCCCTTGAAGTTGGGGTCTGCGGCACCGTCTACTGTCGCGATATAATCGAACCTGACAAAATCTCCGGCTTCGACCGGGCGGCCGGTGATTTCCTGCTCGTATTTGGAGGCGGCAAGCGCCTGGTTGATTCTCTGCTGGATGTCATCGTCGGTGATTTCCGGCGTGTTGAGCAAGACGGACACGCCTTTATACTGTCCCACCTTCACATATTTGCTGACATCGGTGTTCTCAAACCCCTTCCAGCTTCCGGAGCAGGATACGGCTGAGACGCTTAAAGTCAAAATTGCGCAGGCAAGTGCCACGAAACGTGTGAATTTCATTTTACAACCTCTCATTTAAAAACCATCGCGAAACCCACACAACTCTAAAACATGCGGGAGTGCGGAAATTTCTGTTTTTATCTGTGCAATGAAAGCCAGATTGTGTAGTTTATACCGATTATTTATATCATAATTGCGCCTTGATTTAAAGTGGTAAATTATTAATTTACAATTAAGATACCGGTTCGTTACCGCCGCGTCATAAACATACCATATGTAAAAGTTACAATAGCCAGTGTAATTGAAACATACTGCAGCACACCTTTTAGCATTGTTGCGGGGGCAGCAGTAATATCAACAGAAAAAGAGGCGAACTGCGATATTATGACAATTTCAGAACTGATAAGTGCCCGGCTGGCAAAGCTGAGGGAGGCTATGCGTTTGGACGCGCTGCTGTTTGCCTCGGGTATAAACAGCCGCTATATAACCGACTTCGATTTCTCAGACGGCTACGTGCTCGTAACACCCGGCGAGGCGTATCTGTTTGCCGACTTTCGCTATATCGAAGCGGCAAAAAAAGCCGCCACAGACGATTTTCGCGTCGTTATGCTCGAGGGCGGGCTTGCAAAACAGCTTTCCCCGATACTTGCGGACGCTAACGTCACGACGCTCGGATACGAGGACCGCGCGCTGACCTGCGCAAGGCTTGAGCAGCTGAAGCGCGATTTTCCGATGATGCAGTTTGAGCCGATGGGCAGGCTTGCAGACGACCTGCGCGAGTGCAAGGACGAGGTGGAGCTTTCCCGCATTGAATCCGCCCAGCGCATCGCCGAACAGGCGCTCGAGCAGTTGCTTGGCATTATAACGCTCGAGATGACAGAGCGCGAGGTTGCGCTCGAGCTTGAGTACCGCATTCGCAAGCTCGGTTCGGAGGGTGTGGCGTTCGACACAATTGCGGTGTCGGGCAGCGCATCGGCATTGCCGCACGGCGTCCCGCGCGACGTTAAGCTCGAGCGTGGATTTCTGACGCTCGACTTCGGCGCGGTGGTCGGGGGCTACCGATCTGATATGACGCGCACAATCGCAATTGGTTCGGTGACAGACGAAATGAAAAAGGTATACGATACGGTTTTGTCCGCACAGCTTGCGGCGCTCGAGGCGATAGGTCCGGGCAAAACCGGTGCGGAGATAGACAAAATCGCGCGTGAAATTATCGACGGCGCCGGTTACCGCGGCTGCTTCGGACACGGGCTCGGCCACGGCGTGGGGCTTGAGATACACGAGTCGCCGCGGGTGTCGTCAGCCGGAACCAATCCGCTCGTGCCGGGCAATGTTGTGACTGTCGAGCCTGGCATATACCTTGAGGGCAGGTTCGGCGTGCGCATAGAGGACATGGTCGTAATCCACGAGGACGGTGTGCAGAATCTTACCCGCGCTCCGAAGGAGCTGCTTGTAATTTAAGCTTCATGTTGAAAAAATACCTTCTGCCCGACTACCTTTTCGACGACATATACCAGATAACGCCTGAATTTTTGCACGGACTGGGCGCGCGCGCGGTGATAGCCGATATCGACAACACGCTTGTGACCTATGACGACCCCGAGCCTACGCCGGAGGTGTCCGCATGGCTTGCCGCGCTGCAGGGTGCGGGCATCAAAATAGCGTTTGTGTCAAACAACTCCCGTGAGCGCGTGGAGCGGTTCTGCAGGGGGATGGACAATTTCCGGGCGGCGGACAGCGGCAAGCCGTCAAGACGCGCGTACCTCCGCGCGGCGGAGGCGATGGGTGTCGATGTGAGCGACTGTGTGGTGCTGGGCGACCAGCTTTTCACCGACGTGCTGGCCGCAAAGCGGCTTGGCATGCGCGCAATCGTCGTGCGCCCCATCCGGGACAAGCGTTCGCCGCTGTTTGTGCTCAAGCGCGCCGGCGAGCAGATTATATATGCAATTTACGGTATAAAATACTGAGGGAGAATGAAATGCCGGCACTTTTCGGACCCGGCGGCAACTCGGACAGCTTTGCCGCGGAGGGGTATAAGCATACTTATCAGGCGCCGAAATGGCTTGCGGAGCGCGGGCTGGGTGCATACGAATATCAGGGAGGCAACGGGATTTTCGGCTCCGACGCGACCTTTGCCAGAATCGGGGAGGAAGCGCGGAAGTACGGCATTGCGATGTCGCTGCACACGCCTTATTACATCTCTCTTTCGGGTGTTGAGGAAGACAAGCGCCTGGCGAGCATCGGTCATATAAAAAAGAGCCTGAACGCCGCGAAGCTGATGGGCGCGGATATTATCGTCATCCACTCGGGCAGCGCGTCGAAGATCAGCAGGGAAGAGGCTATGTATCTGGCATCGGACACGCTGTACAGGGCGCTGGAGGAAACCGCGGGCGAGTATGACGATATACGGCTGGGCATCGAAACGATGGGCAAGTGCAACCAGCTCGGCACGCTCGACGAGGTGATAACCCTCTGCAAGCTGGACGACAGGCTGTGGCCGGTGGTCGATTTCGGGCATATGTATGCGCGTGAAACGGGCACTATTTTCGGCGAAGCCGACCGCGACGGCTATATGCGCGTGTTCGACAAAATTGCATGCAACCTGGACGACGAAAAGGCGACGGGACTTCACTGCCATTTCTCGCGCATAGAATACACCGGAGCGGGTGAGAAAAAACACGTCACGTTTGCCCAAAACGGCGGGTTCGGGCCGGATTACCGCCCGCTGATTGAAGTGATTGTGCGCGTGGGACTGTCACCGCGCATAATATGCGAGTCGGCAGGCACGATGGCGGAGGACGCGCGTGAAATGCAGGACTACTATACATTGCTTTTAACGGGATGAAAGGCACGGATAAAAATGCCGCTGCAACGGCAGCGGCAGACGAGTTTTTTATGAGGCGCGCGCTTGAGCTTGCGTCGCGCGCGGCGGAGCTGGGCGAGACGCCTGTCGGCTGCGTAATAGCGCGCACAGGCGCGGAGCATTCGCCCGCAGGTATTGTCGCGGAGGCGTTCAACCTGCGCGAAACGGACAAAAGCGCCGTCGCACACGCCGAACTGCTTGCAATACGGAAGGCATGCGAGGTGCTGGGCGGCTGGCGGCTGCACGGCTGCACGCTTTATGTGACGCTCGAGCCCTGTCCCATGTGCGCGGGCGCTATAATCAACGCGCGGCTAGACCGCGTGGTGTTCGGCGCGCCCGACCCTAAAGCAGGTGCGATGGGCAGCGTGATAAACCTGTGCGCGTATCCGTTCAATCACAAGCCGGAGCTGACGCGCGATGTGCTGCGCCCGGAGTGCGCGGCGCAGCTGGCTGATTTTTTCAGGCGCCTGCGAGATAAGCGCAATTTGCGCATGTGATATTAGACTGCAAAAAAACCGCCGTTGTGGCGGTGTTTTTATTGAGTGCCAAATCTTGAGTGGCCGCATGAGGAACACCGGCGGTTTCAGGTGGCAAAAAACCAATACAGAAGTTTTTGCGGGGATGTGGGGGTGCTTTTTCTAAGCTCCCCTACATGAATTCATGCCTGTGTCCCCATCAGCACGCCGTCGGGCAAAAGTATTATCCCGCGGGTATCGCCGTCGGTATTGTAGCCGATGGTATAGACAGTATAAAACATACCGGGCTCAAGCTGTACGGTTACGTCGGGTAACATTCTGAGACCCGACGAGGCAGACAGAAATGTCAGTCTGTGTTCGCCGGGCATCAGCCGGCGATGGATTGTTATATCTTTGAAAGATGTATTCTGGAAAAGGATACGTTCGCCGTCAAACAATACATCAAGCGGCGGCACATCGGAGGCAAGGTTGACAAAGCGCATAAACGACCACTCGTTTGTCATCTGGGGCGGAATAATATCGGGTATTTGCAGTACCCCCAGTCTATCGGGCACACCTATGCCCGCAATTGTCAGGATGCCTGACACCGGCATGGTGAGG
>JAPXNL010000131.1:0-6433 GCA_033808535.1 Clostridia bacterium
CGTTATAAGCGTTAAAATGATTTGATTCACACAGCAGGAGCGACACGATATGATCAGCGGAATGGTTTTCAATATACAGCGCTTTTCAATCCACGACGGACCGGGAATACGCACATCGGTCTTTATGAAAGGCTGCCCGCTGCGCTGCGAATGGTGCCACAATCCCGAAAGCCGCTCCGGCGAGCCCGAGCTTTCGTTTATATCACACAAATGCGTCGCCTGCGGTCGCTGTGCAGCGGTATGTCCGACAGGGGCGCATGTGATAACCCACCCTGCCGTAACCGGCGAAAATGACCCGGCGTTTATACATACGCTAGACCGCAATAAGTGCATTCGCTGCAGCAAATGTGTCGCCGCCTGCTGCTATGGCGCGCTTTCGATGGCAGGCAGGCTCTATACCTCGGATGAGGTTATCGCAGAGGTGCTGCGCGACATGCCCTTTTACAAAAACAGCGGCGGGGGAGTCACTTTCACGGGCGGCGAGCCTTTCTCGCAGTATGAATTCCTGCTTGAAATGCTGAAGCTTTCAAAAGAGTCAGGGCTTCATGTCTGCATTGAAACCTCGCTGTTTACACTCCCAGAAAGGCTGATCCAGGCTGCGACATACACAGACATATTTCTTGCCGACTATAAAGAATGCGATGATGTTTTACATAAAAAATACACGGGAGTTTCAAACAAAATTATAATAGAAAACTTCCGCGCCCTCGATGCGGCGGGAGCAAAAATTGCCCTGCGCTGTCCGCTTATACCTGACAGAAACGTCCGCGAGGACCACTTGAGAAGCATAGCAGAATTTGCAAACTCCCTGTCGAACATAGTCGAAATCGCGCTTGAACCGTACCATCCGCTCGGAATTTCAAAATGCGAGAACTTCGGATATGCCTGCATATACTACCGGCGTGAGTTTATGGACAAAGCCGATGCCGAAAAAGCGGCTGACTATATACGCTCGCTTACCGATAAGACCGTTCGCGTACAGTAACGCGGTGTACCATGCGCCATAAGCAGGTTTGGTTTTGGCTGCCCGGTCAGCGAGATACGTTTGCAGGATGCGGCTGTGCCAAACAGTGATTAAAAAGAAGTTTTATATGCATTTACTGCAAAATACTACAATTTAATTCATTATACACACAACCGACAATTATATTTAATAATTTTGAAGTATTATATTTATCAATAGTTTTAAAATGGGGAAGAGTTTTTTCCACTGCTTATCTGGAGGTTTATCAGCACTGTATGGAAACGGAAGTCCATAAATTAAAGACTGCTTCGGAGCTGCGTGCGCTGCGCGAGGTAAAAGGACATGCCGGGGAGATAATCGCCGCACTGTTTGATACCGGCACGTTCGTCGAAACCGGAGTATATGTAAAGCGTTCCTCAGAGCTCATCCCGTCTGAGGACGCCTGCGAGTTTGAAGGCGTTATAACCGGCTACGGTGCGATCGGCGGACGCCTTGTTTTCGCATTTGTACAGGACGCCGAACGCTGCCGAGGAGCCGTGACCGCCGCACACGCCGATAAAATCTGCGCGCTGTATGATCTGGCTGCCGGCAGCCGCGCGCCGATAATCGGCGTTTTTGCAAGCTCCGGCGCGGTAGTGCTTGAAGGCGTAGACGTGCTGGCAGGTTACGGCCGCATCATGCGCAAGAGTTCCGAGCTGAAAGGCGTCGTGCCCCAACTAGCTGTTGTCGACGGCATATGCTCGGGACTGACTGCCGCGCTTTGCTCGATGTTTGATTTTATCATCGCAAACGAGCGCGACGCGCGGCTTTATATAGCGCCGCCGTCTATTATGAAAGCAAAATTCAGCGTTGCGGACGCAGGCGCAGCGAAACCCAAGGCGCCGACAGTCGCGGCTGTCGACCTGTTCGCCGCCGATACACAAGGTGCAGTTGCCGCCGTGCGTTCACTGCTCGCTTATCTTCCTTCAAGCCGCCATGACGGTACTGTCTGCGGCGTCGCGGAGGATGACCCCAACCGTTCGACTTATATAAATGTAGACTCAGAAGACTACGACATGCGGCATGTCATCGCCGAGATTGCAGACAGCGGCGTATTCTTCGAGCTTCAGGCCGACGCTTCGCCGGAAATTCTCACCGGTTTTATCACGCTCAACGGACGTGTTACCGCGCTTGTCGCCAACCAGCCTGCGGTCGGCGGAGGACTTCTGACCGCGGGAGCCGCGCACAAAGCTGCCCGGCTTGTGAATTTCGCCGCTTCCTACAGTATACCCCTCCTTACACTTGTCGACTGCGGCGGGTTCGAGTATTCCCCCGTCAGCGAGTTTGCGCCGTATACAAATGAGCTTGCGGCACTGGCGTCCGCCTATTCGTCCGGACGCAACGCCAAGGTGACGGTCACGCTCGGCCGCTCCTACGGCGCGCCGTTTACATTGCTCGGCTCAAAAGCGCTGGGCGCCGACATCACATTTGCGCTGGAGAGCGCAAAGATCAGCATCATGCCGCCCGAGTCGGCGGTCGAGTTTGTATTCGACGCGCAGATAAAAGAGTCCGAAGACCCGGCGCTCGCGCGCGCAAAGCTGCTCGCCGGCTGGAAAAACGTGCTCTCCTCGCCCGTAGCCGCAGCGCGCAGCGGAGCCATAGACGACATTATATCCTCCGGCGACCTGCGCCGCCGCACCGCAGCCGCATTCGAGATGCTTGCCTTTAAGGCGGGTGGATCCTTATGAGCTCTGTCTATTCCATACTGGCGGTTGCGGCAACGTCCGTGACCCAGAGTGACCGCCCCTTTGGCGAACGCATGCTGATCGGCCTGGAAGTAACGCTAATCGGACTTCTCACTGTTTTCGCCGCTTTGATCGTAATCTGGGGCATACTTGAGCTGTCCAGAAAAGTATTCGCCGGCAGCAAGGACGAAAGCAAAGCCCGTACTCCTGAAAAAGAGCAGCCTGCAGAAGCCGTCCCGACGCCGTCCTTCACCGACGACGCAGCGCTTGTCGCGGCTATTACCGCAGCGGTGGCGGCCTATACCGGCAAAAGCGACTCGTCACTGCGCGTTGTCAGATTCACACGCAAGTAAATTTTGATTATATCAGACCGGATTTGATTTGAAAGGATAAAACCAGCCATGAAAAAATACATTGTCAAAGTTAACGGCGTAAGTTATGAGGTTGAAGTTGAGGAAGTGGGCTCATCCACCCCTGCCGCCACTGCCGCACCGGCTCCTGCAGCGCAGCCTGCCCCCGAAAAAACGGCGGCCGCACCCGTAGCGCCCGCTGCTCCGAATCCCGCTCCCAAAACCGTAGCCGGTTCTGCCGGCGCGGTAAAGATAAACGCACCGATGCCGGGCAGCATTCTTAAAATCAACGTCAGCGTCGGCGCAGCGGTGAAGCGCGGCGATGTGCTTTGCCTGCTTGAGGCGATGAAGATGGAGAACGAGATCTGCGCTCCCCAGGACGGCACAGTTGCTTCGATTAATGTTTCGCAGGGCGCGTCTGTCGGAACCGGCGATTTAATCATGACGCTTTCTTAAGTATGGTTTGATCTCTATGATTGAGGCGATCATTAACTTTTTAAAGACAACCGGCGTATATGCGATGTTTGCCGGCTCGTCGGGCTGGAAATACGTCGTCATGTATATCCTGATCGGGTTGCTGTTCTATCTTGCGATATGGCGCAAATTCGAGCCGCTACTGCTCTTGCCGATCGCATTCGGAATGCTGCTTGCCAACCTGCCCGGCGCAGAGCTGTACCATATGGAATACTTTATGGTCGACAGTCCCGATTACGGATATATACTCACACACGGCGGACTGCTTGACATCATCTATATAGGCGTGAAAGTGGGACTATACCCCTCGCTCATCTTCATGGGCGTGGGCGCCATGACAGACTTTACCCCGCTTATCGCCAACCCGAAGAGCCTGCTGCTCGGAGCCGCCTCTCAGCTTGGAGTTTTCACGGCATTCCTGGGTGCACTGGCACTGGGCTTCACCCCTGAAGCCGCCGCTTCAATCGGCATCATCGGCGGCGCCGACGGTCCGACGGCAATCCTTGTGACCAAAATACTTGCCCCGACGCTGCTTTCCGCGATCGCAATCGCAGCTTACTCGTACATGGCTCTGATACCGATTATCCAGCCGCCATTTATGAAGCTGCTGACCACACCGAAAGAGCGCTCGGTACGCATGGAAACCCTGCGTCCCGTATCGCATATCGAGAAAGTCATTTTCCCCATCATCGTCACTCTCGTTGTTGCTTTCATTGTTCCTTCAGCAACACCGCTTGTAGGTTTTTTGATGCTCGGCAACCTGTTCACCGTTTGCGGCGTTACCGAAAGACTTTCAAAAACCTCTCAAAATGAACTGATTAACATAGTTACGATATTCCTCGCAGTTTCGGTCGGAGGCACAGCCAACGCCGAGAACTTCCTCAGCCCCCAAACACTTTTCATTATCATTTTAGGCCTCCTCGCGTTTATCTTTTCAACGATCGGCGGCGTGCTGTTCGGCAAGATTATGTGCGCCGTCACACGCGGCAAGGTCAACCCGCTGATAGGTTCCGCCGGCGTATCCGCCGTGCCTATGGCTGCGCGCGTATCGCAGGTGGTCGGCCAGAGAGAGGATCCTTCCAACTTCCTGCTTATGCACGCCATGGGACCCAACGTCGCCGGTGTTATAGGCTCCGCGGTTGCGGCAGGCGTGTTCCTCGCGAAGTTCTCGTAACATACATACCGTATATTTACAGGAGTTATACAATGGCACAAGTAAAAATCTGCGAAACCGTACTGCGCGACTCGCATCAGTCGCTTGTCGCGACCAGAATGACGACCGCCGATATGCTGCCGATCCTTGAAACGATGGACGAAGTGGGTTACCACTCACTTGAGTGCTGGGGCGGCGCGACATTTGATTCGTGCCTGCGCTTTCTCAATGAAGATCCGTGGGAAAGGCTGCGCCAGATCCGAGCGAAAGTTAAAAAGACCAAGCTTCAGATGCTTTTCCGCGGCCAGAACATCCTCGGCTACAGGCACTATGCCGACGACGTCGTCGAGTATTTCGTGCAGAAATCGCTTGCAAACGGCATTGACATAATCCGCATTTTCGACGCGCTCAACGATATACGCAACCTTAAAACCGCGGTCGACGCCACAATCCGGGAGGGCGGCCACGTTCAGGCTGCGCTCTCATATACCACCAGCCCGGTGCACAATATCGAGTATTTTGCCAGATTCGCAAAGCAGCTTGAGGAGATGGGCGCAAGCTCCATCTGCATCAAGGATATGGCCGGACTTCTGCGCCCGTACGATGCATATGATCTGGTCAAAGCGATAAAGGAAACCGTCAAAATCCCCGTTGAACTGCACACGCATTATACATCAGGCCTTGCTTCGATGACATTGCTCAAGGCTATTGAAGCAGGCTGCGACATAGTTGACACTGCGATCTCGCCTTTTGCGCAGGGCACAAGCCAGCCGCCGACCGAAGCAATAGTTGCCGCGCTCGCAGGAACAGAATACGACACCGGACTCGACCTTACAAAGCTCGACGAGGTCAACCGTCACTTTACACCCATTCGCGAGAGATATCTCGCCTCCGGCCTGCTCGACCCGAAGGTGCTCAAGGTAGACGTCAACGCCCTGCTCTATCAGGTTCCGGGCGGAATGCTTTCAAACCTTGTCTCGCAGCTCAAGCAGGCAGGCAAGCTCGAGCTGCTCGGCGTCGTGCTCGAGGAAGTGCCGCGCGTGCGCGCCGATGCGGGATATCCGCCTCTCGTCACGCCGACCTCGCAGATCGTCGGCACACAGGCAGTGTTCAACGTGCTTGCAGGCGAGCGCTATAAAATGGTAGCAAAGGAGTTCCGCGGTCTGGTTAAAGGCGAATACGGCCGCACGCCCGCGACGATTGACCTCGAGTTCCAGAAGAAGATTCTCGGCGACGATAAGCCCATCACGTACCGACCCGCAGACGACATTAAACCCGAGCTTGACATTCTGCGCGATAAGATAAAAGCGTATGCCATTCAGGACGAGGACGTGCTTTCCTATGCCCTGTTCGAGCAGGTTGCGATGAAATACTTCGAGTGGCGCCACGCTCAGCAGTACAACCTCGACTCCGAAAACAGCGACGTCTCGCTCGGCGTACACACGGTGTAATACAACTAAAAAAGTTATGCGCCCGGCAGTAAAACTGCCGGGCGCGTTTTGTTTTACATCGACTTTACAACGCCGTCTGCCATTGCGTATACGGCATTTGCATACTTTGTCAGTTCCGTGTTATGTGTGACCATTAAATAATATAAAAAGCAAACAAAACGCAAGCGCAAAAAGCGGAATATAAGCCTTAATCTGCGCCTCAGTGTGCCCACGAATATTTCACTTATCATAGCACATACCTCATGAGGTACCGACTTAAGTCAGATCTCAAGCCATTTTTTTGATGTTTGCTCACAGTATAACATCCGTGGCTATAC
>JAPXNL010000132.1:0-6405 GCA_033808535.1 Clostridia bacterium
GAACTGAACAGCGCCGGTCCCGCGCTGGGGCAGCGAAATAACGAAGGTGACGCCGGACTTGAGAATCTCGGCCTTGATCTCCTCGCACTCAGCCAGCGTGGGGGCAAGCGCCTTTTCGGTGAAGATGTGCTTGCCTGCACGGGCGGCGGCGATGATAACATCCTTGTGCTGTGTCGTCGGCGCGTCGCATACTACCGCGTCAACATCTGAGCGGGCGAGCAGTTTTCCGAGATCGGGTTCGAAATCGGCGCCCAGTCTGGCAGCCCACTCGGACCCGCGCGCGACATCGTCGTCCCACACGGCGGTGATATTAACTTTGCCTGTATTCTTAAGTTCATTGGCATAACCTTCGGCATGGACATGCCACTTGCTCAGCATCGCTACATTTAGCATTTTAAAAATTCCTCCTGAAACGGAAATTTTAAGTCATGTGCATTATAACACATAAAGGGCCCGCAGTCAAACAAATCGCGAAAAAAATAAAAGTAAAATTTCACTGTCAGGTATTGCATTTGGCGCAACACTGTGATATAATCAATCGGTATGGTGTTAGAAACATTGGAAAGGAGCCAGCAAAATGAAAGACGGAATTCATCCGGCGTATAACAAAGTAACTATACGCTGCGCATGCGGTGAAGAAGTCGAGACACGCTCCACAAAGAGCGGCGTCATCCGTGTCGATATCTGCTCTAAGTGCCACCCATTTTTCACAGGCAGGCAGAAATTTGTCGACAGCGGCGGACGTGTTGATAAATTCAAAAAGCGTCTTGAGGCTTCAAAACAGCACTGAACGCTTTAATCCGGACTACGTGACCGCAGATCGGCGTCGCGCGAATCCGAAAATATTCGGACTCCGGAATATAATCGGCCAGCTAAGGCACGACGAGCGCGAGAGCACGCTTGTCTTGCCTTTTTTGGTTTAAATATGCGGTGTGAACCGCGGGCGATTTATTTATGTTTAAATCCCGATGTTAAATATAACATACCATCTATGCGGTTGCACCGCAAGGGTTGTTATGGCACAGTAAAATAGTATATTGTAAAATATATATTCCGAAAAAACGCATTCCACGTTAGCGCTAATCATAAACGTAACAGTGAATTGTATTTCATCATTAAAACCACAAACCACGCAATCAAGGAACACAACATGATTACTATCGGTCTAACCGGCGCAAGCGGTTCCGGAAAGGGCTATGTCTCGTCTTTGTTTGCCGCCGCGGGCGTGCCGGTGCTCGACACCGACGCGGTGTCGCGGCTGGTCTGCATGCCCGGCTCCGAGTGCCTTGCCGAGCTCGCTGAGCGCTTCGGCGGCTCCATACTGCTGCCCGACGGCTCGCTCGACCGGCGGGGTCTGGCTGCGCTTGCGTTCGCCGACCCGGAGTCGACCGCCGCGCTCAACGCCATCACGCACCGCCACATCCTCGCCTACTGCCGGCGCTGGCTCGATATGCTCCGCGCCGACGGTGTGCCTGCCGCGATAATCGATGCGCCGCTGCTTTACGAAAGCGGGTTCGACGCCGAATGCGACGCGGTTATCGCCGTCGTCGCCGACCGTGAGCTGAAGATATCGCGCATAATCGCGCGCGACGGCATAACACGCGGGCATGCGGAGCTGCGTCTCTCGCGCCAGCACGACGACGACTTTTTCCGAGCGCATGCAGACTTTATAATCGAAAACAACTACGACGGTGAGCATCCCGATGACGGCGAACTGCAGCGCCGCGTCTGTGAGATACTGCGCGCGCTCGGCTTGACGGAGGCCGGAAGATGAGCCGCGCACTGCGGCGGTATATCACCGTCATGGCGCTGCTGCTTGCCGCGCTGCTTGCCGCCATAGCATATGTTGTCGTGGCGGGCTATATAGCACGGATGATACACCCGACCCATTATGCGGAGCTGGTGAGCGAGTGCGCCGCCGAGTTCGGCGTGCCACGTTCTGTGATATTCGCGGTGATAAAAACCGAAAGCTCGTTTAAGCCTGACGCGGTATCGCCCGACGGCGCGACGGGACTGATGCAGCTTATGCCCGATACCTTCGACTGGCTGCTCTCCAAAACCGGTGAAAGCTACACCGCCGATGCGCTGTGCGATCCGGCGGTCAACATCCGCTACGGCACGATGCTGCTTGCCATGCTGTACGGCGAGTTCGGGCGCTGGGACACCGCCTATGCCGCCTACAACGCCGGGCTGAACCGGGTGCGGCTGTGGCTGGCTGACCCGGAAATCTCGCACGACGGCAAGCTGACCGACATACCCTACCCCGAAACGGACAGTTACGTTAAAAAAGTCGAGACAGCCGCCGCAGAGTACAGGCGGCTCTATGATATTGATTAGGGAGGGAAACCAAAATGGCGAAACTAACGATTTACTCCGGGCGCTGCTGCTCGGGCCGCACTGCCTCCTTCGACAGCGAGGGCAGGTACGCCTTCACGGACACCATCGGCTCCGTTATGCTCCAGCCCGGCTGGTCGGTTATGATTTATAAGCAAAACGGCGACTTCATCCGGCTGGACGAAAGCGAGCAGGATCTGACACAATCCGGCTGGTCGGATCGCATTGCGGAGATTGCGCTTGTGCCATACCGCACGCCGTACGACGCGGCGGGCGGCGAAGATATATGGTCGTACAACTATGTCGTCGGCACACAGAATTTCGCGCCTGCCTACGGCTTTTCGGGCCAGGACGCCACTTTCGAGGCGGCGCGCCGCATGTATGAGATGGGAGCCAACACCATCAAGCTGTTCTCGGACGACAGGCACCGCGAAACCTTCCATAAAATACTGGAGTCGTTCCCTTTCCGGTATGTGCTGACCTGGTATCACTCCTCCGGCGCGGTCTGGCAGGACGGGTTTGACGACCGCGACCGCGAGCTTGAATACAGCGGCATGTATAATTTTGCTTCGGAGCTGCTCCGCCGTTATGACGGCAGCGGCATAACATTTTACATAGGCAACTGGGAGGGCGACTGGCTGCTCACCGGCACCGATGCGACCGTCGAGCGCGTCGCGCCCGAGCGGCTGGACGGGATGGCGAAGTGGTATTCGACCCGCCAGCGCGCGATAGACGATGCAAAGCGCGATACGCCGCACAATAACGTCAGAATTTACAACTACGCCGAGTGCAACCGCAGCACCGACATCGACCGCGGGTTTGACCGCATGGCGAACCGCGTGCTGCCCTGCACCGATGTTGACCTGATCTCATATTCGGCGTATGATGTGCAGAATCTCGAGGTCTCCGAGATCGACCGGCTGCTCCGTCTGGCGGAGGACACGCTGAAGCCGCGCGACACATCCGACCCCGTGTTTGCGGGACGTCGGATCTTCGCGGGAGAGACGAGCTGGCCGTGGGAGCTGACCCATACCGAGCAGGAGCACAACCGCGTCAACACCAGCTATATGATAAAATACCTGAAGCTGCGGCTGCCCTTCGCGCTGTTCTGGGAGATGTATAACAACGAGGTCACGCCCGACGGGCGCCAGCGCGGGTTCTGGCTCATCGACAGCAACAACCACAAATGGCGGCTGTGGTATACGATAAAATCGCTGTACGACAACGGTCGCGAGATCGTGCGCAACTATAAAGCCGTGCACGGCACGCTTCCGCCGCACGAGGTGTGGTGTGATTTCGCCATCGATTTTCTGGGAAGGCGCATATGAGCACGAACAATAACGTAAAGATAAACCCCGTATCGCGTGTTATACACGCAGGCGGGCTGACATTGCTTCTCACCGCGTCGAACGGCGCGCTGACCGGGCTTGATTTTGTGCAGTACAATACAGATTTCGGCATATGCTATGATACGGCGGGGACTGACGCCGGCAGCTGCGACTCAGCGGACATCATGCCAGACGCCGGCTGCCGCAACTCGGCTGACATAACGTCTGATACCGGCTGCTGCGGCGTGACAGACTCTTCATCAACCGACATCGCCCTGCTCGACAAGTCGGAGCGCCAGCTCCTCGAGTATTTTGCCGGCACGCGCAAGGAGTTTGAGCTGCCTGTGACGCTTTCCGGCACGCCGTTCCGGCGCACGGTGTGGGAGGCGCTCTTGCGCATACCCTACGGTGAGGTGAGAACCTATGGCGAGATCGCACGCGAGGTGGGCTGTCCGCAAGGCGCGCGTGCCGTCGGCGGCGCATGTCACGCAAATCCGGTTGCGATTATCGTGCCCTGCCACCGTGTCGTGGGCGCATCCGGCGCGCTGACCGGTTTCGGCGGCGGGCTTGATGTGAAAGAACGGCTGCTCGCGTTGGAGCAGGATAATAAATAATTTGTGGGGAAGCTTTTCGAAAAAAGCTCCCCCACACCCCGCAAAAACTTTTGAACTTTTATTCTTGTTGAGATATGCACAACTTTATAACTTGGGTAAAATGCCGTCTGGCTATGCCGATTCATATAGCATCGCCGAAACATCCATATAGCCCGCGCCGCCGATATGGGTCCCTTTCCCAAATCGGCGGCTTTGTTATTCATTGACTGCCTACATGGCACGGAGGCGGCATCAACCGCAAGAATTCTTAGAGCAAACGTCGATAACAATACGATAAATGTATATGCAAACAAACCGACAGGCAGCTGCTCCGGCGGATAAAGATACCGCCGGACACCAGTGGCGGTGTCGTGATACCGCATTGACCTGCGGCGAAGCCTTAAGTGTGCTTTCTGCCGTTATTCGAAGAATGACGGTGGTGACATTGAAAGTCCCAATATCATGCCCGGCGGTGCACACCGCAATGGTTTTAGGGAAGAACCTTTAAGATTGTTTGAGTTACATTACTTAAACATACTCCCTATGCGTCCCAGCAAATCCTTCAGCCCGCTCAGCTTGTCGCCAAGCTGACTTATCGACTCTGGGTCGGCAAGCTCTTCGAGCTCGTCTTCCAAATCCTCAATCTCGTCTTCTATGTCGTCCAGCTCATCCTCAAGATCATCCATGCGGTCCTCGAGCACATCAAGATCATCTTCGCGCGCGCCTTCGCTCTGCATGCGGTTGTATTCGTCCTCGAGCCTCGCATATTCTCCCGAGAGCTGCGCAAATTTCTCCTGCAGCTGCCGCTTTTTCTCGTTAAGCTGTTCGGCACGAGGGTGTTCTTTCGTTTGCTCATTTCCCACGAAGTGTTCTTTACCATCCGAATTGCCGCCGCTCAGCACCGCAAACATCGCGACGTTGTTGTCGGCTGCGGCACGGTTGCGGCATATTCGCCTCTGCTCGGGCGAAAGACAGTAAGAAAGCATGGAGAAAAATGCGATATTGCCGTCTTCAAACGCTTTCATAGCAAGCTCGCCCTTGCGCTCGTCCGTGAGCTTATACTCGAACATCGCAAACAGCGCTATATTACCGCTTTCAAACGCCTGCTCCGCGATCTTTGCGCCGTCGTCATCGCTCATTTCGTCCGTCAGCATCGCGATGAACGGCATATTGCCGTCGCTTATCGCGCGCTGCAGCAGCTCGCGGCGGCGCTCGGCCGGCAAGGAGCTTCGCACTACCGAGAACATCGCGACGTTGCCGCGCTCAAAGAACATCTCCGCCAGCTCCGCGTCGCTCTTGTCGTACTCGCCGCCGAACGCGAGGTTGGGTTTGACCTCGCTCGCCTCCTCTTCGCTTAACGGGTCGCTGACAGCGCCGAGCAGCGCGTCGTTTTGCTCGGGCTCGAGCAGCGGCGCGACCGCGACAAACTCCTCGGGCTTGATGGGTTCAGACGGGGTTTTGCCTTCTTCCGCGGCTGATATGATTTGAGCTGTGCGCTCGTCGCCGAGTATGCAGTCGGTAGTGGTTTCCAGCACCTGCGCCAGCAGCTTCAGGTTGCCGATATCGGGCATCGCGACGCCGCGCTCCCAGTTTGATACCGCCTGGAAGCTGATACCCAGGCGGTTTGCCAGTTCCATCTGTGTTATGCCGCGCTTCTTGCGCAGTATTGATATTTTGCGTCCCACGGTCTCCGCATTGAACATGATATACACCTCGATTAAAGTTGTCGCCGCAGCCTCCGGAGCAATCGGCGCAAGGCCTGCCTTATGGTTCGATTATAACTCCGCTGTGTCGAAAACGCAATAAACCTGTGCTTGATAAGCCGGATTTTGGTAAAATTCAAGTGATGATTGAGTTATAGTTTTTTAGATAGTGTGCAAATATTTCTCAATTATGCAGTTCGCACCACAGGGCGCTTGTTTTATGTTACTTTCTCCCTCAAGGCTCTGCCGCAGGTCAATGCCGACAGGCATTGACCTTAGTATCACGACACCGCCAGAAGTGTCCGGCGGTGTGGTTGACGGTAAATATTTCACTTTTAAAGCGCGTCTTGTTAAGAGTTTTCTTAAAATTGTTAAATATGAAGAAAAACGCAGCCGCCCGAGGGGAAATGGGACCATCGTCATTCGCAAGCGAATGACGTGGAGGGC
>JAPXNL010000133.1:0-6382 GCA_033808535.1 Clostridia bacterium
GTTTTTATTTTTGCAAAAGAGTTCGGGATATCGGCCTAATGACTAAAATGCACCGGTATATTATACAGTTTTCGCTTCATTCACTGCATCTGCGCCGAAAAAACTGCCGCTGTTATGGCATGCAAATAATTGTTTGCGGGTGAGGGAACTGCACAAGCGGCTCACTCTCCCGTGTTGTTATACCCGCATATATCGGCGCAGCTCGCGCATACGCGGGTATGCGTATCCCAAAAACCTCTTGTTCGCGGTACAGAACTTATTTATCGTCAATCCCCCGCCACTCTGTGGCTCGCGGTGCCGGCGGCAGCCGCCGCGGCAGAGTGCATACCACTCGCATCCGGAGCAGGCTGCCTCGACCGGCTCGGACTCGGCGACAAACCTCGCAGCCGGTTCGGACTCGCGCAGCATAGCAAAGCCCGTATCATTTATATTGCCCATTCGGTAGCGGTCGAGCACATAAAAATCGCACGGATACACGTCTCCGTCGCTTTCGACAACAAAATAAGCCTCGCATTTGCCGCTGTAACCGCAGCAGCTCGGCAGTATGCCGGCGACCAGCTCCATGAAATTATCGAGCGGACGCACGCTTATATAATTGCCGCGGATTATGTTGTCATAATAGCGGTCGAAGACTGTGCACAGAAAATCGCCCCAGCGTTCGGCTGTCAGCGAATATGGCGAGGGCGGGCACCCGAACCCGTCAAGACACTGGATAAACTGCAAATACAAAAATCCGTCGCCGGTGAGCGTGTCAAACACCTGCGCGGCATGCCGCGCCACGGCAGCGGTGACAACGCACAGTATATTGAACTCCGAGCCCGCGGCTTTGAGCAGGGCGGCGGATTTCTTTACGCGAGTATAAGTGCCCCGCCCGCTAGCGTCGACGCGGTTTTCGTCGTGTATCGCTTTTGTACCGTCCAGCGACAGCCCGACAAGGAAGTTGTTCTGAGCTAAAAACTGTGCCCACTCCGCGTCTATTTGCAGCCCGTTAGTCTGAATGGAATTATAAACCTTTGCGCCTGCTGTGTTGAACCGCTTTTGCAGACTGATAAGTTCGCGATAAAATTCGAGCCCTGCCAGCGTCGGCTCTCCGCCCTGAAAATTGAAGGACACGGAGGTGCGCCCCGCATATTCAAAAGCACGCAAAACCAAATTTTCGAGCGTTTTACTATTCATCATGCCGTACGAGGACACCTCGCGGCTCCTTGTGACGTCAGCGTAAAAGCAGTAGGAGCAGCGCATATTGCAGAGCCCCGAAACAGGTTTGATAAGCAGTGTTAGCGGCGGCATCGGTTTAACCCCGCACGACTCCGCCGAATTTTTCAACCTCGGCAATTACCTCATTGGTTGTCATACCCGAAAATTTTGAGCTGCGGTCACTGCCGGCGTCGATAATATAATTGTATGTTACTGTCGTGCCCTCCACCTCGGTATTTTCAATGCCGGAATATGTTTCCCAGAATTCCGACACGGCTGCGGCGGATTTTTCACTGTCGTATACAAGTGTCACACGGCACGAATCAACTATGTCATTTTTGAAGTCAAAATCCATCGATGCAGACACGCAGACAGCCGTCGTGCCGTCATAAAGGTCTACGGAAAACAGTTGGCCGGCCGGTTCAGCATCAAAATCGACGGTCAGAGAAGACTCTTCCGCACATGCGGACAAGCACACCGCCATTATCACTAAAACAAACGCAATATATACATACGCGTTTTTCATAAAGTTGCTCCGATCGAATCTCTATTGATTAGTGTCATTATAACACAACTGCCATGAAAAATCAACGCGGATAACTACATTATTAAGTTGACATATGATTAATATTGTGATATTATTAACGTAATTCTTCTATATTGTTAATGGAGGCAACCCATGAGATTCAAAGCCCTAATGCTTGCCGCAGTTCTGATGCTCTCAGTATTTGCGGCAGCATGCGCAGAGCAAAATTCAGACACAAATGACCCGACAAACTCAGATGTAACAACGTCTGCCGGCGAACAGGAAACAACTGCCGATCCGGCATATACGGCTGATCTTCCGCAGCGTGACCTGGAGGGTCTGACCATTACTTTCCTGACACCGAACTCCACACATGACCCCGACTGGGTCGTATGGTCGCCCCGCGACATATACGCTGAGGCGGAAAACGGTGAAACAATCAACGACGCGGTATATAGACGCAATCGCATAGTTGAAGAAACGTTTAACGTAACAATCGCAAATGAAGATATAAACGATTCGCTTGGTAATCTTCAAAGAGCAGTTACCTCCAACGATCCGATATACGATGTGGTGCAGTTGCGCTTTAACACGGTATCGACGCCCATGACCAACGGATACCTGCTTGAGACAAAGCACCTGCCCCACATAAATCTTGAAAAGAAATACTGGAACCTTGAAGCCACCAAGGCGATGACGCTTGCTGGCCACATGTTTTTGATCAACGGCGATATAATGCTGCTTGACAAAGACTCGTCCGGCGTTCTTATCTTCAATAAGCAGATGCAGCAGGACTACTCGCTGCCCAACGTCTATGACATGGTGAAAAACTACACATGGACGCTCGACAGCTTTTATGAAACGATAAAGGGCGTCACCGGCGACATTGACGGCGACAGCGCCCTGACATACAAAGACAGATGGGGATTTATCGGATACCGCGATACTCTGCCGTCAATGCTTGTCAGTGCCGGCGGTCTGATTGCGACCAAAGACGAAAACGATCTGCCGGTTATCACAATTCTGGAAGAAAAGAACCTGGCGATCATCGACAAGATCTACATGATCATGTACGACAACAGCAACACCTTCAATTTGCAGAAGCTGTACGCTCAGGGATTCTCTGCGATTTATGCAGAGGCGAGAACCATGTTCCAGGAGCACCGCATTCTGTATTATTGGGTGAGGATGCGCGAAATTGAGACTTTCCGCGGAATGGAAACCGATTTCGGTATACTTCCCATGCCGACATACGATGAGGCGCAGAAACGCTACTATACCGCGCTCAACAGCTATGTTGGCACCACACTGGCTGCGGTATCAACCTGCACCTATCCGGAGGAACTTTCGATAGTCCTCGAATCGCTTGCAGAGCAGTCGCATAAGATACTTATACCGGCATACTACGATATCAACCTCACGAGCAAAGTCGCCCGCGATACCGAATCCGAAGAAATGCTTGACATTATAATTTCAACCGGTGTTGTGGACATTGGTGCGGTGTACGATTTCGGCGGCATCTGCGGCAATTTCATGGAAATGTCGCTTACCGACAACCGTGATATCGTTTCGAAAGTTGAAAAACTTAAAAAAGCCGCAGACGCAGCTATTAAAAAACTTGTAAAGGGAATCGAGAAAATCGAAGGTTAAGCACTTTTATTCTGGTATTCTTTGATAATAAAATATAACTTGGGAGGGTATAGCCGTGAAACATTCAGCAAAGATCCTCGCGATGCTGCTTGCATTTTCCATTGCGCCATTTGCCTTCTCATCCTGCTCCGAGGGAGCAGACCAGCAGGTTGTCTCCGGTGAACAAACCGGTACAGAGACAACCGACGCACTGTCCGAAGAAACCACAAGAATCGATCCCGACCTGCCCGCAAGAGATTTTGACGGGTATGTTTTCCGAGTGTTAACCAAAGGAGACTGGGACGTCCACTGGAAAACAAAGGACATCTATGCCGAAGAGCTGAATGCCGACCCGATAAACGACGCGGTGTATAACCGCAACAGCAAAATCGGTGAAATGTACAATTTCTCAATCCAGGAGATTGAATCATTTCAGGATTATCAGGGCGCCGCGCAGAAGAGCATAGTTGCCGGCTCCGACGATTACGACATGCTGGCGATAAGTCTTGCTTCACTGGGCACCTTTTCAACCAACGGCTATGTAATGGATTTGAAGAATATCCCTTATATAGACCTTGAAAAGCCGTGGTATGACCAAAACGCGAACAGCTCGCTGTCCATTGCAAACAAGTTGTTCACCACAACAGGTGATATGATGATAATGGACAACGACGCCACGTGGGTGCTGCTTTTCAACAAAAAGCTGGCGGAAGAACTTAAGACCGGCGACCTTTACGAAGCGGTTAAAAACGGTACCTGGACTATCGACAGGCTTTACGAATGCGTCAAGAACGCCTCGAAGGATCTTGACGGCAACGGTACGCTTGACGAGTTCGACCAATGGGGTATCGAAGGCGAGAGCTTCAATACCTTCGCGCTTTGTGCCGGCGCGGGCGGACGCGTCATATCGAAAGATAAGGACGACATGCCGTACATCTCCATAAACACGCCGGAGTACATAGCCGCTTTTGAAAAAGCAATCAAAATCAACTCGCGAACCGGTGATATCTGCTTATATGTGTCCAATTATACAAGCAAGTATGCCGGTTTGGATGTGTGGACATACTGCATGGACAAAAGCTTCTCCGACGGCAGGGCATTATTCAATTTTGCGGGCATGAACCGCGTGACGCTGTTCCGCAGCATGGATACCGACTTCGGTATTCTGCCTGTTCCGAAGGGCAGCGAGGAACAAAAGGATTATCACTGTGCGGTAAGCTGCTGGTGTGCTTCCAGTATAATGATTCCGAAAACCGTCACCGACACCGAACGCACGGGAATTATTATCGAAGCGCTTTCGGCTGAATCATTATATACGCTGAAACCTGCTTACTACGACATTGCGCTGAAAACCAAGTACTCGCGAGACGAGCAGTCGTCGGATATGCTGGACCTGATATTTGCGTCGAGATTGTTTGACCTGGGCAATATATTCGACTGGGGCGGCGTATATACGCTGCCGCTGAATCTGACCGAAAGCGGCTCATCCAACTTTGCGTCGACTTATGCAAAGCTTGAAAAAATCGCAAATAAAGCGATGCAGAAGACTATTGACGCATATCTTGATAACCCTTGATTTAGCGAAAATCTCGCTTGACACTGCTATGTATGCCCTATATAATGGTTGATGAGAGTGAATTTAATCAACCGGTTTTTAGACGGGATCTAGCGTCAAAATCGCTATATTCACGCAGATGACTCTTGCAAAGCTTTGTTTTGAGTTAGGTATGAGCAAATCAAAGGCAGACTGCATGAGATAATAACACGGAAGATAACATCGTGCGGTTCACCGTTTGCATTAATACCGGTCATTCAGCCGCGCCAAACAAACGTCAGAAAGGCGAAAATCATGGCAAAGAAAAGTAAGGTTGTTGTTGTCGGCAGCTTCATCGTCGATATCACAGGTTTTGCAAACCGCTTCCCGAAGGACGGCGAAACGGTTATCGGCTCGGCTGTCAGAATCGGGCCGGGCGGTAAGGGCTCAAATCAAGCGACTGCCGTGTCACGCGCCGGCGCTGATGTCGTGATGATAACCAAAATCGGCAGCGATGTGCTGTCAAACATCGCGCACGAGCATTACAGCGCCGAGGGCATGAGCGAAAAATACATATATAAAACCGATAAAGCCGGAACCGGCACGGCGTTTATCGAGGTCAACGAAACATCCGGCGAAAACCGCATTATAGCTATCAAAGGCGCAAACGAACTGCTCTCGGCGGCAGAAGTCGCGGCGGCAGAGGATGAAATCGCTTCCTGCGACGCGGTGCTGGCTCAGCTTGAAACCTGCAATGAAGCCGTAGAGGAGCTCATGAGGCTTGCAAAGAAACACGGTAAGACTATCGTGCTCAACCCCGCGCCCTACCTGCCGGTGCCGGACGGGTTTTTCGACGGTGTGGATTATCTGACACCGAACGAGACTGAAGCTGAATTCTACAGCGGTGTTCCGGTGGAAAGTCCTGAAGACGCGGAGCGTGCGGCGCTGAAACTGCTGGAGATGGGTGTCAAAAACGTCATTGTTACGCTCGGCAAAAAGGGCGCATTTTTCACCGACGGGAAAAACAAAATGCTTGTGCCGACCACCGACCTTAAAGCTGTCGACACCACCGGCGCGGGCGACGCTTTCAACGGCGGATTCGCCGTGGCACTGTCCGAAGGCATGGATATTGGACGGGCTCTGAAATTTGCGAACTGCACAGCGTCAATTTCGGTGACGCGGCTCGGCACCTCACCGGCTATGCCTTACCGCCATGAAATTGACGAGCTGATGAAGCGTTTTTACGGCGAGGATTGACTGACATAGCACACCAGTTGCCGGCTATGATATACTTTTAGAATATTGGCAGAGCAACTTTCAGTGAAAACAGGCAAATTACAGGTGAATATCTGCGAAGATTAGTCCGAATATTGAACATATTATAAACAAACCTCGCATATACTGGAATCAAACCAGGAATATGCGAGGTATTTTTAGTATGATGAATTCTCAACAGCCTTTAATTGAATCCGGCGAATTTGCCGCCGATCTTATAT
>JAPXNL010000134.1:0-6381 GCA_033808535.1 Clostridia bacterium
GTCATAGACGATATATCGGTTTACGAAGCAAGATTTAATATGGGACGCACGCTCGCGCGCGAGCATCCGGCCGAAGCTGATGTTGTTTGCGGAGTACCAGACTCCGGGCTCGAAGCTGCGGCCGGTTTTGCTGCGGAAAGCGGACTTCCGCTTGTTACCGGATTTGTCAAAAACCGTTATCTGGGCCGCAGCTTTATCTACCCGACGCAAGCACAGCGCAAGAGTGTCGTAAAGCTCAAGCTCAACCCACTCAGGGCTAACCTCGAGGGAAAAAGAGTTATACTGGTTGACGACTCCATAGTACGCGGCACTACAAGTGAGAAGATTGTCGCTTCCCTGCGCGAAGCGGGAGCGAAGGAAGTGCACCTGCGTATATCGTCGCCTCCTTTCATACATGTCTGCCGTTACGGCACCGACATCGGCAGCGAGGATACATTGATTGCAAACCGCATGTCGGTTGACGAAATCTGCGCGAAGCTCGGCGCTGACAGCCTTGGATATATCAGCGTTGACGGACTTGTGCAGGCTTGCGGCAAGCCGGCGGAATACTTCTGCAAGCAATGCTTTGTAAAAAGACACGACTGATAAATTGCAAACGGAGAAACGGGATCAAAGTTATATGGCTGAAACGAAAGCATACCTAATACTTGAAAACGGTCTGTGTCTTGAAGGGATTGCCTTTGGCGCAGAAAAAGAGGCGACGGGTGAAGTTGTTTTCACCACTGCGATGACGGGCTACATCGAAACGCTGACCGACAAGAGCTTCTACGGACAAATCATAACTCAAACCTTTCCGCTGATCGGAAACTACGGTATAATACCCGAGGATTTCGAGGGCAGCAGGATTTGCGCGTCGGGCTATATTGTCGGCGAGGTCTGTGATGCGCCGTCCAACTTCCGCTGCAGCGGCACGCTCGACACATTCCTGCGCGAGCAGGGCGTACCCGGAATATACGGCATCGACACGCGGCGGCTGACACGGCTTCTGCGAGCGCGCGGAACGATGAACGGTCGCATATCCTACACTCCGGCGTTCAGGCCCGAGCTTGCGGACTTTCGCATTACCGACGCCGTGAAAAATGTATCTGTCGCCTCGCCGATTCCCGGACGGGGCGGCTATTACAAGGTAGCGATGATCGACTACGGCTACAAGGAGAACATACGCAGAGAGCTTGAAAACAGGGACTGCAGCGTCACGATATTCCCGTACGATACACCTGCCGAAGATATAATCGAATTCGCGCCCGACGGCATCATGCTCTCCAACGGACCGGGCGACCCCACAAATAATCCCGAGTCGATCGCCAGCCTGCGCAAACTGTTTAATGCAACCGATATACCCATGTTCGGAATTTGTCTGGGGCATCAGATAATGGCGCTTGCAGCGGGCTTTTCGACGGAAAAAATGAAATTCGGGCATCGCGGAGAAAACCAGCCGTCGAAAGACGTTGTCACCGGCCGCACATATATGACCACGCAAAACCACGGCTATACAGTCAAAAACGAGAGCGTCGACCCTGAAATTGCACAGGTTCGCTTTATAAATATGAACGACGGCACTATCGAGGGACTGCAATACAGGCGTAAAGGGACATTTACGGTGCAGTTCCATCCCGAAGGCTGCGGGGGTCCGCGCGACACCGCGTTCCTTTTCGATGAATTTGTAAAGCTTATGGGGGATTACAAGAGTGCCGAAAGATAAAAGCATCAAAAAAACCATGCTGATCGGCTCGGGTCCGATAGCTATTGGTCAGGCGGCCGAGTTCGACTACGCAGGTACACAAGCCTGCCGCGTGCTGCGCGAGGAGGGCGTGGAGATTGTGCTCGTCAACTCCAACCCCGCAACGATTATGACCGACAGCGTGATGGCTGACAAGATATACATCGAGCCGCTGACCCTGACGACGGTGCGCCGGATAATCCAAAAGGAGCGCCCGGACAGCATACTTTCGGGTATGGGTGGTCAGACAGGACTGACACTTTGCATGCAGCTCGCGCGCACAGGCGTGCTTGAGAAATACGGCGTGCGACTGCTGGGCAGCTCGCCCGAAACCATTGACAAAGCCGAGGACCGCAAAATGTTCAAGGAAACAATGCAGTCCATCGGACAGCCGGTAATTCCCTCAGTCATCGCAAACAGCATGGAAGAAGCATATGCGTTCGCAGACGAGAACGGATATCCGGTAATCATCCGCCCGGCGTTTACGCTCGGAGGAACAGGCGGCGGTATAGCGCATAACCGCGCAGAGCTGACAGAGGTTGCGGCAGGCGGGCTTGCATCGTCGCCGATCGGCCAGATTCTTGTTGAGCGCAGCGTTGCCGGATGGAAGGAAATCGAGTTCGAGGTCATGCGCGACAAAATCGGCAACGCGATTGCTGTCTGCTCGATGGAAAACATCGACCCGGTCGGCATCCACACAGGCGACAGCATAGTCGTAGCACCGGCGCTCACGCTTGCCGACCGCGAATATCAGATGCTGCGTTCCGCCGCACTGGACATTATACAGGCGCTGGGCGTCGAGGGAGGCTGCAATGTCCAGTTTGCGCTCAATCCCGACAGCTTCGAGTATGCGGTGATAGAAGTTAATCCGCGTGTTTCCCGTTCATCGGCGCTCGCGTCAAAGGCGACGGGCTATCCGATCGCCAAAGTCGCGACAAGGGTCGCGCTGGGATACACGCTCGACGAGATTAAAAACGTCGTAACGGGCAAGACCTGCGCCGCATTCGAGCCTTCAGTCGACTATGTCGCAGTTAAGCTGCCGAAATGGCCTTTTGACAAATTCGTATACGCCAGCCGCGAGCTTGGTACGCAGATGAAGGCGACCGGTGAGGTCATGAGCATATCGGACACTTTCGAGGATGCCCTGCTGAAAGCCATCCGCGGCTCGGAAACGGGACGCCGCACGCTTGAGTGGCCGGAATATGCGAATCTGACAGACAAAGCGATTCGCAACCTGCTTGTCAACGCCACCGACGAGCGCCTGTATGTGCTCGCCGAGGCGATTAAACGCGGCTTTACCGACGATGAGCTGTTCTCGCTCACGAAAATCGACCGGTTTTTCCTGCAGAAGATCCGCAATATAGTCACGGGCAAGACGCGAACCGGCGCGCCCGTATACCGTATGGTCGACACCTGCGCGGGCGAGTTTGAAGCCGAAACACCGTACTTTTACGGTATACCCGGCGGCGACGGCCACTATGCCGACGAAGCTTGCGAATTCGTTGAGCGCAGCGAAAAGCAGCGCGTAATTGTAATCGGCTCCGGCCCGATACGCATCGGTCAGGGCATTGAGTTCGACTATGCATGCGTACGCTGCGTCGTCGCGCTCAAGGAGATGGGTTACGAGGCAATTGTTATAAACAACAACCCCGAAACGGTTTCGACCGACTTTGACATCTCCGACCGTCTGTACTTCGAGCCGCTGACAATAGACGACGTCATGAGCGTCATCGAGATTGAAAAACCGCTGGGCGTTATAGTGGCGTTCGGCGGCGGCACGTCAGTCAAACTGGCAAAGCAGCTTGAAGCGCGCGGCGTCAGGATTCTCGGCACAGGCGCCGAAGCGATTGACATCTGCGAGGACCGCGAACGGTTCGACGCGCTGCTCGAGTCGCTTTCGATAAAGCGTCCGAAAGGCTTTTCAGTCACAAGCGGCGAGGATGCGCTGCGCGCCGCAGAGGAGCTCGGTTATCCCGTGCTCATGCGTCCCTCGTATGTGCTGGGCGGCCAGAACATGATAATCGCGTATGGCGAGGACGATGTTGTCGAATACTCCCGAATAATATTCTCGCAGCGCCAGGACCGGCCGGTGCTCATCGATAAATACCTAAGCGGTCTTGAAATCGAAGTCGACGCGCTGTGCGACGGCGAGGAAGTGCTGCTGCCGGGCATTATGGAGCATGTGGAGCGCACCGGCATCCACTCGGGCGACAGCATTGCCATATACCCCGCAATTCACGTAAGCGAAGAGATGGCAAGCCGCATCTACGAAGAAACAAAGAAAATGTGCCTTGCGCTTAACGTGCACGGGCTTATCAACGTGCAGTACCTTATCAACGGCGGAGAGCTGTATGTCATCGAGGTCAACCCCCGTGCGTCGCGCACCGTGCCGTATCTCAGCAAGGTAACGGGCATTCCAATGTGCACGATAGCCACGCGCATCAGCATGGGTCATACGCTTGCCGACTGCGGATATTCCGGCGGCATAGCTCCGATACCGCCATTCTTTGCGGTAAAAGTTCCGGTGTTCTCGTTTGAAAAGCTGTCGGGCGTCGATACTCAGCTCGGTCCTGAGATGAAATCCACCGGCGAGGTGCTTGGCATCGGCCGCGACATGCGCGAAGCGCTGTTTAAAGGACTGGTCGCAGCCGGCTATAAAATGAAACGCAAAGGCGGAGTGCTGTTTACCGTGCGAGACTCCGACAAGAGCGAGATTGCGGCGATCGCAAGGAAGTTCCGAGCCATGGGATTCAGGCTGTATGCCACCTCGGGCACGGCAATGGAGATAAGAGCCGGCGGCATGCCTGTCACTGTGCTGAATAAAATAAGCGAAAACCCGTCGGATAACCCGATGACGGCACTTGACAGCGGCGAGATTGCATATATAATCTCAACTTCCGCCAAAGGGCGCAACCCCGCGTTCGACGACGTGAAGATACGCCGCCGCGCGGTATCACTCGGAATTCCCTGCCTTACCTCGATAGACACTGCAAATGCTCTGGCAGACAGCCTGCAGAGCGGCTATCATGAAGAAAACATCAGTCTGATTGACATCAACGAATATATAAAAGCAATTAAAGCGGATAGGGGCGTTTGATTGTTATGGATACTAAATATATTTTTGTAACCGGCGGCGTTGTATCGGGTCTCGGCAAGGGCATTACCGCCGCATCACTGGGCAGGCTGCTCAAGCAGCGCGGACTTAAAGTCGCAGCACAAAAGCTCGACCCATATATGAACGTCGATCCGGGTACAATGAGCCCTTATCAGCATGGAGAGGTGTTCGTTACCGACGACGGCGCTGAAACCGACCTCGATTTGGGTCACTACGAACGTTTTATAAACGAAAACCTGACCAAATACTCCAACCTTACCTCCGGCCGCGTATACTGGAATGTGCTGACGCGTGAGCGTGAGGGCGAATATCTGGGCCAGACAGTGCAGATTATCCCGCACATCACAAATGAGATTAAGGATTTCATCCGCGAGGGTGCGAAAATAAGCGGAGCTGAGGTGCTGATAACCGAGATAGGCGGCACAATCGGCGATATTGAAAGCCAGGCGTTTCTCGAGGCGATACGCCAGATATCGCTTGAGGAGGGGCGCGACAACTGCCTGTTTATCCATGTCACGCTGGTGCCGTATCTGCGCGCGTCGCAGGAGCACAAGTCTAAACCCACGCAGCACTCCGTCAAGGAGCTTCAGGCGTCGGGAATCACGCCCAACATCATCATTGCGCGCTCGGATGAGCATATCGACGACGACATAAAGGATAAAATCGCGCTGTTCTGCAACGTGCGCCGGGACTGCGTGATTGAAAACATCACGCTTCCCTGCCTGTATGAGGCGCCGCTTATGCTGCACGAGAACGGGCTCGACCGCGTGGTCTGCCGCGAACTGCGCATAAACAGTCCCGAACCCGACCTTACGGGCTGGCGGGCGATGATCGAGAAAATCAAACATATAAACCGCTCCGTGAAGATAGCGATCTGCGGCAAATACACGAAGCTTCACGACGCATACCTTTCCATAAACGAGGCGCTACGCCACGCGGGATATGTGTACGGTGCGGACGTCGACATAATGTGGGTCGACAGCGAAAACGTGACCGATGAAAACGCCGCGCGCATATTCAAGGAAGCAAAGGGCATCCTCATTCCCGGCGGATTCGGCGACCGCGGCATCGAAGGCATGATTTCCGCAGCCAAATATGCGCGTGAAAACAACGTGCCGCTGTTCGGAATATGCCTCGGAATGCAGATCATGAGCATTGAGTTCGCCCGAAATGTCTGCGGCTTTGCCGACGCCAATTCAACGGAATTCAACCCGGATTCGTCTCATCCTGTCATCGCGCTTATGGAAACACAGCAGTGCGTGACACTGAAGGGCGGCACGATGCGGCTGGGCGCATACCCCTGCGTGATAGCGAACGGCACGCTGATGGCAGCCGCATACGGACGTTCGCATATCAGTGAGCGGCACCGCCACCGCTATGAGTTCAACAACGACTACCGCAAGGTGTTCACCGAACACGGCATGGCGCTCTGCGGTTCATCGCCCGACGGCAGATTGATAGAAGCTATTGAGCTTAGCACACACCGTTTCCATCTCGGCGTTCAGTTCCATCCCGAATTTCTCAGCCGTCCGGACAATCCTCACCC
>JAPXNL010000135.1:0-6366 GCA_033808535.1 Clostridia bacterium
TGGTATAATTATAAGGGATTGCGTCAGGTTTTGCAATAGAGTTTTTTAATTTTTATCGATAAAATTATAAAATAAATACGGCGAAAAGAACACATTTTCGCCGTATATTCGAGTTATCGGAACATATTTTCGACATTTAATCCATAAATAATATTCCATTTATTACCATTGTTCGACAGTAGTGAAATATCTTCATAAAACACTGCAAATTCAACATATCACGTTATGTTCACGGGCGCAGCTGCCCTTCGCCTGCAAGCAGTCTTATCGCCTGCTCCGGCATAAATCCTTCAAGCGGTTTGCCGTACTTTATCAGCTCGCGCACCATGGTAGAACTTATATGACAAAGCTCGGGCCGCGAGGGCAACAGCACCGTCTCAGCCTCCGGACAAAACGAGCGGTTGATTGCTGCCAGCTTGTTTTCATAATCAAAATCACTGCCGTCCCGCACGCCTTTAACGATATATCTGATGCCGTGTTCGCGCATGAAGTCGACAAGCATACCATCCGATTGAGCGGTATTGACATTGGCAAGCTCGCCGCACGCCGCGGCAAGCATTTTCAGCCGCAATTCGCCTGTAAATCTATAATGTTTGTCACTGTTCGTGAACACAACCGCCCACACCTCGTCAAATATTTCCGAGGCGCGCGCGATTATATCAAGATGGCCGACTGTCACCGGGTCATAGCTGCCTGGCACTACGCACTTCAATTTTCACCGGCCTCCCCGTCGCCTTTATAGTCGTAGACTGTTATATACGTCCGTCCGTAGCGGTTATGCCTGCGTATTTCAAGCCCGTTTATCAAAACCGGCTCGCGCAGATCCGACTCGACGATGATAACCGCGCCCGGCGCGCACAGATTGTGCCGGAGCAGACTGTGAAGAATATTGCCTGTCAGCCTGTCCGTATACGGCGGGTCAACAAATATGATATCAAACTGCTCTTTTCCTTCAAGCGAACGCATCAGTGCCGGTGCGTCGATGCGCAGGACGCGGCAGCGGTCGTAGAGCTTGGTTTTCTGGGCGTTTCGCTTTATAATCTCTGTTGCTTCCGCGCTTGAATCGCATAGCAGTGCCGACACCGCGCCTCGGGACAGCGCCTCAAGCCCAAGCTGACCGCTGCCTGCGAATATGTCAAAGACGCGTTTGCCCTCGATTTCAAACTGTATCATGCTGAAAATAGCTTCTTTAACGCGCTCAAGCGTCGGGCGCGTCGCCTCACCCTCAAGTGTTTCAAGGCGCGTTCCGCGCGCCGAACCGGTGATGATACGCATTTTTGCCTCCATATGGGCGGACGGGGGGGACACACCGGAGAGATGCATCCCCCTTCCCCGGACCATGTTTATAGCGAATTTTTATATGTGCAGGATTGCGATTTTAACCGCAATTACTTTTTTGCTGTGTTTATTATATATCAATCAGTCGCCGTTATTCCACCGTTACGCTTTTGGCAAGGTTGCGCGGTTTATCCACATCGCAGCCGCGGACAACGGCGGTGTAATACGCATATGTTTGCAGCGGCACCACGCCGACAATCGGCATGACAAACTCGTCGGCGTCGGGCAGCCTGATTGCGTCGTCATAGCAGTCGGATTCACATATCAGCGAATCTTTTGCGACGAGGATTACATGCGCACCGCGCGCTCTTACCTCTTTGATATTGTTTACAGTTTTTTCAGCGACGCCCTCCGTTGTTATGCATGCTATCACCGGCACTCCTTCTGTGACAAGCGATATCGTGCCGTGCTTCAGCTCGCCCGCGGCATAGGCTTCGCTGTGCATATAAGAGATTTCCTTCAGCTTCAGCGACCCCTCGCAGCAGAGCGCGTAGTCCTGCCCGCGCCCGATGAAAAACAAATCGTGCTTGTTCTGGTTAAATGACGCCAGCCGCTGATATTCGGCGATCCTCTCATCCGTCAGCGTAGCCGCGACGGTCTCGGGCAGCTTCAGCAGCGCTTTGCCCAGCTCCTCCGCGCGCCCGCGGGAAATCGTGCCGCGGGCGAGCGCCAGCCGCAGAGCCAGCATATAAAGCACCGCGACCTGTGCGGTAAACGCCTTTGTCGTTGCAACTGCTATCTCAGGTCCTGCCCAGATGTAGAGCACTCGGTCGGCTTCGCGCGCTATCGTCGAGCCGACGACGTTAACGATCGCCCACACAGGCACGCCGCGCGACTTCGCCAGCCGCAACGCCGCCACCGAGTCCGCCGTTTCGCCCGACTGCGAGATTATGATCACCGCGTCGCCCTCGACAAGGATCGGGTCGTTATACCTGAACTCCGACGCTATATAAACCTCCACGGGCAGACGCGCATATTTTTCGATTGCCGACTCACCGAGTAGTCCTGCATGCATGGCGCTGCCGCACGCGACTATGTGCAGCCGCTTTATGCCCGACGTATCGGGCAGCTCGTCGTGCAGCAATCCGTCAAGTCCACTTTCAAACCGGGGCAGTATCGCGGCGGCAAGCGACCGGGGCTGCTCGTGGATTTCCTTGAGCATAAAGTGCGGATATCCGCCCTTTTCCGCTGCTTCAACGTCCCAGTCGGCAGTCAAAAGTTGCTTTTCAGCGGTGATATCCCGTCCGCCCAGACCGTAGATTTTCACCCCGCCGCGGGTCAGCTCCGCTATCTCCTGCTCCTCGATTATATAGTAATCGCGCGTGTGCGAGAGTATTGCTGGAATGTCTGATGCGATGAAGTTTTCGCCCCGTCCCACGCCGATGACCAGCGGGTTGTCGCAGCGCGCAGCGTAGACTTTATCCGGTATGTCCGAGAAAATCATCGCCAGAGCGTACGAACCGCGGATTTTGCCCAGCGCAAGAGTTATCGCGGTGAGCGGGTTGCCGGTTTCACCGTAATAATAGTCGATGAGGTGCGCCGCGGTCTCCGTGTCGGTCTGCGACACAAACTGCCTGCCCAGCTCCTCGAGCGACCGGCGCAGCGACATATAGTTTTCGATTATACCGTTATGTACAAGCGTTACCCGTCCGCTCGTATGCGGGTGGGAGTTTATATCTGACGGCTCGCCGTGCGTTGCCCAGCGCGTATGCCCTATGCCCGCCGTTGCATGCGGCGGGTTTCCTGCTTTGAGTGCGGCTTCGAGATTCGACAGCCTGCCGCGTTTTTTTTCGACGAAAATGCCGTCTCTGCCGAACAGCGCTATCCCCGCGGAGTCATAACCGCGGTATTCAAGCCTGCGCAGTCCGTCAAGCAGTATTTCTGCAGCTTCGGATTTGCCTATGTAACCTACAATTCCACACATGTAAAACAGCCTTCCGAAAACAATAGTATACAATACTGCGAAATGTACCGTTTTCGCATTCCGCAGTAGTACACGGTACGCCCGCCCGATTTGCGTACGAAAAAAACCGTGCGCCTTTGGCGCGCGTCCGCAAAGCGGCGGGCAGCGGCTCTGTACGCCGTGGTTGCCCACGGAATTTAACCGTGCCCTGACGTCTCCGCCATAACGGAAGGTATCCGCCGAATTGTTCGATAACCTTCACCTCGTCAACCCATGTGTGGATTTGGGTCCAGGCGCTATATGGCTTCCCATATTGTGGACTTGCATCGCCGCCTCCTCCCGCAGCGGCTTTGCTATGTTTCATTATATTACGACCATACGCGCCGTGTCAATAAAAGGGCTGTTAACATTTGACGACATTTGGTAATATTTCAGCTTTTTATCGCGTATCACTGCATATGCGCCCGATTTCATATATTTTATGCAGTGTTCTGTGTGCCTCTTCCCTGCTTTCGTCCGTATCCGCGAATTTATACCATTCCACGAGCCTGTAACCGAACTTGAGCAGCATCATCTCATATACGGATTTTTCCGTTACGGGCGGCGTTTCCGAATATTCGGTAAAACCGCCGTTATACGCCGGCACGCAGCGACTGAAATTTTCAACCATGTGCTCTATGTCCGACTCGTCGGCGATAAGATTCGCTATGTCCTCGCCCGGATACCCCCATCCGGCGGTGTCCCAGTCGATTAGCATGATTTCGTCGCGGGAGCAAAAGATGTTTGCCACCCAAAAATCTCGGTGGCAGAACACCAGCGGCAGTTTTTCGAGGCGCTCGAATATCGCCTCGCTTTGCTCGTCGCACTCTATCAGCATTTCGCGCAGGTGAGCAGGCAAAGGGCAGCTGTCGGCTCGTATGCAGTCGTACACCTCGCCCCATGACCTGTAATTCAGGTAAAAATTCTTCATATAATCCGGCGCGCTGAGATTTGTCACACCGCATAGCATATCATGCCCGCGGGCATACAGCATGCCCTGGAATCTGCCAAGCACACGCGCCGCGCGCTCATACATATCGGGCGTCAGATTAGCCCCTGAAACGCCTTCCGCAAATTCGATCCACAGGCGAACCTCGCCCTCATCCAGCTCCGCATGGTAGCATTTCGGGCGGCACAGCGAACCGCCGGTAAATGCCGCGTCGGGTAGTGCGGCGTATAAGTCATACTCCCGCCGCCACGATAGCGGATCGCCATAACGCTGCCATTTCTTCTGCGTTTTATATACGACTTTGTAAGGAAGTATTGTCCTGTCGCTGCAGATGGCATCGCCCGCCACAAGCCAGACGTCGCCGAGCGTGCCGCCGTGCAGGCGCTCTGTTTTATAATCTGCAGCTGTTATGTCAGCTCCGAATTTTTTGCTCAGAACATAATTGAGCTTTTCCGGGCAGATATTTTTATCCTGCAAGCAGATTCCTCCGCATGTCAATTTCATCCATTATATCATATCGCTCAGGCGTAAACAACGGATAAGATATTTGTACTATTTCTTTCTGATTATCTCAATATATGTTGACACCCGGCGGGTTGGTGGTATAATATCAGTGATTTTTATAATCGGAGGATATGTTATGAATCAGTATGACAGACGCGAAGAGCGCACAGGTGTGCAGGAAGCGCATGTTTATACGCCAAAAACCGATATCGGCTGCGACTTCGTGATGGTATACGGCTTACACAACCTCAAAGAACGTATCAAGCAATGGAAATCCCGCGGCTATATTATCCACCTGATGACCGGTGTTGCCTGGGGCGAATATCAGGACTATCTTTACGGTAAATTCGATGGCATCTACCACCACGACGAGGGGCAGGTCGAGCGCGGCGGACGCGAAATCAACCACGGCATTGATGTGCCGTACATGGTGCCGTCGGTTTCGTTCTCGCGCTACCTGACCGAAAAGCTCAAATTTGCCATCGACTGCGGCGTCGAGGCAATCCACCTCGAGGAGCCGGAATTCTGGACGCGCGCGGGATACTCCGAGGCGTTCAAACGCGAGTGGCAGCTTTACTACCGCGAGCCGTGGCAGGACCCTCGCTCATCAGCTGAGGCTCAGTACCGCGCCTCAAAGCTCAAGCAGTACCTTTACACGCGCATGCTCGACAGGCTTTGCTCCGAACTGAAGGAGTACGCGCTTGTCAAGCACGGTCGGCTGCTGCGCTTCTATGTGCCGACCCACTCGCTCATCAACTACTCGCAGTGGATGATCTGCTCGCCCGAGTCGGCGCTTGTCGACCTGCCGGGCATTGACGGATACATCGCGCAGATCTGGACAGGCACATCCCGCACGCCCAACAACTACGAGGGCAAGACGCGCGAGCGCACATTTGAGACCGCGTTTCTTGAATACGGCATAATGCAGGAGCTTGTCCGCGGAACGGGCAGGCGCATGTGGTTTTTGCACGATCCCGTGGAGGACGACCCCAAGCACACATGGTCGGACTACCGCGCAAACTACTACCGCACCGTGACGGCTTCTCTGCTCCACCCGGAGATATACCACTTTGAGGTATCTCCCTGGCCCAACCGCGTGTTCAACGGCAAGTATCCCACCGAGGACGGCACCGGACGCGAGGGCATGCCCGAGGCATACCGCACAAACCTTTTGACCGTCATGCAGGTGCTGCGCGACATGAAGCAAAACGATGTGAAATGGCAGGGCGACGTCACCGAAATCGGCCTGCTGCTTGCCGACTCGGCAATGTACCAGCGCATTTATCCCGACGGCGACGAGCGCGAGAGGGAAAGCAGCGTGACATTTGACCCGTTCTACGGGCTTGCACTGCCACTGCTCAAGCACGGGCTTGCAGTGCGCCCCGTACAGCTTGACAATGTGCGCCGCTACGCAGGCTATCTCGCGCCGTACAAGGCGCTCGTGCTCAGCTACGAGTTCATGAAACCCGACTACCCGGACATCAACAACGCCATTGCCGGCTGGGTGCGCGACGGCGGCCTGCTTGTATATGTCGGCGACGGGCGCGACTCCTTCCACAACATTCGCGCGTGGTGGAATCATGGCGTCGATTACAACAATCCCGCCGAGCATCTGTTTGAGGCGTGCGGTCTG
>JAPXNL010000136.1:0-6348 GCA_033808535.1 Clostridia bacterium
GTGCAAGCTGCCTCACGCCTTTTATAAAATCCGAGCCGAAGAATATAAGGAAGTTGAGCAGCGCAGCGATGATCGATGCACGCGCAGACCAGTCGCCGACGATGAACAGGTAAATAAAGAATGCTGCGTCAAGCCACGCAAGCCACTTGATCTTCACGGGCAGAACGAAGAAAATCAGCACCTGAAATTCCGGATAAAACATCGCGAACGCGAAAAAGAGGGACATGTTAAGGTAATAGTTGTCCGCATATCCTGTTATAAATCCGGCAATTATCGTGCCTATGATGCCGATCAGGTAATAGATATTGAATTTCAATGCGCCCCACTCACGCTCGAGCGAGGTACCGATTATATAATAAAAATAGAGCGTGAATACTATAAATATCAGGCTGCTGTCCGGCGGAAGGAATACGAAGGTGATTATCCTCCACCACTGTCCGGCCAATAGCTGCGCGCGGTCGAAAATGAACGCATTATAAAGCGATACATATCTCGCCAGCAGAAGGTCCGACACAAACACGATCGCCATAGCCCCTATAAGCACGGGCATCAGGTTGTGGATCGCGTATCTGCCGTATTTATATTCCATTCTGTTGAGGAAATTTGTAAAACTCTTTTTCATGCTATCAGTATACCTTTCAATTGTAAACATTTCAATATATTGAGTAAAACTTGCCTGCCTTATTAAACTTATTTAAAAATATGTTTACAAAGGTTATATTATATATCATAAAGTAATTAGAAGTTTGTTAATATCAGCTTGACAAAACAACCTGTTATGATTATAATATGTTATAATATTTTTTATAATTTTACATATTTTGTGTCAAAGGAGCACAGATATGAGCAGAAAACTTATTTTGCGTCTGCTTGCCGTATTGATTCTGGTAGCTGTAACCTGCCAGTTTGCAGTGTCCTGCGCCGACAATGAAGCAAGCAACACACCGTCAAATACTGATGCTGTCGCTTCAAATGATGAAAGCAGCGACGGCGAAACCGAACGGCTTTACCCCGATGTTCCCATCAGAGATTTCGAAGGCTATGTATTCAGAGCGCTGTATTGGACTGTTGGCGGCTGGGACTGGCGCAGATCAAAGGATATCTACGCTGAAGAAGGTACCGGCGATACAATAGGTGATGCTGTTTACAAGCGTAACCTTACTATTTCAGAAAATTACAATGTCAAGTTCGAGCTTGAGGAAATTGACGCAGGCCAGCTCAACAACAGGCTGCGCCAGAATACTCAGGCGGGCGACGACGTTTACACCATCGTATGTCAGGTTCAGACATCAATGGCTGACCTTATCATGAGTGGCGCCCTTTATAACATGTTCAATATCCCGTACATTGACCTTTCCAAGCCATGGTGGGACCAAAACTCTGTTAAAGACTACTCCTTTGCAAACAAGCTTTATATTGTATCCTCCGATATAACCATCAACGACAAGGACGGCACGGCTGCGATGGCGTTCGCAAAACAGGCTGCCATCGACAACAACGTGCCCAACCTGTATGAGATGGTGTTAAACGGTACATGGACAGTCGAAAACTTCTACAACTCGTATAAAGGCGTTGCACGCGACCTCAACGGCGACTCCAAAATGGATGAGGAAGACTTCTGGGGCGTGCTCGGCGGCCGCGACCTTCTTACAACCTTCTTCTCCGGCTCCGGAGCAAAGATACTCTCTAAAGATGAAAACGACATGCCGTATCTGTCGGTCATGAGCGACCGCAATATGGCCGTGCTTGAAAGACTGTTCGACCTTTGTGCCGAAAGCGATACATTCTACAACCACCACACAATGGGCACCGACGACGCTCAGTTCCAGGATCTGTTCGAGGAAGGCCACGGCCTGTATCACTGGATCCGTCTTGACTCCGTGTCTGACATGCGCGCCAGCGAAACCGATTTCGGTATTCTCCCCATTCCGAAGTGGGATGAGGCTCAGGAGCGCCATTACTCCGTTGTCAGCGTTTATACCAGCAGCCTTATGAGCGTGCCGTCCATAACACAGGATTTCGAGCGCACCGGTATCCTGCTCGAAGCGCTCGCAGCCGAATCCAAATACACGCTGATGCCGGCTTACTATGATGTCGCGCTTAAGACGAAGTTTACACGCGACGAAGAATCCTCCGCGATGCTCGATATAATTATAAACAACCGCATCTTCGACCTGGGCGACCTTCTGAACCCGGGCGGAATGCGCGAGCAGATACTCCAGATAAACATGGTGAAGACATTTAAGTTTGCCTCCACATACACCAGGGTTGAGAAAGCCGCAGTTAAGGCTCTCGACAAACTTATTGATCAGATTGAAAAACTGCCCGACTAAATCATTGTAAAAATCAAACCGGAATACTGTTTTGCTTATAATACGGGGCGCCCTTCTTGCGGCGCTCCGTTTTTTTTGCCAATTGAAACGGCGCGTTTTGGTGAATATACTGCTATATCTCTCCAGAGGTTGTGAAAATATATAAAATTTATCAAATTTACTGTCATACATTGACATATGTGCCTGTCGCCTATACTCATCTCATGCATAAAATAATTGTGCCGGAACCTATGATAGTATTAACACAACCGGCAGTAAGATTCAGGGTTCTGCGCAGGGCGATATTATCCATGACAATATGAACGACATCTCAATTTCCAACCTTGCTCAATAATAAACTACGGCGTGACTAAACCTGGAAACAGCCATTACTTAAACTGTACTACAGATAGAGGAAATATAAAATGAACCACTTACAAACATATTTAAAACGCGCGATGGCGCTTGGCGCCGCCGTGCTGATTTGCCTGTCAGCTTTCTCCTGCGCGGACACAGGCAATGACGGCGACGGACCGGCAACCGACACGGGCGCACAGACCACAGGCGATGGCTCCCGCCTCTATGCCGATGTGCCGACGGTTGATTACAACGGCTACACATTCGACGCCCTGTACTGGTATAACTCCGGCTGGGACTGGCGCCGCTCCAAAGACATCTATGCCGAGGAGGGCAACGCTGACACGATCGGCGAAGCGGTATATAAGCGCAATCTTGCAATTTCCGAACGTTATAATATTAAATTCCAGCTGACAGAAGAAAATATCGGCACGCTCGGCTCCAAACTGCACAATCTGGTCGCAGCAGGCGACGATGTTTATACTATTGTCTGCCAGGTACAGGGGCTTATACTCAGCTCCATAACAGGCGGCGATTTATATGACATTACGGCGCTGCCGCATGTAGAACTCTCCAAACCCTGGTGGGATGCAAACAGCGTCAGAGACTACTCGATCGGAGGCCGCCTTTACCTTGTCGCCACAGATATTCTGATAAACGACAAGGACGGCACCGCTGCGATAGCGTTTAACAAGCAGGAAGCGAAAAACAGCAACCTGCCCGATCTGTACGAGATGGCACGCAACGGCACCTGGACCATCAACGCCATGGAGAACACCTATAAGAATGTCGCCCGCGACGTGAACGGCGACCAGAAGATGAACGAGGAGGATTTCTACGGCTTTCTCGGCGGGCGCGACGTTGCTCTGACATTCTTCCAGGGCGGCGGCGCTCGACTTATCAGCAAAGACGCAAACGACATACCGTACCTGTCGTTTTCAAGCGACCGCAACTTCTCGCTTGCCCAGCGGCTTTACGACCTTATAACCAAAACCGACATCTTCTACGACCACCACGCCATGGGAACAAACGATGCCGAGTATCAAAAGCTCTTTGAGAATGGCCACGGTCTCTACTTCTGGATGCGCATGGACGCCGTTTCCAGCATGAGGGCGAGCGAAACCGACTTCGGCATTCTGCCCATTCCGAAATACACCGAGGATCAGGACGGCTACAGCTGCATAGTCAGCGTGCACACCTCAAGCCTGCTCAGCGTGCCGGCGACAGTGAAAGACACGGAGCGCACAGGCATACTGCTTGAGGCGCTCGCCGCCGAGTCTAAATACACACTGCAGCCTGCATATTACGACGTCGCGCTTAAAACCAAGTTTGCGCGCGACGACGAGTCGTCGGAGATGCTCGATATGATTTTTGCAAACCGCGTGTATGAGCTCGGCGATCTCATCAACCCCGCCGGCATCCGTGACCTTGTTCTGACGGTTGCGGGAAGCAAATCGGGCAGCATCGCATCGCTTTACGCGAAGATGGAAAAACCCGCAAACAATGAGCTCAAGAAAGCAGTCGACCAGATTTTAAACCTTCCGTCATAAACGAATACCCGCGGTGGTGAAAACCGTCGCGGGCTTTTTTTATTTTAATCGGACGCAAGGGAGATGAGACTCGGACACTTAACCCCCCGCTTAATACGCTCCGACCCGCTTGACCTCTTCTACTATGGTGCGGAAGGTTTCAGCACTAACAGAGTTGGGGATCGAGTGATCGGATGAGAATATGTAGCCTCCATCCTGCTTGAGTATGGGCACAACCCGGTTGATTTCTTCGATGATCGCATCGCGGTCGTGCCAAAGCGCCGCATTGATTCCGCCGTGCAGCACCAGCTTGTCGCCATACTTTTCTTTCAGGTAAATCGGATCCATTCCGGACTTAACCTCGATCGGGTTGAGCGCGTCAATCCCTATTTCGACAAGGTCGTCGACGAGCGTCATAACATTGCCGCATGAATGTATATGCGCGTATATGCCGCGTTCGTGCGCCCAGTCTACCGCGCGCTTATGTACAGGCTTGAGCAGCTTTCGATACATTTCGGGAGAGAAAAATGTTCTTCCCTTGTAACCCATGTCGTCAGGCCACGAAATCGCGTCGAAGCGATAGCCTGCATCCCAGATTTTCGAATACAGCGCGATGCACATGTCAAGGAACGTATCAAACATGTCGCGCACCCATTCGGGTTCGTCATACATAGCGACCAGGACGGTTTCCGTGCCGGCCATCCACGCGCTTGAGGCGTCGAAACCGAACCAGAAGTTTGCAACTGTGAAGTATTCCGAGTTCAGGCGGTGGTAATGCTCTTTCAGCCAATCCCACGGAATGCGGTCGTCGGTGGGCTTCATGCGTGCCTTGGCTTCTTCCCAAGCTTCGGGTGTGGAAACGCGGCAATCGAGGAACTGCGGGCTGGAGTCCTCCTCCTTAAACTGCTTGATGGTCTGCCCCCAGGCTGTGGTGTAAATTACATGGCGATCGGTTTCCTCGATTATTTTGGTCTCAAAGCGCGGTGAAATGTCGCAGCCGACTCCTACCAGCAGGTCCACGCCGAAATAGTTCACCCAGTCGTCGGACGGCATACCCTCGCGCTTCCAGCGTCGCACTGTGCCTGCCCAGGGGCTGTCGATTATCGGCACGCGGTCGGCTTCCCTGTGCTCGTACATGCGTTTAAAGCGCTCTTTCGAGGTCATGGATGCCATAATCCTTACTCCTCTGTTATTTTCTTATTTTAAGGCCGGCAAGAGCGGCTCCGATTACAGTTCCAAATTGTGAACGCTCGGGCACCATAATATTGACTTTGAACATGCTGTTCAGCGTTTTATAGGTTTCCCTGCCCTGCGGTATCTGTGTGAGGTTGCCGGTCATGACGATGTCGTTGGTCTTACAGTAGCGCGCCGCGAATATAGCCATCATGCCCGTCGTCTCAAATACCATGTTGATGAGACCCAGCGCGAGATCAGATCTGCTCGCCAGATCGCTGACTTTGCCGAAGTTAGAGACGGTCAGCTCGGGCGGCATTCCAGGAAGTATGTCCTTGCTTGTGATATCCGACAGCCTGAGATCCACATTTGATAGATTGCCGCCAACGGCAAGACCGACAATATTATCAATGACGTCGGTGGCAAGCAGCTTTTTCGACAGACCGACCAGCGTGCCGCCACCGACTCCCGTGCCGCCGAGGTATGTCATAACATCATTGCTTGTGGCATATACCAGCGCAGTGCCGGTGCCCATGCTCACAACGACAGCATTATCGAGTCCGGAAAGAAACAGGCCGCCCAGTCCGATGCATTCAAACTCCGAAACGTGGATGCACTCAAGCCCGTAAATCTGGGTAGTGATATGTGAGCTGCCGACGCCTGTAACCATTACGCGCTTTATGTCGGACAGCGACAGTTTATTATGCGACAAAAACTTGCCGAATGCGCCGTAAATTGAAGTAACGGGATCAGCCGCGCGCACAAACATCGGCTCCACAAGGTTGCGATTTTTATCAACGCCTACTATCTTTGTCGTGCTCCCGCCCACGTCGATGCCTATGATGATTTTTTTGCTTTCGTCCATTGAACTTTTGCCTTTCGATATCAGCCCCGCGCGGACTTGACCTGCACGGCAGCGTATGTTATAATTGTTGCCATTATAGCACAACGGCAGTTTATATGCAACACCTTACCTG
>JAPXNL010000137.1:0-6233 GCA_033808535.1 Clostridia bacterium
GTTTTATACATTTTCATATGTTAAAATGCTGTATATGTTAAAATGATATGATTAAGTTTTTATTCAGCTTTGCCGCTGGAATAATATTTAAAAAGATAATGAAAAAAAACAGAAGCTTAACAGTAAAAAATACATTTCTGAACTATGTAGAAACCGCGATTATAATCGCACTTGCGACCGTAAAGGCGTTTTTTCTTTACAGATATGTCGGATACGGAAAATATTCGATAATATTTGCCGCAATGACTGCGGGCGCGGCGATCGGAATCAATGCAGCTATAAGCTGGATCTCCGACCGTGGCGCAGCGAAGCGGACATTGCTTGTTATATATTTTGTATTCTCCTTTTTCATGTTTGTCGACCGTATGTATTATTCATACTACGGCAAACTGCCCAGTTTCGCAATGCTGGGAATGATATCAATGCTTGGCGGCGTGTCGTCGACTGTGCATACTTTGATGGATATAACGCACCTGCTGTATCTTGCAGACCTGCCGCTTATCGCAATATATTACCTTGGCATAAAGCCGTTTATAGCTGGCCGGTCGGTTACGCCGAATGTTGCGCGAATAGCGTCGAAGGTAAACCGCGCCGTGTCGACAGCTTTGTTTTTTATACTTACCATTACAGTTGCCGTCACCGTCAAGCTGACCGAGCTCAAACTTGAAAATATGACCGGCGAGGTGTTTTTATACCATCTTACCGACGCTGTATCGGTCATGTTCGGCGGCAGGACTATAAGCGAATTTGATACCGACGACTATGTGCAGGCGTTTGCCGACGCGGATGCGTCGCCGTATTACGGGATGGCGAAAGGGCGCAACCTTATTCTTGTTCAGGTTGAGTCGCTTCAGGGATTTGTCATAAACAACGATTTCTACGGGCAGGAGATCACCCCGAACCTCAACGCGCTTATAAAAAATGACTCGTTCTATTTTCCCAACTATTACTATATAGTCGGGGCGGGGAACACCTCCGACGCGGAGTATGCGGTAAACAACTCGCTTTATCCGCCTACCGACACCGCAGCGTATATAAAATACACAGACAAAAATTATTACGGGCTGCCGTTCGTGCTCAAGGACAACGGCTACAAGACCGCCGACGTTTTCCACGGCTATAAGCGTGAGTACTGGAACCGCGACAAGGCATATCCATATCAGGGATTTGACAACTACTACAGCCAGGAGTCTTTTTCATACGACCATGTAATCGGGCTGGGAGTCAGCGACGAGAGATTCTTTGCGGAATCAGTTGAGATACTGAAATCCAAACCGCAGCCGTTTTATGCGTTCATGATAACGCTGTCCTCGCACCATCCCTATTATCTGCCTGAAAAAGACCGGATGCTGCCGGTGCCTGAGAATTTGCACAACACGCTGTTTTCAAACTACTTCGTTGCGATAAACTACGTCGACTACGCGATTGGACGGCTAATCGAGGAGCTCAAAGCCGCAGGACTGTACGACAACAGCGTAATAGTTATCTACGGCGACCACTACGGAATGCCGAACGACGCCGAAAACTACTCGCTCGCCTCCGAATACTTAGGGCACCTGTATTACGAAAACGACCTGTTTCGCGTGCCTATGATAATCCACATACCCGGGTCGGGCGTGACCGAGACCGTCGAGCGCCCCTCGTCGCATGTGGACGTGATGCCGACGGTGCTGAACCTGCTCGGCATACACAACAATGGTGGCGTTATGTTCGGCCACGATATGCTTTCAGACGACACCACGCCCGTATATGAGCAGATGCACGTCAAAACCGGCTCGTTTGTCACAAAAGACATATTCTTCGTATATTCGACAAGCGGAATTCTGGCAGATGCAAAAATTTATAATTTGTCAACTGGGGAGCAGCTTGACGACGGTACAATAGCGACCGCCGAAAAATATGAAAAGTATTACAATGACGCATTCAAGGCGCATCAGGACTGCTACTCGATAATTGAAACCGACAGCATACGAAGCAGGAAAAAATAATCATACAACGCAAAAAGGGCGGGAATACCGCCCTTTAATTATGTCATAAAACCGGCGGTGGCGTGCGTGATCAGTTATTTAAAAATATTGAGCATTGAACATGCTGTGCCGGCATATATGATAGCGATGCCAATAAAATTCAACTACGCAAAAAGGGCGGGAAACCGCTCTTTTCAGTGCCTATATAAAGGGCGTGAACCTGCTCCTTATGTCAAAGCATCTTCGCATGTGCTTTATAACACATAAAACGATATTAATTTATATGTTATAACACATAAACGCTTATGTCAGGATCTGTTACGGTCAAGGTAATTTTGCAATATTATCTGGGCGGAGAGCGTGTCAACGACCGCCTTGCGCTTTTTACCCCGCGTGTCGGTCTCGTTTAAAATCGCATGGGCGCTCATCGTCGTGCAGCGCTCGTCTTCAAGCACGACGGGCAGCCCCGTTTCCTCATGCAGCTTTTCGGCGAATGCGCGCACCTTTTCGGAGCGCGGTCCGCGCGTGCCGTTCATGTTGATCGGATCGCCGATTACAATCATCACGACGTCGTGCGTTTCAATCTCGTCCTTGATTTTGCGAATCAATGCGCGGTTGCCCGTCGCCTCAATTGTGCCAAGCCCGCTTGCGAGAAAGCCCGTCGCGTCGGATATCGCGAGTCCCGTGCGAACGTCGCCCAAGTCAATTCCGAGTATGCGCCCTGTAGCAGGCGGTTCTGTTGCTTTTTCGTCCAAAATGTCCAAGATACAGTCCCTTCCAAATAATAATGCGCAAAACTGTGCGCTAATAAAAAGATTCAGTGAGTGCCGGATATATTATAAAATTATGCAAAACAGCATTAAGTTATTTCATAAACCTGCGGAAAACCTCAGCGCCAAGCATATTCTTTTCGCGTACGCCCTCGATAACACTGTCCGCCCAGCTGTCGAGGTCGGCTATTACGTTGTCGCGTATCGAACAGTTCAGCAGCTCGTGGCGCCCGTTTTCGTATATCTCGAGCCTGAGCTCGGATAGCTCCATATCGTTCAGCTTGTCAAAAACCTCGCGAACGCCCTCGCCTTTTTCGCCGATCGGATCGAGCGCGCCGCTCATGATGAACACAGGCAGGCTTTTGGGCACCGCTTCATACCATTCATCAGAGGTGATGTATTTCAGCATACGCATAAGCCGGTTATAGGCGTGAACGGTGAATATAAACGAACAAAACGGGTCAGAACGGTAGCGCTCGCGGCTCTCTTTATTGTCGCTCAGCCATGAGACGCTGTCTTTTTCATCTTTCCAGCTGTCGTTGCGGCGCATATTCGCCAGCCGCTCGACAAAGCGGCTGCGATGGTGGCCGCCGCGCAGCTTCTCAAGCAGGCTTGTCATAAACAGTCCGAAGCCCACAGGCTGTTTGCTTGTGCCGCTTGTGCCGCACAGTACCACGCCGTCCAGCGTTGAGCCGTACCGGACGATATAGTCGCGCGCCACAAACGAACCCATGCTGTGCCCAAACAGTATATACGGCAATCTGCGGTAGGTTTTGCGCATCAGCTCATAGAGCAGCTTCTGGTTGTCGGCAAGCGTCTGATATTCGGTGAAATAGCCGAGTTCCGCTTCATTCGGCGCAGTTTTGCCGTGTCCGAGATGGTCGCAGCCGCAGACAACATAGCCGCGGGCAGTCATATCAGCCACAAAACCTTCGTGCTCATAACGCTCGATGTACTCGCACATACCATGCGAAATCTGAAGCACCGCTTTCGGGTTGAGTCCGACAGGCTTGTAAACATAATACGCCACATCGCACGAGCCGTCGGAGGAAGGGAAGGTGCCGGTCGTTTTTTCAAATTCCATTAAAGCTTAAACCCCAGTCCGTTTTCAGCGATAAATTCTGAAACATCATCGAGTTTCGGTATCGAAGACAGCGCGCCCAGCCGGGAGGAAACGATAGTAGAGACTATATTGGCAAACTCGCAGGCGCGCCCGATATCACGGCTGCGTATATATTCCAGCGACAGTGACGCCGCAAACGCATCGCCGGAGGCGGCGGTGTCCGTCATGGGCACCTCATACGGCGCGATTATTTTGAAGTATGTACCGTCGTAGAGGAAAATCCCGCGTGAGCCAAGCCTTAGCACGGTATATTTAGTGGTAACCCGCTGTGCAAGCGCAAGGCAGGCGCGCATGCACCTCTCCTGGTCAGCCGGCGTGATGGAGGTAAATGCAAAAACCGAGCTTTCATCGGTTATAAGAACGTCAAGCTCGTCAAGCTGCTCAAGCGGGAAACTGCCGTCAGCCGCACCCGGCGTGTATACGGCATCGAATATCGCCGGCACACCCTGGCTGCTCGCAAACGAAACGGCGGCGATTATCGGCGCCGTCGGTATGTCAAGCTGCGTGATAAGCCCGTCGGGATATGACGTAAACGCTTCCTCGACATTTTCAGTATTCAGTCTTTGGTTCGCACCGGGATAAATAATGTTGCGTTTGGCTATATTAGGTTCCGAGATAACTGCGACAAGCCCGGTCTGCGACTGACGGTCAGCCGTAACAAAGTGCGCGTCAAGACCCCGGTTTTCGAGAAACGCCTTCAGGCGCGCGCCGTGCGAATCGCCGCCCAGGCGCGCACAGAAAATGCTTTCGGCACCCAGCTCCTCCAGCGTTATGGCAGAGTAAACGCCCCTGCCGCCGGGCTGATATTCATAGTGCTCGCCGACAAATGTCTGTCCTGCAGAAGGTATGCGGTCGGTTTTAATGATGAAATCGGTATATGCGCTGCTGACAACAAGTATCCGAGGTTTCATGCGCAGCCTCCGGAAAAGTAATGTTAAGGGTAGACAGGCAAAACTGGGATATTAGTATTCGTAGGTTTTTCCGTCCTTTATAATCGTAACTCTGTTTTCGCCCTCCGCGCGCTCCACATATCCGACGATTTTGGCCTCGACGCCGTACTTCGCAGCCGTTGAGATAAGCGACCGGGCGTGCTCCTCCGCGCAGTACATTTCAAGGCGGTGACCCATGTTGAACACCGAGAACATCTCTCGCGGGGCAATCTCGCCGCTTTCGGCTATTGCAGCAAACAGCGGAGGCGTTTCGAACAGGTTATCCTTCACATAATGCAGCCCGCGTCCGAACGCCCGGCATTTAAGCTGACCGCCGCCCGTGCAGTGGATTATGCCGTGTATGCGCATGCGTCCCTGGGCCAGTATGTCGCGCACGATGGGAGCGTATGTGCGGGTTGGTGAGAGCAAAGCGTCGCCCACGGTCATCTCGGGGACACCCGCTCCCGCGGGCAAAAGGTCGGTTATGCGGTATTTGCCGCTGTAGGCTTTGGAGAAGTCAATGGTCGGGGAATATGTTTCGGGGTATTTTTCTGCGTAATACTTTGACAGCATCAGATGGCGCGCCGCTGTCAGTCCGTTTGAGCCTATGCCCGAATTGGGCTTGCTTTCATATGTTGCCTTGCCTGACGACGAGAACCCGACTATAACGTCGCCGGGGCTGATATTGCCGCAGTCGATGACATCCGAGCGCTTCATGCGTACAAAAAACGTCGAGTCGACAATCAGCGTGCTTAAAAGGTCGCCCACATCGGCGGTCTCGCCGCCCGACATCGTGATATCGATGCCAAGCTCGCGCATTTTGGTTATGAATCTGACATAGCCCTCTATAACTGCTTTGATTACGTTGCCGTCGACGCGGTGGGCATTGCGCCCGATTGTATTTGACATGACAAATCCGCCGGTTGCACCGACGCATAACAGGTCGTCGAGGTTCATGACCACAGAATCCTGCGCTATGTCATAGTACGCCGAAAAGTCGCCGGTCTCGCGGTGCTTTATATAGGCAAGCGAAGATTTTGTGCCCGCCCCGTCAGCATGCAGCGCCGCGCACCATGCGGGGTCGCCCGCCGGGTCGTCGATCAGTTTGCAAAACGCGCCGACAAAAATGCCGCGGTCAATTTTCTCGATAGCGCGCTTGACGTCGGTTTTCTCAGACGAAGCGCCAAGCGACAGATAGGCGTCGGACATATATGAAAATACCCCCAGGCAAATAAATGATATAATACTCAAATTCATTATATCATGCGCATTTGTAAAAATCAATAATATTGTTGACAAAAGAGACGGCGCGCATTATAATTAAAGCACTATTTAACAGCTAAAAATAAACAGGACAGGTGTAAAAAGCGAATGTATATAACCCGCAGACTGATCGCAGTTGTGCTTGTGGCTATCACGGCACTTGCGACCTTCGGCTGCTCAA
>JAPXNL010000138.1:0-6211 GCA_033808535.1 Clostridia bacterium
TTTGCGACCACGAAAGTGTCTTAACTGGGAAACTCCTTTAGAAGTCTTTTTTGATCAAAAATTGCACTTGACTTGACAATCGAGCCGAGCAAAGAAAGTCCCATAAAAAAGCCTGCGGTGCGTACCGCATTATGTAATAGTAAGTTACTTTTGTATAACCTATCAATTAGCAACTTATAGAAACTCTTAGCTTGCAAAGACACATCCTATCACAATACAAACCTATAAACACTCCACCAAAACCCAAAAACAAAAAAATAAGGAGCGCCGTTTCGCGCTCCTTTGTATTTGCCCGGGCAATGCGCCGGCAAATAATCACTGCAAAATAAAATATTAGGACTCAATAGGACTTGTTCCGGCAATGTGCTATATTCCCGCAGGCATCATGCCTCCGAATGTATTTTTCGTACTCGCGGCTTTGACGCCATTACGCGAATCGGCACGCGCAGCCGGCGAAGCCGCACATTTAGCCGTCAGGTCCGCAGTCAAGTGCACTCTGTCACCGTGCCACGTTCCCCGGCTGCCTCAGAACAATGGTATCTCCCCCCTTCATCAAGATATGCCGTGAGACTCTCTGATGTTCAAGGGTATCAGTCCTTTCGTTTTCTGTAATAACATTATATCATTGTTTTTGGTCAACGTCAATATAATTATAATAATTTTACAATTTGTTTTTGTTTGTTATGTTTAACATTGTGTTATGATATATCTCATTTTTCAATGCTTGCTTTTATCGCAAGCCTGTGATATAATGGCAATATGTGTGATGATATTTGTTTAAACACCGACCCGTCTGCCCCGGTAGCGGTATCGCGCTGTGAAAATTACAACACGGACGAAATCGCGGCGGTTTTGAGCGCTCAGTTTGAGGCGCTGGGCATCGAGCCCGGATTTTTCGCCGGCAGGCGCGTGGTCGTGAAGCCTAATCTTATCATGGCAATGTCGCCCGACCGCATGGCAACCACGCATCCCGCGGTTGTGGAGGCGGCAATTCGCGTTATTGGCGGATTCTCGCCCGCCTCCGTGACAATTGCGGAAAGCCCCGGCGGTCCGTATCAGCCGGCGCTTTTGCGCGCGGCGTATAACTCCACGGGGATCGCGGGCGCGGCGGAACGCACCGGCGCTGTGCTGAATTTTGACACCGCTGTCAAGACCGCACATGCGCCCGGCGCGAAAGTTTCAAAAATGTTCGAGCTCATCGCGCCTGCCGCCGACGCGGAGGTCATCGTCAACATCTGCAAGCTCAAGACGCACTCGCTGATGCAGATGACGGCGGCGGTCAAAAACCTGTTCGGGCTTGTCGCGGGCTCGGATAAAATCTCGATGCACGCGCGGTTCCCCAACCCGGTCAGCTTTGCAAATTATCTTGTCGATCTCTGCCTGACGGTTGCGGGCATATGCCCGATGATAAACATCGTCGACGGCATTGTGGGCATGGAGGGCAACGGACCGACGGGCGGCAGACCCAAACCTTTCGGCTGTATTATAACCGGGCGCAATCCGTTTGGCGTCGACGTCGCCTGCGAATACCTGCTCGGGCTGGAGGGCAGTGTCGCGACGACGGCGGAGGCGAAATCGCGCGGGCTGTGCGCCAAAAACGCATCGGCTTTGACCGTTGTCGGCGCCGAGCCGCTGTCGGCGTTCAAACCGGCGAAGATTAAACATCCCGATACCAAGCACGAACATATAATTTTTCGCTTGCTCGCGTTTCTGAAGCCCAGGCCACATATAAACAAAAAACTTTGCGTCGGATGCGGGGTCTGCGCCGAAAGCTGCCCCGCCCATACAATCACGATTGTTGATAAAAAGGCGCACATAGCGCATAATAAATGCATCCAATGCTACTGCTGTCAGGAGATGTGCCGGTTCCGCGCGGTGGCAATCAGGAAAAACATCCTGCTGAGGCTGGCGAGATAATGGCTATGGATAAAATAACGCTCGAAGCGCCCGCTAAGCTCAACCTGTGGCTGGAGGTCATGGGCAGGCGGGACGACGGTTATCACAATATATTCACTGTAATGCACTCAGCCGGTCTGTGCGACGTTGTCGAGCTTGAGCTGACCCCGGCGGGTATCACGCTTGAGTGCGAAACGGAGCCGGATATCGCATCCTATACCTTCGATATGCCCTGCGGCGAGGATAATCTTGCCTACCGCGCCGCATCGGCGTTTTTTTCGTGCGTGCGGGAATACAAGCCCTCAGCCGGCGGCGGCGTGCATATCCGGCTTATCAAGCGCATTCCGGCAGGAGCGGGACTGGGCGGCGGAAGCTCCGACGCGGGAGCAGTGCTGCGCGGGCTTAACCTGCTGCACGGCAACCCTATCCCGATAATAAAGCTGCGCGAAGCCGGTCGCGGGCTTGGCGCCGACGTGCCGTTCTGCGTTTCGGGCGGCACGGCGACGGCGTCGGGCATCGGCGATGTGCTCGGCCTGTGCCCCGAGCCGCCAGAGTTTTTCATTGTAATCGCAGTACCGCGCGAGCCGGTTCATACCGGGCGCGCCTATGCCGCGCTCGACCGGCTGCAATACGAGCCCCGCGACCCCGGCGATTTCCTTGCGGCGCTACGGTCAGGCGACCGCGATGCGTTCTGTGCGGGACTTTTCAACCGGTTTGAGGACATCGCGCCGCATGCCGCCCGGCTCAAGGAGCGGTTCGCTTCGCTCGGAGCGGCGGCGTCACTGATGAGCGGGAGCGGGTCGGCGGTGTTCGGCCTGTTCGAAAGCCGCGCCGACGCGCTTGCAGCAGAAGCCGCACTCAAAGGCGACGGGCTTTTCGCAAAGCTCTGCGTGTAGTCGGACTGCTGTCGCAACCGTTATTGCGAAGCGCGTGCCGCAGTTATAGCTAAACAAGGGAGTGGTAAAGTGAAAGACTGCATTTTTTGCAAGATCGGAAGGCATGAAGCCCGATCCTGGATGGTTGCCGAAACGGAACATACATGCGCAAAATTAAATATTCACCCGATGAATAAATGGCATACTCTTGTCATGCCAAAGGCTCACTATGAGAATATACTCGACATTCCGGTTGATGTGCTTTGCGAAGTGATGTCAACTCTGAAATATGTGGTGGATCTTTATACCGGAAACTGGGCATTGACGCTGTGCAGATTATATCAAGCAATGGTAAAGCTGCTCAGCAGGATGTTTTTCACTCACACTGGCATATTGCGCCGAGACATCAGGGTGACGATCAGGATATAAATTGGAAACTTTATCCTGATATAACAAGCGAATATCATGATATGCTAAGTCAGCTCGGAACCGGTAAATTTGTAGATGCACCAATCAGATGATTTTGCATAAATCAAACCGAGGGGACGCGAAAAACAGGCAAAAGTTTATGTATAAATATTCACTTTTATTGGCATGAACCTGTATATTCCAAATAATGCAGCCGCCGCGATAGCTGCTTAAGCGTTTAATACTTTTTTCAAATAATAATCATAAATAAAAACTATAAAAATGCTTTACACCACATTACACAGGTAATTTTAGCATGATACTTTTTTCATATATTTTACTACTTTTCTTCATTTAGGTTCGTCGTTTCGCACAATAAACGATATTTGTTTTTGTGCTAATTGCAGAAACACATCAAATGTTATATAAACGTCAATATTTCTATTGAAATTCGCAAATAAAAGTGATAATATGCATATGTAACTTTAAAAAGGGGGATCTTAAAAGTTGATGAAAAAGCTACTTTGCATGCTATCGGCTATCCTGCTGATGGCTACTTTTGCACTTCCCGCGCTTGCCTATGATTATTGGAACGAGGAAGTTTCCGTAACTGCTGCATATGGCACACCCACCATCGACGGTACCGTAACAGGCAGCGAATGGGATGCCGCTCCGGCAATCAACGTGCCGCTCAACGGCGACCCGCTCGAGGAGAAGGGCTACGCTCTGTATCAGGGCGCATGGGAAACTGAGCGCAACGACTCGGACTTTTCCGACATGTTCAAAGTTATGTGGGATGAAAATTATCTCTACATACTTGAAGCAAGAAAAGACGACGTTGTCAACCTCAACGGCAACTCTAGCGAACCGTACATCACCGACGGTACGCTCGTGTTCCTGATGCCTGCCGACGACGGTTCTTCCGCCAATTCGGTCAACCCCGACGGAGTTCACCACCACATTTTCTACACCGTTGGTAACGGTGACGGCGCTGTCGGCGGACATCTGGCCGACCGCTACGGCGATATCGCTTCCGGTTCGCAGTTTGTCGTTGATATCGAGGGCGGCAAGATTGCTTCTTCTACCACCGCTACCGGCTTTATCGTTGAAGTTGCAGTTCCGTGGACTGCTCTCAAGGAAGGTCTGACCGACGCTTTCACCGGTCCGACCGAGAACATGAAGCTCGGCTTCTCGCTCGTTATCCATGACAGCGACGCCAACGACGGCACCGTCGGCTTCACAAAGCAGATTTGCTGGGGCTACATTACCGAGAACCTGCCTGCCAACGGCTATGACTACGGCGGATGGGGCGTTCTCACACTCGCTGCCAAGCCGGCACCCGAGCCCGAAGCTCCTGCTGAGGAAACACCCGCTGAGACTCCCGCTGAGACTCCTGCTGAAACACCTGCTGAGGAGACCACAGCTCCCGCGACCGCTGACTTCGCTGCTGTCGCTATCCTCGTAGCCTGCACAGCCGCAGCCGGTGCGTATATCGTATCCCGCAAAAAGAGATAAGTAATAATAATATAAGCAATACATGCTGAAAGCGGCATTCCCTTCGGGGGATGCCGCTTTTATAATGTTATTTTCACCCGAGCATGAGAGCGGTTGTAACAGTCATGAAAAGACTCAATAGGTAAAGATACCGCCGGACACCACCGGCGGTATCTCAAACAGTTAAAGCTTCTGCTCCGTCGGCATCTCCCTACGGTCTCCCAAGCCGCAGGTTTGGGTAAGGGTCCCACCGTAATTCCCAAGCAAATGACGTCGGACGGTGGCAAAATTTGCATGCTGATAAATCATCGGTACAACAATAAACAAACATCATTAGGTTTAGAAGTCTGCGGGGGTGTAGAGAGCTTTATTAAAGCTCCGCTTTTTTCAAAAAGCTCCCTGCAAAAAATATTTATAATCACAACGTCCAGCTCGTTATATTATTTCCTGCTATAATGCGTTTCCATCGCCCATTTCCTGCGATTGCCCGCTCCGTCCTACTGTATATAATCACATTTTACGCGCCGTGCATTCGACCGGATTTTCCGCATATAAATGTTATAATCGGAACGGGACACAGCGGAAGGGAGTGGTCTGCGGCGGAACGTATTATATACGGCGACGTGCTGTTTTTAATCAACTTCTCGATGGATTTTCTCACGCTGTGCCTGACCGGCAAAATCCTGCGCAGGTCGGCAAAGCTGTCCGCGCTGACGCTGGCTGCCTGCTTCGGGGCGGCATACGGCGTTGCCTCGGTCTTTTTAGGCGGCAACGCTATTATCGGGCTTGTCATCGGCGCCGCAGTGTCCGCGCTGATGTGCTACACCGCGTTCGGGCGCCCGATCCTGCTGACTACCGCGGTTTTCAACATCACAGGACTGCTGCTCGGCGGCGCCGTGACCGCGGCGTACCTGGCGCTAAGCAACCTGCGCGGCGCGGTGGGCGAGGTGAATCTCGACGCGCTGCCGACGCGCATCCCGTTCGCCTGGACGGCGGCGATCGCGGCGATATTCGGAGCTGCCGCGGTTGTGACGGCGCGCGCGGCGGCTAAGCGCAGGATCGTGCCCGAAATCGAGGTCGAGGCGGAGTACGACGGGCGCAGCATAACGTTTTCGGCGCTGACCGACAGCGGCAACCTGCTGCGCGAACCGCTGGGCGGCTCGGCTGTGATTGTCACCTCATACGCGACGCTCGAGCCATTGCTGCCGGACGTGCTGCGCAGGCTGTTTTCCACCGGCGACACCTCGCTTGTCGCGGAGTTGCCGCCGGAGGCGATGCGGCGGGTGCGCCTGATACCGGCGCGGGGAGCGTCGGGCAGCGAGCTGTTCATCGGGTTTTTGCCCGATCGGGTCAAAGCGGGGCGGTTCGACCGCGCCGACGCCTGCCTTGCGGTCGCGGTCGGCGCGCAGGCAGAGCGAAAATTCGGGGGCGCGGAAGCCGTTGCGCCCGCACTGTTCGGCTAAGTTGCGTTTTATATAAATTTTCTGCGGAGGTTGCAATGAATATCTTTAAGATGTTGCTTGACCGCGCGCTGAAGC
>JAPXNL010000139.1:0-5953 GCA_033808535.1 Clostridia bacterium
GCCCATCGCGATGTTTTTGCATGCACCGCCGTAGCCGCAGGCGCCGTGACCCTTTACGTGAGAAAAATCGATCATGAAATCCGCGTCATGGATCAGACCGGCTATGTCAACATGTTTGAGCGTGCGGAAATCCACTTCTTTTGTATAATAGTATTTACCGAAGTAACCGCAGGCGTCGAGCACCGGGCATCCTATCGACTCCTCGGTGTATCCGCGCATGCCGGGATTGCGTCCGGCAATGTAGTGGTCGGTGACAAAGCAGTTGCCGCCGTGCTCTTTTACATAATTGACAAGCTTGCGCACAAACACCGGATGGATGGTCGAATAGCTTGTTCCGCACCCGACGTGCATTTTTATGGCAACGGATTTGTCTTTGACGCGCGCTCCCAGACTGGATGCCGCAAGCAGCCGATCAAATTTCGCGGGCAGCGTCTGGCTTTCTTCATAACGTGCATAAGCAACCGAGGCGAAAAGTACTTCTGACGACATTACAATCTCTCCGGAATATAATTTTTTAAAATCTTAAAGTAAATTACTGAATAACGCGGCACAATACACCTGCGCCGCGGGGGACGCCGCCCATATTATGCGTGCGGCGTCCCGGAAACTGATATAGCGGTCAGCTTAGAATCTCCAGATAGTCAAGCAGTCTGATGAACAGTCCACCCTGCACGGTGCGGTGCTGGAAGCCCACCTTCAGCGATGTTATGGTATCGTACCAGTCGGTCATCGGCACTCTGGAGGGAGTGTAGTTGTACATCTTCCAAAGCGGCGAGATCATGCGCGCAAAATTCTCACGCGAGTCGTGCAGCGCGGCGGTCCAGACCAGCCAGTCGGATTTTGTAAACGTCGCGCGGTTATCGAGCGGCACGCCGTAGGGATTTTCACGGAACCGATAGCTGTAAAGCTCGGAATTTATCACCGATTTGGGGAATACGCCGAAACCGAACAGCTTATCCCAGATGGTGTTGTATTTGAGCGAGAATGATCCCGGCAGGTCAAAACCCAGCCGCAGGCTGCCGTCTTCGTTTGCCGCACGCTCCGCCCACGACTTGCCCATCTCGCCGGCAAGCTCGCCGTACTTGTCTGCATTCTCGGAATCGCCTAGCATGTAGCAGAGCAGACCGTAGCAGGCGATGCCCATGATTGCCTTTGCGGACAGGTTCACGTTGTGCGCCATATGACCTGAGAAGTCGTCGGTGCAAAGCTGATTATCCGGGTCGGCGCCGAACTTGACAAGGTATTCAACCCACTTTGAGAGGGTCGGCATATGCTGTTCGGCAAATGTGAAGTCCATCGACGCTATGGCGGCGGCGGTCACCATTATAATCATGTTGCCGCACTCCTCGACCGGCATCTGCCAGCGCGGGTCGGTGCCGTTCGAGTAAACCTGCCCGTTGACCAGCGGGTACTGGCCTGCATCGTGCGGTGCAAAATCGAAAGGCCACTTGTCGGAGCCTGCATATTTGAAAATCGGGCGCGCCATCGCATTGACAAGCTCGGGATTGTAGATTAAAAACATCGGCATGGACGGGTAGCTGACATCCACAGTCGCGGCGCAGCCGTTGGAGAAGCATTCCTTTGAGATATAGAGCAGCTCCCCGTTTTTGTCGAGCACAAGTTTATGCGCGGCGCAGACCTGCCTGTACGCAAGCGAGAGCAGCTCTGCATATTCCTCTCCGCCCGCCTGGCAGGCATCGTTATATAGCTCTTCGGAAAACACCACACATGTGCGTAATATATCGTCATAGTTTTTTGCCGCACCGATGAGCGCATCGCCGATGGTCTCGCCCTCGGCGTTCCAGACAGAGCCGAGCGTCTCGCCGAAATATTCAATGCTTGCGCCGCCGTCGTCGTATGCGAGCATGAACAGCGCGTCGTTATCCTCGTCCAGCGTCGCCGTGACGCGGATCATCGTCATGCCCGGCTTATCTCCCTTTGCGGGCAGCTGCCAGTTGTCCGCGCTGTGGTTGCCGGCAGCGGCAAGGTAGAATCTGCCCCAGTCGATGCGCAGGTCGTCGCCGCTGCGGTTCAGCGGTTTCTGAACCGAATTGCCTATGCTGATGGCTGTCAGACCTTTAATAACGGCTTTTTCGGTGACAACCGGGCTCTGACCGGCTTTGTCAAGGCAAAGCTCCTCGGATGCCGATATAGACACCGACACTTCGTGATCGCTGCCGTCAGCAGAGTTATAGCGAATGCTGACATATGTGATCGGCGTGGAATAAAGTTTGGGGACATCGAGCGGCAATGGTGAAGTGAAGATCACTTCAAGCGTTATTTCGTCGCTTTCAAAGACGTAGTACGTCGACATCGCGTCGAAATCAAACGAGACCTGCTTGATTTTCGGGATGCCGAGCTCGCCCGCGTTGCCCATGAAGCAGTATTCCTTTTTGTCAACCGTCACAATTCCAATCAGGGTGTTCGGGCTGCCGGTCCAGTGGCACACCGTCGAGTCGTTGAGCTCGTTTGATATCGACCACAGCGAGAAATACGGGTCAACATTTGCGAGCGGTATTGCAGGTGGTCTGATTTTCATTTTTTTACCTGTCCTTAATCAGTATTTTTTCAATTTCATAAGTATATATGCGGTGGTAATCGCGCTTTGGATAGACAGATTCGCAAAGGCCGGGCACCTTAAACTCCGCCGGCGTCACGTCATGGGCATAAAGCTTGCGTCCGATTAGCACGAGACGTGCCTCAGAAAACCAGACGGCGCCGTCTTCGACTATGGGAGTCAGTCCCGAGTCGTTCATTTTATCAATCTCGCGCCCGCTCTTTGAACCGAGCCGGCCGAGCTGAGCCCTGCAGTCGTCCCCGAAAAATGAGAACGCAGCGCGGTCCGACGCCTCTGTGAACTCAAATGTGTAGCGCGTGTTGCGCACAAGGCAGTTTATCGCAGGCTTGCCCCACATAATGCCCATCATGCCCCACGAGGCGGTCATCATGTTGAATGTGCCGTCGGGTTTAGCCGCTCCGATCAGCATCCATTCGTCGCCGATCAGGTTAAATGTGTTTTCGCAAAGCTCCGATGGATTTATCACTTTAAACTGAAACACAATAAATCCTCCTTTATCTCAAATATAATCATCTCTGAACATATGCCGTCTGCACAATTATCGCGTCACGGTGCGAGCCGGGTCTTGAGATTCAGCCTGTCAAACGCATATCCCACAACAAGATAGAGCACCATGCTGGCAAGCCCCTGGATAAGATTAAACGGTGCCGAAGCAAGTGCGGCGGCAAAGCTTGATATAAACACCGATTCAAAAAGGTAATAGCCGGCGGTGCAGATCAAACCCGCGCCGACTGAAGCGGCGGCGTTACGTGCGGTGATGAATTTCGCGCCCGAGGAGGAAAAGGGGAGCGCCATGAGCGCTTTGATGGCAAACGTAGCGGGAGCCCACACCGGATAACCCGCCAGAACGTCTGCAAGCGAAGCGCCAACCGCGCCTGCGAGCATTACATAGGGCAGGGGAAGCATGCTTGCGGCAAGGTAAATAAACGTATCGCCGATGTGTACATATCCGCCTGTACCGATTTCAATTTTCGGCAGAAATGCGGTTGCGACGCAGATCATAGCGGCAAATACGGCTGAAAGAATTATATTGCGCAGGTGTTTATTTTTCATATATTTTTATTTTCCCATTATCACGGATTTGTATATCACGAATTTGCAGAAAGAAGGTGAAGCCGGCGCTCGAGCAATACGCCCTCGCGCGGCGGGGTGCCGGCATCCATTGTGTCCGCTATCGTATCGCGTACGAAATCGGAGGCGACATCGGCGGCGTCGCGCAGGCTCGAACCGGCAAGCAGCCTGCACAGCAGCACGGAGGCAAAAAGGTCGCCGGTGCCGGGAAACGCACCGCTGATATGCGGGCGGGTTATAAGTGAAAATCTGCTTTCGTCAAAGCATACGGTTGAGATTGTGCCGCCGCCGGTATCGGCGCCGGTGATTACAACTGAAGGCGTAAAACGCTGTGACAGCGATTCTGCCAGCTCAAAAAGCTCATTTTCGGTATGTGTGCGGAGCGCAGCGGCAGGGTTGCCGCCGAGCAGGAGGTATGCCTCGGTTATGTTCGGGGTGATAAGGTCGGCGTGCCTTGCAAGTCCACGCATTCCCTCGACGAGCTCGGGCGTGATTGTGGAGTAGAGCCTGCCGTCGTCGCCCAGCACCGGGTCGACGAGCTTCAGCGAATGCTTGCCGAATCGCTCCAGTGCGTCCGTGATAATACCGGTCTGCTCTGCGCTTCCCAGAAAGCCGGAGTAAACGGCGTCGAAAGTCAGCCCGAGCGTGTCCCAGTGTGACAGGATTGCGCGCATTTCGGCGGTTGTGTCGAGCATCGAAAAGCCCGTGAAACCGCCGGTGTGGGTGGACATCAGCGCAGTCGGCAACGGCACAGGCTGCACGCCAGACGCCGCAAGCACGGGTATCACTACGGTCAGCGCGCAGCGCCCAAAACATGAAAGATCGTGCGCAACAATTGCGCGGGGGGTGTGGTTTTTGGAATTTTTAACTTCAGAGGTCATAAATCTGCTGTGTCCTTGGGTAATATTATCCGCTTTGAAAGCTATATTATGTTAATTATATAACGATTCTTCAGATATTACAATATTATATTGTTAATAATTTGATTTGCACACCCGAACACGAAAGATTTATATGCTTGTATGATGTAAGAAAAGGCAACAGTACCGGAAAATTCGGCGGCATAAAAAACGGTGCTTTTGCCCGTGTCAGGTCAGAATATCGCAATGAGCTTTAAGGCAAAAAACAGCGCCGCACCAGAATGGTACGGCGCCAAATAAAACGTAAGCGCGGTATAGATTTTGTCGGCATATGTTTAAATTATAACGTTGAAAATTCCTCATAAGGGAGCAACCGGGAGGCTATGGCTGTAAATGATGAAACCCTGACCTCTGCAAGCCTGACATCAGAAATCCAAATAAACGATGTGAGGTTTATCAATAAACAGTAGCATTATATGAAAACATATGTTATCATATGGCATACAGACATGATTATGGAGTAATATAGCCAGGAGGGGTTTATGAAAAAAACAATCATTACCTTGCTTGCAGCTATTATTCTGCTGTCTTCAACCGGTTGCAGCAATGTGAAGCAAATCGTTGGACTTATAAAGGATATTGCCGAGGCGGCGAAATCGGCCAAAGAATACGAACCGGTCTTGAAGCCTCCTGAGGGTTCACCGGATTGGTGCGGCTTTAAAAACGCCGATAAATGGATCAAAAAATATGTTATGCATGACACAAGTGAGCCATATTATGTTGATAGTCTTCTGGGCATAGTCACTTTCAAGGGAAAAAGCTATGGCGCCGCCGACATGAAAGTATGGCACGGAGACATGAGTGGCGGCGTAATGAAACCCTGCGGGACGATTTACTTTAACGAAGACGGATCAGATATCTGGATCCATTTCGAATTGTATGAGGGGGTCGGAACAGAAGTCCATATTGTAGATGGAGAAATCGTTGAAAAAATTCCATTCCATGATGATGGCGATGAAGCCGAAGAAATCGAAGATGAATAATCTCAAGTTTATTTAAACACGTAGTTCAGCAGCACAGCAACCAGCTCTTTCGTTGGCTTAAACTTAAACAGGTTATGATTTATCATGATATACCTTTCTTAATTATAATACTTTCAGTTAACTGAAGTTTTTGAGATACTCCCATGCAGCAGTTTCAAGAATCCTTCGCAGGTCTCGCATGATTATTGCCGCCTGATCTCCCGGCCATTCGGGCAGCAGCATCCGGGGAAGCATCGGGTCTTTCGTCGCAATAGCAAAATACGCATATCCTAGCTTGTGCAGTATCGGCAGCGCCTTACCTTCTGTTATCTCTGACGGGTCATCCTTAAGCCGGGACAGCAGGGGTTGATAGGTACGAGTAAAATCAGTATATTGTTTACTTAGCCGTGATAGTCCGAAGG
>JAPXNL010000140.1:0-5945 GCA_033808535.1 Clostridia bacterium
TTTTTAGCCGCGTTAAAATACCTCTATGACAGCAATCGCCAACAATATATAATATATTAAAAATTTAGACTTGAATTATCTTTGTGCGAGTGTTACAATAAAATTGATTGTTTTTAGTAAATAAACGCAAGGAGATTAAAAATGGCTCTTGTAACGACCACGGAAATGTTTAAAAAGGCCTACGCCGGCGGTTATGCGATCGGCGCTTTTAATATCAACAACATGGAGATCATACAGGCAATCACCGAAGCCGCCGCCGAGCTGAAGTCCCCGGTAATCCTGCAGGTTTCCGCAGGCGCACGCAAATACGCCAAACCCGCTTACCTCATGGCGTTGGCCGAAGCCGCGATTAAAGATACAGGCATTGATATGGCGCTCCACCTTGATCACGGCGCGGATTTCGAAATATGCAAGGCCTGCGTCGACAACGGATTCACCTCCGTAATGATCGACGGCTCCCATTACAGCTTTGATGAGAACGTTGCAATAACCAAAAAGGTAGTTGAATACGCGCACGCGCACGGCGTGGTTGTCGAAGGCGAGCTTGGCAGGCTTGCCGGTATAGAGGATGATGTTAAAGTTGCCGATCACGACGCCATGTTCACCGACCCCGCAGAGGCGGAGGAATTTGTGGAACGCACAGGCGTCGACTCGCTGGCGATCGCGATCGGAACCAGCCACGGCGCGTATAAGTTCAAGACCAAGCCTCAGCTCAGATTTGACATTCTTGAGGAGATCGGACGCCGCCTGCCGGGATTCCCGATCGTGCTGCACGGCGCCTCGTCCGTCGTACCCGAATACGTTGAGGAGATAAACGCCTGCGGCGGCAAGCTCGAAGGCGCGCTCGGAGTACCCGAGGAAATGCTTCGCAAAGCCGCGTCCATGGCGGTATGCAAGATCAACATCGACTCCGACATCCGACTGGCAATGACAGCCGGCATCCGCCGTGTCCTCACCGCCAAGCCCGACGTGTTCGATCCCCGCACCTACCTCAGCGTAGCACGCGACGAGGTTAAGAAAATGGTCGCACATAAAATTCAGACTGTGCTCGGTTCAGCCGGAAAACTGTAATTTACCGGGTGCATATTTTACAAAACCCGGGGAGCGGAGGCTGCAGGCTGATGCTCCCCGAATCAGCATAAAATAAAGCATCAGGATAGGCAGTATAAATGAAGCAAATCGAACAGTTTCGTGTCAATTCACATGATCTTGATTTAAATGAGGTGGCCACACCGTCTGCAGTGCTGAAATACCTTCAGGAAACCGCAAACCTGCAGCATCATATATACGGGCCGACTATTTACGAATTGCGTGATCAAAACAAGGCATTTGTTGTCAGCAAGCTGACCCTTAACATATACAGACCGCTTCGCCTGTTCGACGAAATAACTGTCGAGTCATGGCTTTGCAAAACTAGAGCGATGAGCTTCCTGCGCTGCGGGCGCATCCTGCGGGACGGCAGTCCCATTGCTGAGCTGACCTCGCTGTGGGCGCTCATTGATACGCGCAACCATAAGCTGCTGCGCACCGACGAAATAAAGCTCGGATTCGGATACGACGAACCGCTTGAAATGGAGCAGCCGCCGCGCATTTTAATCCCGCAGAACGTCATCCTCTCGCTGGCGGGCGAACATACGGTGACTTACGGCGAGGTTGACCTCAACAGACACATGAACAACACCCGCTACCTTGATATGTTCTGCGGTTTCATACCGTCAATGGAGGGCAAGACCGTGGTTTCGGTCACGGTGTTCTATCTGTCCGAAGCGCCGCTGGGCGAGACAGTCAGGGTTTACCGCAGCTGCAACGAGCTTGACGATATTTATTGCTTCCGCACATTGCGCTCGGGCGGCGCTGTCAATGCGGAAGCCGTTGTCAGGCTGGACGACCTGGAAGCTGTGCTGTGAACGCCCTGTTGTCACACGCCCCCGGACGACTTGCCGCCCTGACAGCGCGTATGCTGCAGCTCGAACTTGAAAAGGCGGGCATACATGTGACAGCAGCAGCTTCGGGCGACGCTGCGGCTGAATTGTCACACACGCCGGCGATGCATATATATGTTGATACATCGGGTAACACTGAGCTGCGCAGCCGGAAGTATTCTGACAACAGGTATTTTAAATACCCGTTCCGGGTTGACGCATTCATAGCCGCCGCGCTGCGCTGTGCGGATTATAAAGCAAATGCGCCGGCGCACGAGATTCCGGCTCAGGACAGGGAACCGGGCGTAATGTTATACCACGAAAACCGGCTCGTGAAGATAAACGGCACCGAAATTAAGCTAACCGAGCGTGAGTACAGGCTACTCTCCTTTTTGTACGAGCGCAGGGGCAGCACGGTCAGCCGGCAGGAGCTGGCAGAGCATGTATGGGACGGAGAAGCGGGGAACAATACTAATGTCGTCGAGGTATATGTAAGCTACCTGCGAAACAAGCTCGAAGCAGCGTCGGGAACGCGCCTGATACTGACCCGGCGCGGCAGGGGCTACGAGTTTCGCGCAGACATAATAACTGGCCCGGATTTATGATAAACGTGCCGATATAAAAACAGATCCGGATTATGATAAACCCGATTGAAAGGACAGGCGCCGCCGCGAAGAAAGGCTCGTAGATTGATCGCGCCGGCGCATGGTATAAGATATGGCGAAAACCAAGAAATTCACCTGTATAGTTTGCCCGGTGGGGTGCGAACTGACGGCGACATTGTCCGATGACGGGAAAACCGTCACGGCAGTCGAGGGCAACAGCTGCAAGCGCGGTGAAACATACGCTGTCGAGGAGCTTACCGCGCCGAAACGGACACTGACCTCAACAGTTCGGCTGAAAGGCGCGGTAAATAAACTGCTGCCGGTGCGCACCGACCGCCCGATTCCAAAGGATTCGCTTTCCGAGGCAATGAAAATAATCAAAACAATTACCGCCACAGCTCCGGTGAAAACCGGGGATGTGCTGGTCTCGGACTTCATTGTGCCAGGCATTAACCTGATTGCGACAAAGGACGAGGAGACATGCCGGATTTGAGCATGCCCGCTGCGATTTTAGTATGGAATGCGACAGAGAGAACATCCGGCAGTCTGCTGAAATAAACAGTGTTGAAAAAACAAAACGCATTTTTGGCTGAAGATTGCAAAATTCAATAACTTTTCAAAACAAAACGGCATAGGCGGTAATGCATACCTGACTATGCCGATGTTTTTCAATAAAACTGAAACGCCCCAAAAGCAACGGGGCGTTTATTATTTAATGTTTTGTGCACCGGCCGGATTGTGCGATCTGATATGCGCGTGCGGAACCGGAAAACGGTCAGTGCGAGATGCCTGCCTCCCCTGTCCGCGCTGCATACTCACAGTCACATACCGCAGTGCAAATGAATTAGTTTTTATCGTTTCTTTCTTTTCTGATTGTGTAATCGAAAAGCAGTGCTCCGCCGACAAGCAGCGTAAGGCTCATCATCGCGTGTTCTACAAGCTGTTTTCCTATGTTCATAATTATGTAATAACTACCGCTTTCGGAGAAGAATAAATACAAGGCTGCATAAATTAGCGCTGCTATTACGAATGGAACCCCGACTTGTAGTATCCGCAACGACCTTTTGTCTATATTTAGGCGTATCGGTTTCACTAAAATGACACCTTTCAATTTCGTTGAAATTGCTATAAATGAATTTATATTTATTATAACATAAATAATTATAAAATCAACCCCGATATTTTGCCTTTTTAGTAAAAAAGTCGCAAATATAATTTATAAATATAACAAATACGACATATGATGACATATAGTGACAAAAATATGTATAGTAATATCCTTTTTATAGCAAAATTAAGGCTTATTTTAAAATAATGATGTGAAAAACGATTAAAATTAAAATTTTTAATAAATTACAATTATAATTTTGTCGAAATTTGTAACCAATATTTGGTTTACAATTATGAGAAATAATGGTATAATTTTATACAAGCACGAGACACAATGATCTAAAAAAATTAAAAATTGGGGGTTTATTGTTATGACATATCAGCGTGACACAGTCGCAGGCAGAGGAGCAGACACCTTGTTCCGGGTGATTCGCGAACCTGTGAGGCTCTTTCTTGAATACAGGCTCATAGCATTGGACACCCCGAACTCTGAGTATCTGGATTTTGTCGTGTGCGATGAGCCAAATTCAGAAACTGTGACAAAATATTGTATTTTGATCGTATGCATGGACAGGTTTGGCGGCACGGAAACAAAGTTTTTGTATGATGTGACTCGTGACCGTGAGATTGCCAGAGAAATTCTAAAGATTCTCTGCGACGGAGCTGTCACGCCGTGCACAGCCAAATACATAGTTGAGGATTTGCTTTACTCAAATTGAATTATTTTATTTTGAAATACCGGGTGCGCATGCACCCGGCATTTTTTTTGTATATAAAAGCATCTGTTTGTGTAAAAAAACAAAACGAAAAAAGGTATTTTTATAATTTCGCAGTATATTATATTTATAGTGTGAAAAATACGGGGAGGTATTTCCGGGAGTATGACAACGCGGGAAATGATATATCTGCGCGAACGCGGGACGCTGGCGGAAAACGCTTTTCTGACGGAAAACACAAAGGGCAGGCAGCAGCCGGTAAGAGAGGATGACCTGCGCACCGAATTTCAGCGCGACAGGGACAAAATTATCCACTCAAAAGCGTTCAGGCGTCTGATGCACAAAACGCAGGTCTTTCTTTCACCCGAAGCGGATCATTACCGCACACGGCTGACGCATACGCTCGAGGTTATGCAGATCGCCCGTACCATAGCCCGCGCGCTGAGGCTGAACGAAGACTTGTGCGAGGCGATCGCGCTGGGGCACGATCTGGGCCATACGCCGTTCGGCCATGCAGGAGAGCGCGTTCTGGTGCGCTGTTTTGACCCGGAGTATGCCCACTATAAGCAAAGCCTGCGTGTGGTCGACGTGCTCGAGCGGCTGAACCTTACATACGAGGTGCGCGACGGCATTCTGTGCCATACCAACGACGATGCCGGAACACTTGAAGGCCGCGTTGTACGGCAGGCCGACCGCATCGCGTTTATAAATCATGACATTGACGACGCCTGCCGTGCGGGAATCCTGTCGCCCGACTCGATACCGGCGCGGCTCCGCGCGGTGCTTGGTGTAACCTCCAGCCAGCGTATAAGTACAATGGTGCAAAGTATTGTAACCGAAAGCGAGCGTGCGGGTAATATAACTATAGGTGACGAGGTTGGCGCAGCCACAAGCGAACTGCACGGGTTCTTATATCAAAATGTATATTTCAACCCCGCAGCTAAGAGCGAGGAGGGCAAGGCGGAGGCTATGCTCGAAACCCTTTATCATTATTTTGTCAGCCATCCCGAAAAAATGCCTGCCGAATATGTGCAGATAGCGAACACCGAAGGCGCGCCGCGCGCCGCCGCAGACTATATATCGGGCATGACAGACCGATATGCAATCAATATCTACAGGCAGCTTTTCATCCCGGAACCTTTCAGAGGATGAGCAGAATTGATACCAAGCGAAATAATTGAAGAAATAAAATTCCGGAACGACATAGTCGATGTTATTTCCGGCTATGTAACGCTAAAGCGTTCCGGTTCGGGATTCGTGGGGCTTTGCCCGTTTCACAGCGAGAGAACCCCGTCTTTCCACATCGTGCCCGAGCGCGGTTTTTTCTACTGCTTCGGCTGCGGCGCGGGCGGTGATGTCATCTGGTTTATACGGAAAATTGAAAATCTCGACTATGCGGGTGCCGTCGAGCTGCTTGCAAAACGCGCGGGCATAACTCTGCCCGAGCGCGCTGGGGACAAGCAGGCCGAACACAGCGTCAAAAAAACCCGCATTTTAGAGATTAACCGCGAAGCGGCCAGGTTTTTCCACGCTCAGCTGTTGGCATCGCCCGCAGCGCTCGACTACCTTTCGCGGCGCGGACTTGCTATGCC